>CAYLYE010000029.1:0-38886 GCA_964387325.1 uncultured Planctomycetaceae bacterium
CTGACACACAAGTGGCTCGCCCGAAAAACCTCGGGCCACCGCATCGGCCACGAGCGTGATGGGGGCGTCCTCGAAATTCGTCTGCGTCGCGGCGACTCGGGTCAGCGTGACCTCGTCGGCCGACTCGATCCGAGGCGGCAACACAGGGAACACCGGCACACGTCGCACGGCCGAATCGACTCGTGCCGTGTCGGTGGCGACGCCATCGCTAAAGAGCACGATCCCCGCGACGCTGCGCTGAGCAAATCGCTGCGTTAGCGAGGCGATCGCGGCGTGCTGGCTTGACGACGTGCCGTTGAATTCCAGGTTGTCGAAACGATGGCGTGGCTCGAGTCGACTATCGAATGTGTAACGGCGAACGTCAAAATCTTGTTTCAATCGCACCAGCCACGGCTGCTGTTCGTTGTCGAGTCGTTCGCGAAACGCCTGGGCGGCGCTCGGCGCGTGGTCGCGTCCCTGCACCTGCATGCTCTGGCTCGTGTCGACCAGCAGCAGCACAACATTCTCGCCGGGTCGGGCGCGGCGCGAAGCCCAAAGTGGATCGAGTAATATCGCCGCGAGCAAGACGATGCCCACCGCCTTGAGAGTCGCCGCGGTCAAGCGCACCCAGCGCGGCCCGCTCACGCGGCGATAACCCCAGAGAAGCACCAGAGTACCGAGCGCGACGATCGCCACGGCAGGCAACATCCATTGCCGCGCTCCCCAAACTAGGCTCGATAACAACACGACGCCGAGCACGCTCATTGACCGCTCCCGAGCCGCTCGTAGTAACGTCGGACCGCCTCGCCGAACCGATCGGGCACAGGATCGCGATCGAGTGGCACGGCCGCCTCGGTCGAGCCGCGTCGCAGCAGTTCTTCATTCAACTGCCGCTGCAACTCGACAAGCGGCTCGTAGACCGTCTCGCGAACCAAATCCCAGTTGGGTGTTTTCGAGTGCCGCTTGGACTCCGCGCGAATCGCTTGAGCCTGTTCGCGGATACGAGCCGCTTCGCCACGCAGCCGCGTGCCGGGCACAAATTCCTCGACATTGCGGAGCGCGTCGGACCACTCTCGCCAATCGGGTCCGTTGAGCACGCCGCGTGCCCCGCCGCCGGGGCCGACTTGAGTGCCGCCGGATGGTTTGCCCCGTTGAGGATTTTGTCCGGCCGTTTGAGCTTGGCTCGGTTGTTGACCTTGGCCACTCTTGCTTTGCGCCGCGCTCGGCTGAGCCTGCGGCGGTTGTGGACCATCGCCGGATTGTTGACCTTTCCCGGGTTGGTTTGGAGACGGGGCTGAAGACGGGCCCTTCGACTGTCCTTGGCCAGGTTTCGATTCCTTCGCTTGGCCTTGTCCCGGTTGTTGGCCTTGGCCATCGGAACGAGCGCTGCCGGGTTGTTGAGTTTTGGAGGCGGACGACTCACTGCCTGATGGCGAAGATTTTCCCGCGGATTGCTCTCCCGTTTTTGACTCACCCTGCTTGGACGAACCCGCTTTCGGCTGCCCACCATGTTTCGGCTCCCCTTGGGGGGCAGACTTGGTGTCGTCGCTCGGTTGACCTGTCGTGGGTTGCTGACCTTCGCTGGGCTTGCTCTCGGCGTTGAGGGTTTCTCCTGGCTGGGGCTCGCCGGTTGGGCGGCCTTGCGTGCTGGCCAACTCACGGTCGAGCGCCTGAGCCAAGCGATCGACCTCGCGTTTGGCGCGGCGGAGACTTTCGACGTCGTTGCCCAACACCCCCTCGGCCGCCTTCTCGATGCCCGAGCGTAATTGTTGCACCCCATCACGCGCTTGCTGTTCGATCTTGGCCGCCTCACGAGGCAGTCCGTTGTCGACCAGTCGATGCATGATCTCGACCGCGCGCTCGGTCTGGGCTTGATGCGTCTTGCGGATTGTGTCGTACAACTGCTTCGAGAGAACAGGCTCGTTTCCCTCGGCCCGCTCGGTCAGCTCCTTGGCCTTGTCGAGTACCTCGGCCAATTCGCGTCGCTGCTCGGCCAATTCGTCGGGTAGTTTGGGTTTCGCCGTCGGTTCGCTGCTCGGGCGGAGGCCGGCTTTCTCGGGCCGCTTGGCCTCGGGCGCGTTGCCGCTCAACTGCTGACCAATTTTCTGCTGCCGCTCGTCGAGCTGCCGCGCGCGGTCGACCAGATCGTGCACTTCCTCGCCAAACTCATTGGCCGACTTCTGGCGAAAATCCTCGCGCAGCTTGTCCAACTCGCTCTCCGCTCGCTTGCCGGCCGACAATGCCTGCGCGGTCTGTCCCTTGTCGAGGGCGTCGCTCGCTTTGCGAATGTTCTCGCGGGTCGATTCGAGCTGCTTGCTCGCGTCGGCCTGCGGCTGGCTGTGTTGAGGCTGATCGACCTTGCTCTTCAACTGATCGACATCGCGGAGCATCTCGCGTTGTTCGTCGCGCAATCGTTTCAGTTGACGCTCGATCTGTTTCTTCTCGTCCTCGTTGCGAGCCGCCTCGAGCGCGGCTTGAAGCTCCTTGATCTTTTGGTTCATATCCTCCTGTCGCCGGGCCAGTTCGCGGAGCCGGGAGAGAAACTCCTCGCGCTCCTTTTGGGCTGGCGTTTGCTCGGCGCTCGCCCCACCGTTGCGTTTTTCGTAGCGATTCTCTTCGTTGTTCAGTTCGAGTTGATCGAGCGCCTGGCCACTCGCGCTCTGCTGCCCTCCGCCGCCGGCCGACGCGCTCTTGCTGCGCGTCACACGGGTTTCGCGCGCGCGGAGCTTGAGCAGACCTTGATACGCGGCCTGCTCGGCGGCCAATGCGGGGTCGAGTGGCGGCAACACGCCGTCCTTCGCGGCCATGCTCAGTTCACGCTGCGCGGTCTGCATGTGCTTGGCGATCTCGTCGACCGTGGCGCTCGCGTCAGGAGACTTGAGCTTCTCCTTCGCATCGGCCAGTTGGTCGAGCGCTTTCTGCTGCGAGTCGGCAATCGTCTGCGCGTCGGCGGTGTATTCCTTCGACACCTTTGCGGCCGACTCGCGTCGCCGCAGGTTCCAGGTAGCCGCGATGATTTGCTTTTGCAGCTTGGCCAACTCCTCGGCGGGATTCGCTTCTCCTTTGCCAGCCGACGGCGGGCCGCCGTCACTCGACTGCTCGCAGAAAATCTCCTCGAACGGACTCACCTCGACGAAGAAGATATCGCTCTGCGTACGTCGCAACTTGCCGTCGGGGCCCATGTCCTCGGCCCAGGCATGCCAGGCCAGCAGCTCATCGGGCTTGGCATGCAACTCTTCGAGCGCGACCAGCCGCTTGCCCGTGTGACGGTCGCCAGCCTGGAGTTGTTCCCCTAGCGTGATACGCTCGCTCTTGCGCCCTGTGAGCTCGTAGGCGACACCCCAGCGGACGACGCCAAAATCGTCGGCCACCTCGGCTTCGAGCGACAGCTCTTGCAGCGGCGACGCCTTCACGTCTTGCCGCGGAAACACGAGCTTGAGCGTTGGTTCGCGGTTCGGAATGACGTTCACGACGAACTCGACCCCCTGGCGATTCTTACGCTGTTTGTCGTCGAGCAGCTCCAGCTTCCAACGCACGCTCTGCGTGAGTACGCGCGTCGTGCTGTACAGCGTGGGGTCGCCCTGCGTGGACTCAAGCGCGATCGGCTCCCCCTCGGCGCTGATGAGCTTCGCCGAGGCCACCGACTTGTTCAATCGACATAACAGCCGCAGCTCGGTCCCCTCGACGGCGCTGAACTGCCGCACGTCTTCCAGCCGTCGCTCGGGTAACTGTGTGTAGCTGGGGTACCGCAGCTCGGCGTCGGCGCGGTCGAGTTCCGGATAGTCGAAGACCGTGACGCGATACATGTGCGTCTGCTGAGCGCCCAGCGTGAGCCGATACGTGAGGTCCTGCTTCACTTCGCTCACCCGGGCGGCAAAGACCGGATCGCTGAGACTCTGCTGCATCGGGTAGTGGCGTTCGCCTTGCGTGTCGGTGGTCGAGACCGTGACCTCGCGCGGCAGGCGATCGTTCTCCGTAAAGCGAGCCAGCACCAGTAAGTCGGTCCCGCGCTCGAGCTCGATGTCGCCGGGCTCGACTTGCACGGCCAGTTTTTCGAGCGTGGGCACGTCGACCGTCGATTCGGGCGATGGGGTCTCCGGCGCGGCCACGAGCATGACCTGGGTTTGTACGTAGAGCGAGCCGGCCAGCAGCAGTAAAGCGAGCCACTGCACGCTGCCCCAGGCCCACAACTCGCCGCGCGGCACCGTGCGTGTCCAGTGCTGATTATTGAGCGCGTGGACACGGGCCTGCTGAATGACGGCATCTTCCAAAAAACTACGCTGTCCGGCGGGGGCGCGGCGTTCCTGCTCAAAAGCCGCCAGCAGTTTGGTGTCCAGTTCGGGGTACTCGTGCTCGATCTGTTGGGCGACCCAATGCAATTTGCGTCGCTGCGCCAAGCTGAGCAGCAGCACGATCAAGCCCAGCCCGGCCGACCCGACCAGCGGCGGCATGATGTTCCACGGGTGTTGTTCGCCCTGCGCAATAAAAAACCCGGCCCAGGCCGTGAGCAGCGCGAGCGACCACACGAGCGTCAAATTGCGCCACAACAAGCGTCGTCGAAACCGACCGGCGATCTGCCGCAGCTCGCGTTCGACCGTGGGAGTTTTCATGGCAGATTCTCGTACCGAATAGGGGTTAATGTCCATTTCAACTCGCTTGCTCGTGGCGGGCAACGCGCCCGGCATACCAGGTCTCGATCAATGTGACGGCCAGCGCGAGCATCAAACACCAACGCCACCATTGTTGCCGCGCCTCGACCTCGCGCAACTGCAATGTCTGCTGTTCGCTTGTCGAGAGCGGCGTCGGGTTCGATTCTTTGACCAAACGCACGCCGAGGGCTTCGAGCGCCTCGCTCCCCAGCGGCGCGGTCTTACTCTCATCGGCCGAGATATTCACCGCCAGGCGTTGCACACCGGCCGACGAGCGGACTTCGTACACGCCCGGTCCCGCCGCACAAACAAACTGCGGTTGGCTTGCACTCACCCGCAACGCTTCGCCGCCGGGCGTTTTGATCGTCCACCCCGCGCTGTTCGCTTCCGATGCGCCGCTTACCGTCACTTCATCCGGCGCTTTCTGGTTGAGTCGCGCCAGATCGACGACCTCGCCAGCGACGACACTCGCCACGTGCGAAGGTTTCTGCCAACCCAACTCGACGAGCGTGGCGATGAGCGGAACGAACTTGCTTGACACGCCCAGCTGACTCTCGCGCGGCTGCCAACCTGCGGCCAGCAACAGCACCCGACCCGCGCCTTGCCGTAGCTCGACCAGCGCGGGGTCGCCTCGATCGAATCGCGCGATCACCCGGGCGTCGTTCTGGAGTGACTCGTCGAACGCCAAGCGTCTCCAATGCCAGAAATGAATTTTCGTGAAGTCGCTATAGCGGGGATCATGAAAGGGGACGAAGAGTGGGTGACGAAAATCGATCTCGCTCAGCAAGGCATGGTCACCACCGGACTCAGCTTCGCTGACGGTCACGCCCGCGGCACGATCGCCGAGCACACCGCGCCAGCCGCTCGCGTCGCTCTTGAGCAGCACGGCCAACATGACTCCGCCGCGATCGACCCAAGCCCGCAGCGACGCATTCCATTCGGCCGACAGTGCCGTCGGCTGAGCCACGATCACCAGCGGAACGTTGTCCCAATCGCGCTCGGACGGCACGCGCACCTCGACCGCCGTGGGGTCGATCACATCGAGCGACACGACCCGACCGGGTGAGAACTGGCCGAGCGAGCGTTGCAAGAAATAACGCAATGACTGGGGGTCGTCAGCCTGTTCGTTGGCCAAGAGCAGCACGCGCAATTGCTCGCGCTGAGGTGGCACGAACCAGAATGTGTTGTCGAACGGCTCGTCGTCGCCGCGTAGGGTGAGTTGCGCAACATCGCCGGCCGGGAGCGGAGGGGGACGCACGACGCGCGACTGGCCTGGCGGCACATACGCACTCACTTTCGGCTCGTCGGCCGAGGGGGCACCATGCCAGGCGAGATCGAAGCTCTCTCGCGTCGAGTTACCCGCGTTCGTGATGAGCACGCGCGGACGGTTCTGGGCGGCGTTGACGGTCTCGGCCTCGTCACTCGCTTCGAGGGCATGCACGCCGGCATTGGTTCCTGCGGTCGTGAGCGTGACCAATTCGACCTCGACCCCTTGGGGCCACTCGGTGCGTTGCAGTTGAGACAGTCGGCTCCCCTGTTGCAAATCGCTGATGAGGGCAATTTTCGCGGCGCGAGGCGCTGTCTTGTTCGTGGCGCTGGCGGTGGTGGCCTCGAGCGCGTCGACGGCCGTGAGCAGCGCCTGATCTAAATACGTTGCCGACCATTGAGGCGAAACGCCCTGTAGCGCGGCGCGAGTGAGTCCGAGCCGCTCGCTGGGCGGAGCCTGTCGCCAAGCTTCGAGCGACACGAGCGGCCGGCAGTCGTTCGCGAACGAGAACAGCGCCAGCTCATCGTAAGGGCCCGCACGCTCAACGAGGCGCTCGACCTCTTGGAGCGCCTCGGGCCACAACGCGCCGCGACGCATGCTCGCACTCGTGTCGAGCAGTACGATCACACGTTCGCCGACGGGAGTTTCTTGCCGCTGTTCGAGCAGCTCGCGCCACACGGGCCGGCCGAATGTGATGGCCAGCAGCAGCAAGATGAGTCCGCGCAGCAACAGCAAGGGCCAGTTTTCGAGTCGGCTGCGGCGTGTGAGCCGCGGAGGCGAGGGGACCAAGAACATCAAGGTACTGAAGGGCAGGCGTCCGCGCGGCGTGCGTCGTAGCAGATGAAACAGCACCGGCAGCGAGACGGCCGCCACACCGGCGATTACGAACCAGGGGGCGAGAAAACTCATGCACCCCTCCCCGGGCTAGTCATCGCGCGGCGCCTCACGACTCGGCCCCGCTGACCACGACGTTGCAGATAATCGGACAGCGCGTGTTCGAGTGGCCGATCGGTCGAGAGCCGTTGCAGCTCGATGCCCAGCCGATCGCAGAGCGTTTGCAAGGTTTGTTGATGGGCCTCGAAGCGGCGCAAATACTCGGCCCGGGCGGTGGCAGGGTCGACGTACAATTCGCGGCCGCTCTCGACGTCGACGAACAACGCGGCCTCGCCAAAGGAGAAACTCAACTCGGCGGGGTCGAGCACCTGGAACACGAGCACCTCGTGTCCGCGTGAGACGAGCGCGGCCAGTTGCGATTCGAGACCCTCGATCGGAGCGAGTAAATCGCTGATGAGCACGACTACGCCGCGTTTGTTGAGCAGCTCGGCCACACGCTCTAGTGGCTTGGCAAGATCGGTTGCCTCGCCGGCCGCCGGTCGATCGAGCAGTAGCATCAGTCGACGAAGATGGCCGGGGCGGTAACGCGGCGGCAGATAGTCGAGCAGCGCCGAGTGAAACGTGGTGAGACCGGCCGCGTCACGCTGCGAGTTCAAAAAATACGCCAGGGTTGCGGCCAGCGTACGAGCGTAATCGGCTTTGGAGTAACCGAGCGAGCCGTAGTCCATCGACCGGCTCAGATCGACGACCAGATGGCAGCGGAGGTTCGTCTCGTCCTCGAATCGCTTGATGTAGTAGCGATCGCTGCGGGCGAACAATTTCCAATCGAGGTAACGTGGGTCGTCGCCAGGCGAGTATTGGCGGTACTCGGTGAACTCGACCGAGAAGCCGTGGTAAGGGCTGCGATGCAGGCCGGTGAAAAATCCTTCGACGACCACGCGCGCCCGCAGCTCCAGGTGACGAATGCGCATCAGCGTGGCCGGATCGATCCAGCCGCTGCGGCGCGGTTCGGTGGGTGCGGGAGTAACGTCGCTCATAACTCAACCGATGAACGTGGATTATTTCTCTTCGAGCGGGCCAGGCACGTGTTCGAGCAGCCGCGCGATGACCTGCTCGATCGTCACCCCTTCGGCCTCGGCGCGATAGTTGATGAGCACGCGATGTCGAAGCACGGGTAGGGCGAGTTGCCGAATGTCGTCGGCCGTGGCGTGAACGCGTCCGGCGAGCAAGGCGCGGGCCTTGGCCCCCAAGATCATGCTCTGAGCCGCGCGGGTGCCGGCTCCCCAACTCACCCACTGTCGCACGAACTCGGGCGCGTTGGCCTGCGAGGGGCGGCTGACCGCCGCCAGTCGGACCGCGTAGCGAACCACTTCTTCGGCCACGGGCACACGTCGCACCAGCTCATGGAACCGGAGGATGTCGTCACCCGTAAACAGGGCTTGGATCGCGGCCGAAGAGCGTGTCGTCGTCCGCTGCACGACCGCCACTTCGTCGTCCTCGGGCAAATAATCGATCACGACGTTGAACATGAACCGATCAAGCTGAGCCTCGGGCAGCGGGTAGGTCCCTTCCATCTCGATGGGGTTTTGCGTGGCGAGTACGAAGAAGGGTTCTTCCAGCGTGTAGCAGGTGCCGGCCGCGGTCACCTGATGCTCCTGCATCGCTTCGAGCAGCGCGGCTTGAGTCTTGGGGGGCGTGCGATTGATCTCGTCGGCGAGAATGACGTGGGCAAAAATCGGCCCGCGGACAAACGTGAGCGTGCGGCGACCGTCACTTGCTTCCTGCAAAATCTCCGTGCCCGTAATGTCGGCCGGCATCAGATCAGGTGTGAACTGAATGCGTTGAAACTTGAGATGAAAGACCTGCGCAATCGACTTCACCAGCAGTGTCTTGGCCAAGCCGGGAGCACCGGTCAGCAGGCAGTGTCCGCCGGCGAACAAAGCGATCAGCAGTTGCTCGACCGCCTCGCGTTGGCCAACGATCACTTTGGACAACTCGGCGTCGATGCGAGCGCGGCTCTCGCGCAGTTGGGTGACCGCGTCACGTTCTTCTTCGTAATCCATGGTGGAAAGTGCCAAGTGCTGAGTGCGAAGTGATAAATTAAGGAGAGTGAGATTCGTTAGCGGCGGACGCGATCGCGAAGTTCGGCGCGTAAGCGGCGGGAGGACCGTTTCAGTGCGTGAATTGGTAGAACAGGATGTTGATGCCCAGCGGGTAGGATTTTTTCTCCGAGAACTCGCGAAAGTACCACTCGTCTTCTCCTTCGCGTTCCCAGCCGTCGCCCAGGTCGGTGTTGTGGCAGACGATCATCATCATGCGACCTTTGTCGTCGAAGCAGGCTTTGTAGTGGGGCGTGCGAGCGTCGTCGCGCTCGGTCGTGATGCCCGAGAACCGGCCCGCATGCGCCGCGCCGATGCTCGGCACCTGCGGTTTCTCTTTCAGGTCATACACGCAATGAAAGATGGGGTGTTCGAGAGGTAACTCTTCCAGCTCGCGATCAGGAAATATCTGCTTGAACGCGGCGTGAAAATTGTTCCATTCGTACTCGCCCCAAAAATCGTCGACCATCAGGAAGCCGCCACTCAGCAGATACCGTCGCAGGATCTTCGACTCGTTCGGCGACAGATAAATATCGCCTGGCTCGATCATGTATGCGAACGGATGATCGAACAGTGCGGGGTCGTCGACGTCGATGACCTTGCCGTCGGGGTGAGCGCGGAGCGACGTGAGCTGTTGCAGTCGGTAGGAGAGGTTCAGTTCGGCGTCCGGGTAGTCGGTCGCCCAAGCGTGTCCGCGCTGAAACGAGTTGTAGCGCAGTCGGACGAACGTGAACAGGTCGTCGGGCATTTCCGGATCGACTTCCCAGACAGGGACCCCGTTGCGATCGACGTGTGCATCGCGGCGCGGCATGCGTCGTTGCGCCCAGACGGCGCTCCACGCCAGCAGCGCGACGAGCGAAGCGACGGTGACGTACCTCAGGAGCCTGCTCACGGTTGCTTCTCCGGCGGGCCAACGATTTTCAACAGCAACTTTTGAGCGTCGCGAAAACGCGGTGTCACTTCCAAGGCGAGTAGCGCGTGGCGTTTCGCTTCGCTGTCGCCCGAGGCGTGCAACAATTTGGCGAGCAGATAGTGTGCAGCGGCGCGGTCGACCGATTCGAGCGCCACGAGCGCGCGGGCCGCGCGGATCGCGACGGGCAATAAACCGCCGCGCTCGCCACTCTCGGCCGCATAGCGATAGGGGAACTCATCGAGTGGACGTACCGCTAGGTAGCGCTCGACATTTTGGGCAATACTCGGCGAATCGTTCGCTTTCACGGCCAACTCGATCAGTCGGCGATAAGTCTCGATGGCGTCGTCGCTCCGCAGAGCCGAGGCCGCGAGCACCTCGAGTTCGAGTTGGGTTTTTCCTTGTTCGCGATGCACTTGCGCCAGCAACATGTAAGGACTGTCGTCGCCGGCCCATTGCGGGGCGTCGCCCACGAGCTGTTCGAGCGTCGTGCGGGCCTCGTCCCAACGGCGCCCGGCGATCAAGGCTTGAGCGTATCGCAGCCGGCCTCGGTAGTGTTGTGGGCGATCTTTGAGCCACGCCGTGATGGTCTCGATCGAGTCGGCCTGGAGCGGCGGCACGTCGCGATCGTTCCAATCGACTTTCGGCCCGTAGGCTTGAGCCACTTGGAGTGCATGTTGGGCAAAGGCTTGGTCGAGCGCCGCGAGCGCGCCGACGCGGAGTTGCAAACTGTCGTTGATCGGCATTCCCGCGGTGACATCGGCGAGGATCTTGAGCAGTGTGTCATGACCAAAGCGATCGACGAGATATTCGACCACGAGCGAGGCTTGATAGTAGGCGAGATTAAAGTGGGCGGCTGAGCGAGGCCGACGGAAGGCCTGATTCAACTGCGAGACGGGGGTCAGTTGCCCATCGACGATCATCTGTCGCGTGTCGCGGTTCAGACGGTTGCCCCAAGCGGGATTGGCCTGTCGTTCCTCGTAGACGCTGATCCCCTCGCTGAGCCAGCGCGGAATGCGATGCTGGGTGAGCTCCAACGTTACGACATGACAGTATTCATGCCAGAGGGTTGCTTCCCAGTTCGTGGTGCGACCCGTCAGGGCAGCAGGGCTGTTCGCGGTGATGACCCGGCCGAAGCAGACCCCCAGAATGCCATCACCCCCGGGAAAGCCAAACGTCCGGACGGCGAAATCTTCTTGCCGGGTGAGAATTTCGACCGTGATGCGACCGTCGTCGCGCCAGCGATACTTGTCGCCGAGCGTCTGATGGGCCCGCTCGAGCAGATCGAGCACACGTTGACCGTAGACGTCGGCCTCGCGGCGATCCATGTGCAGCAGAAAGTGTTTGGATTCGAGCGAGGTGTAACGGTCCAGCCGATCATGGAGCGTGGCCAGATTGAAGGCTACGACGTTGTAGGCGTCGGCTTCTTGCACTTGCTGGACCAGTTGCCAACCTTCGTCGGACTCACCCAGCCGCAGCAAATCTTGCGCGAGCTGAGTTCGCGCCGGCAGAAATTGCGGATCGAACTGCAAAGCCCGGCGTTGATAGGCGGCCCCCGCGGAAAAACGATACGCGGCCGAGAGCTTCTCGCCGATCGTGTGATCGACCGCGGGGTCAGCGTCCCAGTTGCAGAGTGCCCAGTCGCGGCTGCGTTGCTCTTCGATTGGGTTGGCTTGCAGATGCGCGAGCACGGCTCGCAACGACCACGCACGCGAATGGGCTGGGTTGATCTCAAGCACCTTGTCGAGCAGCGCGGCGGCATCGGTCAGATCGTCATGCGCGAGTGCATCTTCGGCAATCCACAGCAGTGCGCCGAGATGGCGGGGATTTTGTTTCAAGGCGGCGTCGATCAACGGGCGACTTTCCTGGGGCGCGTCTTCTCGCAACGACTGAGCCAAACCCACGAGCAACTCGGGATCGTCCGGAAAGGTTTTGAGCGCGGCGCGATAGGTCTCGGCCGCCACGGTCAGGTCGTGTTTGAGCAAGGCCAACTCGCCGGTCGCTCGATAGCCTTCTTGCAAATCGGGGCTATCTTTCTTGGCCTGATCGTAGAACTGTTCGAGCACCTCGCGCGCGTCGGCTCCCATGAGCACGGCGGCTCGACCGAGCCAGACACGGTCCTCGGCGGTGCGATACTGCCAGGGGGCCCGCGCGGCGATGCGCAATAATTCTTCGAGCAGGGCGTTGGCACCGGCCGGATCGCCGCCGCGCCGCAGGATATGATAGCCGAGCACGCGCAGCGGGGCGTCGGTGTAGTAGCGGCGCAGCGCGAGTCGCGCCGCCTCGGCCCCCTCGCGGTATCGGCCCAGCGTGTCGAGGCATTCGAGTCGCAGCCGCCACCAACGCACGTCGGTGTAAAACTCCTTGGTGGCCGCGTCGGTCGCCTGGAGTGCTTCGACGTACTGACCTGTCTGATACAGCTTAACGGCTTCGTCGACTTCGACCGCTTGCACGGGCGAATGGAGCAGCGTCAGGCAGACGAGCACGACGAGCGAAAGGCACGCGTGGGGGGCTCGGTCGAGGGAATCACGCCGCGCGCCGAGCAAGCTCGGCGACGCTTCCGACAGCAGCGCGTAAAGAGCGATCGATCGCACGAGACGATCCTGTCAGGTCGCTTGATCGTAAGCACGTTAGGCTGGCGCGCAGGCGTACTTAATCTATTCGGCACGACGCACGTGGTACGGGAGCGTCGAACCTGCGGGATTTAGTATAGCAGAACCATTCCTAAGATGCCGCGCGACATTCGACCGACGTGCTTGCGCCCCCTCATTGAACATCGTTGAGGGGCGGACTACAACGTAATTCGCCTGTCTAAACGAAGGAGGGAATGATGACCCGATTGGAATTGGCTCTGACCGAGATTCGCGTGGCGCGGCAGTACACGCTGCGGCTGATCAACGACCTGCGCGATGACGAGTGGTTTCGTCAGCCTGTAGGGGGCGTGACGCATATCGCCTGGCAGGTCGGCCATCTGGCGATGGCCCAATATCGACTGCTACTCGAACGTATTCGGGGTGAACGGTCGACGGACGCGGCGGTGATCGCGGCGGAGTTTTTGACCCGCTTTGGCAAAGGTTCGACTCCCACGGCGCAAGCCACCGCGTATCCGTCGATCGCCGAGATCCGCGCGACGTTCGATCGCGTCCACAGTCAGGCGCTTGACGAGCTACCTCAACTACGTGATGAGGAACTCGACGAGCCGCCGGTGAAAGGGCATCCGCTGTTCAATACCAAGTTCGGCTCACTCACCTGGTGCGTGCGACACGAGATGCTGCATACGGGTCAGATCGGCCTGTTGCGGCGCCTGCTGGGTCGAGAGTCGCAGTGGTGAAATCGTCGTTGTCGATAAATTCCGGCGCGTGCGATCACGCTCCACGGGACTTGGGCGAACGGTCTCGCCTCAGACGCTGTCCTCATGGCGAAAGCGTCGAGGTTCTAAAGATCGAATGATGTGGGCAACTATTCAAACTTGTACGAATAAACATCCGCATCACGAAGTACAAACCGCAAGCGAACGACACGCCCGGCCAGAGCGCTGAGGTCGGTTCCGTTTTTCCACCGATACGCCTCGGCGATCTGGTCGCCATAGAGTTCCGTCGCGTCGTCGAGCGTGTAGCCCTTGAGTGGCAGCCCCTGCTCGTCTTGCACTTCGACGCGCACGCTCCCGGCGGCCGACGTGGCGTAGTTCAATACGAGTTGCTTGCCGGTGAAACGTAATGGCTTGGTGATAAGCTCGCCGGGCTTGGCGCCAGCATGCGCCGAGGCGATGCCGTCGAGTCGCAACACGCCGCGGCGCATGTGGGCCGACGGGTAGCGATAGTGCTGTGAGTAATAGATCGACATTTCGTCGTCGGCCGTTTGCACGATGCCCCAGGCGGTCATGGTGCTCCGATCGCCCCAGTTGAGCTGATCTCGGCCGGGTCGAATGAATGCCTCGTGGAACGTGCGATCGAAATGAATGCCGTCGCGACTGCTGAGGAAGACCGCATCAGAGATCCCCCGATCTTTGTGATTCTCCAGCCGATGTCGTTCCTTGGCATAACGCTTGGGGAACATAAAATAAAAGTGCGGCGCGCGAAAGTACGGCGCCGTCGCGTTGGTGTAGAAATGCTCCTCGACCGCTTCGCCTAAGTCGACCGGCGTCGGGTCGCTCCAGTTCAAAAAATCGGTGCTGGTCGCAACGGCCACGGCCCGCACCTTGTTGGTGAAGATGCGATAGTAGCAGCGATACACGTTCAGGTTCGGATCCCAAAATGCGAGATTCTGCGAATCGAACGCTCCTTTGGTGAGCACCGGTTCGTCGCTGAGCAACCGCCAGTGAATGCCGTCGGCCGAGGCATAAGCGGCGAGCCCTTTGGCGCCCGAGGGGGACTTGTAACTGTTGAGCGCCTTATAAAGCTGATCGCTCGACACACCGGGCCGAGAATCTTTGAAGGGAGTGAAGTTATGCGACGGATCGCCCCAGATGATGTTGTTCTGCTTCGAGCCTTGGAACTCGAAGAGCCCCAGTAGCGGGCGCTCGAACAGCCGCCCGTCGCGGCTCTCGGCAAGACAGGCGAAGCTGACTCCTTTTTCTTTCGCACCCAGCTCGGGCCAGCCGCGATAGACCATCCGCACCCGATCGTTGTCACGGAACACGGTGACATAGGCCGAGTACTTTCCTTCCCAGGGAACATCGAACCGGAGCGCCACCTCGGCCTCGCGGGGCTCGTGCAGCCGTAGCTCGACGTCGCGTTGCGAGGCGATCTGCCGCGCATCGACGAACAGCTCGAGTTTGTTGCCTTGCTCGTAGGCTATCGGCTCGGCACCGTGCAACGTAACCGTCGAGAGCGCAAGCAGAGCAGTCAAGATCATTCCCCAGGAACGACGATTCGAGCGGACATGCATGGCGTGACTCACCAGGGTGGGTGCGGCAAAGATGAAACCAGCGGCGGATAAGCGGTCAATCTATGGGGCACGGCGCGCGCGGGTCAAGTGAATTGCCGTGATTGACATTGAGCTGGAACGAGAATAGCCAGAAATGATCGCGAAACCACATAAATGAGTGAGACATCTCCCCTGCATTTACTCTGGCTTCGTCACCCATGATCGAGTTTAGTCGATCATCATGACACCTTGACGATCTTGCCCGTGCGCACGGATTGGGTCTGTTTTTGACACAGTTTTAAGGCATCGAGCGCCAGTTCGCCCGCCAGAATCGGCGAGGCTTGCCCGGACTTCACAGCCTTGGCCGCGGCGCCAAGCTCAGCCGCAAACGCATCGACCGCCGGCAAGGGTGGCTGGAACGTCTTCCCCTTCGATGGGATGACCGTCAGTGGGACGTTGAGCGTGGGCTTGTCGTCGATCACCGCGAAGTCGTAGACCAGCGTGGCTTTCTCCAGCCGGATCTCAAAGCCGTGCGTAAACGAGCGGCCTTGCTGGTTGATGACCCCGCTGGTCGCCGTGACTGCCAGGCTCGGGTCATCGAACATGAATTGCGAGGTGAAGAACTCGACGACCTCGCCGCGTTGGCTGCCTGTGCTGAACACAGCTTTGGGCATGCCACACACCAAGCGGATGAAATGCGCGTCGTGGATGTGCAAGTCGACGACGGGACCACCCACGGTGTGCGGATTAAAGAAGTCTTTGATCCACAGCGGGTCGCTGATGATCCGTTTGAAATGGCCACCTAAGAGCCGGCCGTATTTGCCATCGGTGATTAGCTTGAGCGCGTACGCATACTCGCCGAAGAAAGGCAATACGTGACCGATCATCAATTGTTTGCCGGCTTTCTTGGCGGCAGCGACCATTTTTTCGGCGTCGCCGGTTTCAAGCGCGATCGGTTTCTCGACCAGTGCATGTTTGCCTGCCCGAAGCGCTGCGATGGCCGCGCTTGAGTGTCCGACCGGCGGCAAGCAGATATCGATCAGATCGACGTTCGGATCGTTGAGCAGATCTTGGAAATGTTCGTACGTCGCGATTCCCTTGAGGTCCATGACCGCGCCTGGCGGGCCGAAATTTCCTTTGATGCCTCGCCAATCGCCCGCTCGTTTTTTCGCATCGCGTGTACTGATCGCCGTGACCTTGACCCCTTTAAGCTGTTGATAGGCCAGGTAATGGATCATCCCCATAAAACCGACCCCGACGATACCAACGCGAACCATATTGCTTTCTCCCGCGACTGGATTGACCGATGACCTTGACGCGTGTTGACGACGTGGACATATGAGCGGATTGTATTTTACGCGACCGCCACGACTCGTGACAGCTGGGCAGGTCGAGAGCGTGAATCGATCAGCGCTTGACGAGGAGCTATTTACGGACGGCGGTCGTTGGCCGCGCGGCGGCGACGCGCGGCCGAATAACGTCGTTGACCAGCCCCAGTTTCTCGAGCAACCGTACCGCGCTCCAGGTCAGGTCAATTTCCCACGGGCGATGGCCGTGTGCGGCGGAGCGCTGATCGTGGTGATGGTTGTTATGCCATCCCTCGCCAATAGCGACGAGCGCTACCAACCAGTTGTTGCGACTTTTGTCGTCGGTGGGGTAGTTGCGGTAACCCCAGATATGGCCCAGCGAGTTCACTGACCAAGTGCTGTGCCACACGGTGAGCGTGCGAATGAACACGCCCCAGATCAATATGCTCGTGGCAAAGTACGCCGCTTCACTCACATTGCCTGTGAGCAGATAGCCCGCCCCGAGACCGACGAGAAAATAGAGCAGCGCGTGGAGCGCGTAAATCTTGAAGCAGTTATTGCGTCGTTCGAGGCGAATGTAGAACGGGTCTTGCAGCAGGTCGTGCGCGTAACGGTCGAGAAACGCGAGTTGGTTGTGTTCGCGATTCTCGACCAGCAGCCAGCCAAAGTGTCCCCAGATGAATGCCACCAGAGGGCTATGCGGGTCGTTCTGCTCATCCGAGAACTGATGGTGTTGGCGATGGATAGCCACCCAGCGCGCGGGCGTGTCTTGCAGACAGCACACACCGAACAAGGCCAGAGTGTGTTCGAAGCGTAGCGAACAACTCATGCCGCGATGCGTGAGCAGTCGGTGATAACCGAGCGTGATCCCCAGCAGTCCGAACACATAGTGTCCCAACAGTGCCAGGACGACTCCGGTCCAACTAAAAAAACAGGGCCAGAGCGCTAGCAGCGCCAGCAAGTGAATGCTGACGAGCACTGTGGCGTTGCGCCACATGATGCGACGCGGAGAAGCCGCGAGCGGAATTTGTGCAGCCGGTGCCGTCAGCGTTTGGCTCAATGAACACCTGCAATTATGAACAACGAGGGGGCTCGAATCTGCGAGGCAAGCTGATTGTAGGTGAGATTCGAGCCGGGCGAAATCGCAATTCATGGCATCCATACTCGACCTGATGCTCAGCGGCGTGGATTGGAACCACGCCTCGGCACGTCTGACGCTCAACCCACGACCGCCAGTCGGCTGTCACCGCGCACCTCAAGTAACCCCCAGCTACGTAGTTTCTCGATGGCATCGGTTACCTCGAAGTCGACGTCGGAGCGGACATGCTCGCGCAAGACGACCTCGGCTTGTCGGTCGAGTTCTTCCTGTGACCAACCCTCCGTACCCGCTCGGCGCCAGAGCAGGTAATACGCCGTTACCGCCTCGCGGAACTCCTGGTCTTCGGCTTCAGCTGCTGAGCGATAGATCACGCCAAGGTTGTTGTCTAAGTTCTGATAATACAGGCTTTGCGTCAAATTGAGCTGATACTTCTCGCGGGTTCGCACATAGCCGAAGAACGAGCGGTAGCCGTAGCCTAGGGTGCCGATGACGAGCCCGACGTAAGCGAGCAAGCCGTAGAACCCAACTGCCGCGACGAGCAATGCCCCTTTGACGATTTTCAAGCCGGTCACGAACAGACCTGTAAAAGTCGGCATCGCGATCATCGCATGATCGAGCGTTGACATTTTGACCCGGGTGCCGGGCAGCACCATGTCAACATCCATCTCGGGAATGTTCTTGAAGTACCGCATGTAAATAGTGTCGGCGTTGAACTGCCCCGGCAGGCGATGATCGTCGTGCGGGCGAAACACAACGGCTAGCCGTTTGTAGAGCGGCACGTGCAGGACCTCGCGGCGAAACCAATTCTGCCAGCGTCGTCGCTGGCGCGTATCGACATGGTGTCCGCGGGCATAGACATCGAGCCGCGAGAACGCCTCGATATCGACCGCCAACGACGCGCCGAGGGCTCCCATCGCGCGGACGGCTTGTTGCACGTCCGAGCGGTCGAGACGGCGGAAGTTGGCCTTTTCGAGCAAATATCCCATGCCGACGAACACTTCGGCCGCCTGTCGTTCTCGCGTGGCTGTGTCGGCTTGCGGCAGCGGCATGACATCCACGTCGGGGTCGAACCGGGCGTAGATATCGCAGAGTCGCCGCACGCGCGACTGAAACTCGGCATGAATGCGCTGTTCGATGAGTGCGATCACCGACTCGAATTGCGCGGAGTCGCGATCGTTGAGCGGTTCGAGTTGCCGCAACATTGCGACCAAAGCACGGCGATCGATCGGGATAAAGTGTCCGCGCCGCGCGTTCATGTCCTCGACCGTTTTGTGCCACAGGCATCGGCCACCGCGCAACCGCTACCACAACTCGTACAGCCATGTCCCAGGGCCTGTTCGGTACCGCACCCCGGACCGCAACCCTCGTGCAAGGTGGCGGCGAACTGGGTGATTCTGGCCCGCGCATTGTAGGTCTCGGCCAACTCGTCGAGCAGCGCCTCGACCTCTGGGCCGGGCTGTCCCAGGAAATAGAACAACAGTGTTGAGCCATCAAAGAGGGGCTCGATATCGAGGATCGCCACGTCGCTCACGCCACAATCAGCCAGCCGCGCCTCGCACGCTTCCCACGCAGACACACGATCTTTTTGCAACCGCGCCGCCAGCAGGTCGTCTTCAACCGTCATCGCGCGGAGCAGTTCGCCGTCGAGTGGGCCGTGCTCGGATTCGAGGGCGTTCGACAGGACCTCGCCGGTCTCAATGCCGCGCGCCGTTCTAACGATCACCCGGGTACCTCGTGGGTAGCGACGAAAGTCGGGGGCGGTGAATTGGCCGAGTTGTCCAAGCACACCGACACGAACAACATGGGTAGCGGGGCGCTGCATGATCGAGCATACCTGAAGAGGACAAACGACTCATCCGCCATTCTCGCAGCGCGTAACCTCGCTGCCAAGTTGTCTGGCCCGGATCATGATGATCGATACGCTCACGGGCGACCGCTGCTTAATCGAGCCAATCTTTCTCATCGAGCCGGGCTGGAACGTATTCCTCGCTGACGTAGCTAATGTCCTTGCTGATGAGCGATTCGACTTCGAGCTTGAAGCCGTTGTCGAGCATCAAGGCAATTTCCTTTTGCCAGTTCTTTTTGTCTTTGAACCACGGGTACTCGGCGATCTGCTTGGCCCGTTTGATGTCCTGATCGTTCAGGTTGATCTTCACGCTGTTGCTCAATTTGCAGCGCTCGAAGTCTTTGCTCCGCAGCCCAATGTAGCGGCAATCGGGAATCGCCATCCGGGCACTCTCGAACGCCAGATTGATCGAGCCCTGCTTGAGCACGCTGTAGATGTAATAGCCCCAGGGGTCGTTATCGAGCAGGCAGTACACGGGCAGTTCGAGTTCGTTGTGCAGTCGGTGCAGCAAGCGGCGCACGCCACGAGGCGGCTGACCGCCACCATGCGTGACGAGGCATTGATGCTTCTTCCAGAATTTATCTTCCTGAAAGCGACGCCAGACCGTGTCCTTTTCAACATGCAGGATGAACTTGGCCGAGCACTTGTCGAAGCGAATGGTGTCGGGCTCGACGATCGAAGGGATGCTGTAGCCGGCGCTTCCTAGTCGCGTGCAGTCGATGACGTCTTCGCCGTCGACGACCGTGAGCGGCCCCACGAGGTTGCCGCGATTACTGGCGTACACGTGCAATTCTTCACGGAGCGACTCGAGCGTGACTTCAACGTCTTCGATGATCTCGTCACTCTCGGCCTGTTCTTCGAAGGTTTCTTCCTTGGTCCCTTCGATGGTGTGCTTGAGCATGTAATACAGACCCCGCAAGCTCGTGGTCTTGCCTTGCTCGATGAGTCGTTTGCAGCCGCTGCCGATGAGCAGGGTTTGCATGTAGGCTTTGGCCTGGGCGAGGTTGAAGAGTTCGCGGCGATTGGTGCCGCTGCCCATCTCGAGCATCCGCTTGGACTTGTTGAACTTGGTGTTCGACAGCGACCGGCTCGGCACATCGAGGTGCGGCGGTCGGCCTCGCTCGGCACACGAGATCACATCGGTCGCGACGGTGCGCAGCGAGCCGAGCGTTTTCTTATCTTTAGTCGAGAGGGTGACTTTTTCAGCTTCGGGTTTCTTGGCCATGTTACCTTGGGTTTCGTAGGGGCTCGTTACTGTCAGCAACCACGCGAGTTAAAGCTCGTCAGGTTCCTGCGCGTATTGCCAAAGTTCGTTGTACTTGTCGCGGACAGAGGGATCGAGTTGTTGAGCCAGTGATTGTGGCAGGGCCGTGTGTTTAATCAGTTCCAACACGTCGGCCAGATCTTTAGCCCGCGATGGGGCGCTCATACCTGATGCGAGCTTGAGCGTAATGAGCGTGGGCAGATTGACGACCTGTACGCCGCCGCATGCCATCGCCACGTCGACTGGATTGGGAAACGCGACCGGCTTGGGTTTGCCATCACCGGGAAAACCACCGGTTACGATGAATTCGATCTTTACGCCGCTCTCAGCATCGCGCAGGTGCTTGCTTCCGGCAAAGGGGGGCACGTAACCGAGGCCATCGAGAGCCGCGTGAATTTTCTCCAGGCCATCGCGCGATACCAGGATGTCGACGTCTTCCGTAAAGCGACGGTAGCCGTGCATGAAGAGCGCCATACCGCCGGCAATCGCATAAGGGATGCTCAACTCATCGAGTCGTCGAGCAATTCGTTGTAGGCTCTCCTGGACCTTACCGCGACCTTCGAAAAACACGCTTCCTTCGCTCATCGCCCACCCCACGTTTTGAGATAATTGCTGCTCATAGGGTATGACAACACTCGCGGCCTTGTTTAGTGACGTCAGCATTGAATTCGGCGAGTGTTGCGATGTGTGAGTCATCATCGTTCTATTGTAGGCAACGGCTCATATCGAGAACATCAAAATGCGTCTAGCCATCCTCATCAGGCCTTCGGCCACCTTCTCCCGATGGCAATGCTGTTTGGTTGTCAGGTGGTTTCCGGTTTGACGATCAGCACGCCGTCGCCGAATGCCTCGGTGTCGTCGTCGTGGTCGATGACCCGCCCCTGATCGTCGAGCTTGAGGTCGGCGTCGGACGTTTTCTTTTTGGCCACTTTGAGCAACTGGTCGTACAAGCTCTTCTTGTCGTGGCCGTTGATCGTGTGGACCGCCTCGGCAACTTCGCCCAGGTAACGCAAGAAGATATTGCGACGCTCACCCTCTTGCTTGACCTTCTGACGTTTGCGGACGTACATGGCCAGCTTGCGGCCGACGGCTTGCAAGGCTAGCCGGATGTCTTTTTGAATCTCGGGATACGAGGCGATGGCCTCTTTCGATTCGCTGGTGAACGGCACCCAGACGCTGGCCATATGGACCATGATCGTGATCGGGCCGCTGGGCAACGAGCCGCGCGACTGGCTCAGTCCGTAGGCGCGCCAGTTCGTGCCCATGATGGTTTGCGTGATGGCGCATGCCCCGGGCTGAAATTGCAGCGGCACGCGATTGGCGTACCGCAGCACGTTCATCGATTGCCCCTCTTCGAGATTCACGCTGCGCATAGCCTCGTGCAGTTGCTTGATTTCGGCCGTTTTGAGCCGTTGCGGCGAGACACGAGTGCCGAGCTTGCATTCGTCGATGATCTTGTCGGCCGAGTCGGCGCCGACGCCGCTGAAGCCGTTGATCAGAAACTGACGCAGCGTGCGGGCGTCGGTTTCGTGGAGCATCTCGGTGAGCGCTTCGAGCGAGACTTTCGTGGCCTGCGAGACGCCGCCGTAGGCGACGGCCGCTTCGATCAAAAATGGGTTACCGCGATAGACCGACGGGGGCCGGGTCTCGGCCGCGTAGAACTCGGCTTGCACGACCTGATGCATGCCTTTGAGCAGCAAGTCGACGCCGATCGGCGTGATGCAATCGGTCGACGGGGCCGGGATCTTCGCGTTTTGCAGCGCCTGGTAGAGCCCCTCGGCATCGTTACGACCGATGCGGCCGGGGTTCGCCCGGGTGCTGAGCTTGGCGGTCTCGCAAATCTCGGCGGCCTTGGAGGAGCTGACGCGTGAGAAGCTATTGGTGAGAAATTGCGACAGCGTCGAACCCTTGGTCGCTTGCAGCATGGTGACCAGGTTGCCTAGCTCGATGCCGTACGGGTGCGGCAGAATCTCTTTGGGCTCGGGGGGGAGTTTTTCGGCCGCGCGGAGATAGTCGTGCGTCGTGCCATCGGGGTCGAGGTAGTGAATGGTGACGTGTGGATTGGCGATCGCCGTTTGTTCGAGGTAGTCGTCGACGCTGCCTCGGCCGCGCTGGTATTTCGCTTCGAGTTCGATCGTCACTCGGGTGCCGTGATTCACGTCGACCCATTCGATACCGTGCTTTTCCATCTGCTTGGCATCGGAGGGCTCGATGTCGACGCCTTCGCCTTTGCCGTTGAGCACCTCGGCCTTGTTCTTCTTGGTGTCGATTTGAATCTCGAAGTAATGGGCCGGCTTCTTCGCGCCGATCCGCGACATCACCTTGACCGGCTTGCCGGTGGTGAGCACCCCATACATACCCGCAGCGCTGATGCCGATCCCCTGTTGACCGCGGCTCATGCGCAGGCGGTGGAACTTCGAGCCGTACAGTAGCTTGCCGAAGATGTTGGGGATCTGCTGCTTGACGATGCCCGGGCCGTTGTCTTGCACGCCGACCTTGTAACGATTGGCACCGGTTGTTTCGATGTGGACCCAAATCTCGGGCAGAATGCCTGCCTCTTCGCAGGCATCGAGCGAGTTGTCGACGGCTTCTTTGACCGTAGTGAGCAGCGCCTTACGCGGGTTATCAAAGCCGAGCAGGTGTCGGTTCTTGGCGAAAAATTCACTGACCGAGATATCGCGTTGTCCGGCGGCCATGCTCTCGGCCGTGGCGCGACGGCGGGGGACTTGGGCCGTGGGGGTCGAGTTGGGGGCGTCGGTGTCGGAGGTCTTACTTATCACGGGCGCGCGACTCACTGAAGGGACGGAGAAGGTGCGAACGAATTACGCTTTGGCAAGCGGTGCCGATTATATCGGCCCTGGGCGTGGGGTCACAGGCATGTTTAAGGGCCGCGTTAGGCAAACTGTGCGCATCGTGACGGCCCGGCGGCAAAATCTGCTCCACGTCAGACGTTAGAGCCGAAATAACAGGTAGTTTTGCTAGCGTCGTTTCAATCGGAAACGCCTTGGTGGCGGCCCCTTCGTTTTGGGGCTCCGAACCGAGCGCGGAAGCGGAGATCATAGCCCATGCTCAAGTTCAAATACCATCGCACTTTGGCGCTGGCGCTGCTCGTCGTCGCGGGGGGCGTTTCGTCGCTCGAGGCCGCGTACCCCACGCGCCCGTTGTTCTCGAATCGCTTCAGCAACGGTCCGGGTACCGACGCCAAGCTGTATGTCGCTCCGCTGCCGGTACCCGAATGGGTCGGTCACACCTATACGACCTATCAGCCGCTGCAACCGTCGGAGTGGCTCAACCCTCATTCGCGGCGCTACAATCGCTTCGACCGACATTTGTTTCCGGTGAACTATACGCGCGTCGAACATTGGTAGTCGATCGACGTCTTACGCTCACGTTGTCGTCCAGGAACCTGCTTAGATCATGAAACGCACCTGCCTGTTTGTCGCGTTATTGCTTTCGACGGTGGCGGCTGACGCGGCCAGCCCGGTCTTTAATCTAGGAACTCGCCACTCCGGTCCCCGCGTCATGTGGCAGCGCGGGTTTTACGACCCGGCCTGGGGCGAACCGCACGCGGTCGTCGTGCCGCGCCGAGCCAATTTGCAAACCACTTGGCAATGGGGCGTTGCGGGAACCAGCATGACCACGATACCCAATCAATACATCCGTCAACCGGGCGGCGTGATCGATGGGATGCCCTCGTCACCGACGCCGCCGTGGCCCAGCCATACCGATCAGTTTGGCTCGGGCTATGTGCGTATCGGCCGCCGCGGATAGATCGGCGGGCGAAGAGATTTCCAGCAGATGCGTGCATCATCTGGATTGCAAAAAGCGCTCGCTCATCACAACGCCCCGCAGCAGCGATTGCAGTCGGAACCCGTCACGGGCCGACTGCTCGATGATCGTATCGATCGTGAGGGCGTCGGCCGGGCTCAACTCACTCGACAACGCAAATCGCAATAGATGTGCCGTGAACGCGCGCGCGAAGCGTTCTTGCTCTTTGACCAAAGACGCTTTGAAGTCGACGGCCCCCGCGAACGGATATTGCCGCAGCAATGTGCCGCTGGCATCGACCTTTCGGCCGTTGTCGTATTGATCGCGCCACCGGCCCGTGATGTCGAAGTTTTCCAGAGCAAAGCCCAGGGGGTCGATGCGCGCATGACAACCGGCACACGACGGATTAGCGCGGTGCGCGGCGAATTGTTCGCGAATGGTCAGGTGCGAGGTGTCATCTTCCTTTAAGGGCGGCACATCGTTGGGGGGCGGCGGCGGTGGATCGTTGAAGATGACTTCAATCACCCAAGCGCCACGAGCAATCGGTTGGGTTCGTTGCGGCCCCGATGTCATGCTGAGCACGGCCGCATTGGTGATGACCCCGCCGTAACGCGGATCGCTTATCGCCACACGCTCGAAGGTCGAGGATCGCAATTTGGCGCGAAATTGTTCGTCGTATTGACGCTGCACCTCTTGTTGCATCGCCTTCATATCGAACGGAGGAGGAACCTGTGCCAACTCGGCCTTGGCTTTGGCGAGCTTTTGGTTCGCGGCTGTGAGTTGTTGTTGCGCGGGGCTCGACAACTCGGCCAGCAAGTCTTGCTCCGAGAAGTACCAACTCGATCCGCTGAACGATGCCGCGACTTCTCCGGCCGACAGCGCGCGATCGTACAGTCGGGCCCGATCGATGCTGACCGACAGGTGTTTGTTGCCCCCCGGCGGAAGATGCCGTAGGCCAAACAGCACCGAGCTTTTGTCCTGCGGAAACGTGATGGCCCCTTTGCGATACGGTTTGCCGTAGGGCACGCCATTGCGATAGAGCGTGGTGGTGCCGTCTTCCGTGTAGACCATCGCCAGATGCACGGGCTGATCGACGCTGGTTTCAGCGGTCGAGTCAGGGAAGTCCTCGGTGCGACTGAATCCATTGCTGCCCGAGATCCAATGTTGCGGTTTGCGTTCGCCGAGTACGATCGTGTCGAAGTCCTTGGGGCCCTGGAGGCCCATGACGCCGCCGCCACGTTGATTGACATCGGCCAGTTGAAACCAGACTTCGAGCGTCTTCGCTCGCAGCTCGATCGGCAGCGGCTTGCTCGTCAGATAGGCCCCATTCAAGACCACCATGCCGTCTCGCAACGCAATTTTCCCGTGCGCCGTGAGGTCAAGTCCGCGGAGCGATTCTTTCAAGTCGCCGTTAAAGTCCCAAGCAGCGTAGGGTTTCAGATCGACCACGGGCTGATTGCCGTGCAGTCGTTTCCAGGCGGCGATGCGCCGTTCGCGAACGGGGTTGAGAATCGAATCCACCTCGGCCTGGGCCGTCGAGATCACTGAGGACAACTGCTTGCGTCGCTCGTCGAGCTGCTGGTTCTTGGCGGTCACTTGGTTCGCATCGACCTGCGGCGGGCGGAAGTTGGACTCGTACCAATCGCGCATGAACGGACTGCGGTAACCGAACGGCGGTGAGATCAACTCCACCACCGGGCGATTTTCAATGAACACCGCGTCAAATAGCAATAACGGCTCGAGCACCATTTGCAAACTGGCGGGATAACTCTCATCGAGGCTGAAATAGCGGTTCTTTTGCGGGTCGGGCGTCACGGCCAGCAAATTCTCCAACTGCATCCACTGCGCCGGAAAGGTGTCCAGGAATCGCTCGATTTTTCGATCCGCCAGCATCCGCGCGAGGGTCTGTTGCATGACCTCGGTCTTGGTGAGTTCTCCGCGTTGAGCCAGGTCGAGCAGTTGAGCGTCCGGAATGCTGGCCCACAGGAACAACGACAGTCGGGTTGCCAACTCATACTGACTCGCCGCGCTGTCTGCGTCGGACGATTGATACAGAAACATCGGCGAGCACAACACGGCCGACGCGACCTTCTTCATGCTCTCGGTAAACGATAAACCTTGCCGCTGCTTTTGAATGACGTAGTTCACATAGCGACTCCGAGTCGAGTCATCGACCGGACCGCGAAAGGCGATGCGAAGAAACTTTTTCAGGCGGCGATGGACTTCTGCCTCCGTGTCCGAGCCTGCGGGTGGCGGTTGAAAGAACTCGTCCCAAATGCCGACCGTCTTGGGGTTGAAATCGGGGCTTTCAACAATCGACACGCTGAGTCGCAAGAACGCGTCGAGCAACAGCGGCGACAGCGACAGCTTGTTCGCTTGATTGTCAAAGCCATGTTCCGCGCGGAGATCTTTTGGAAACGCATGCACCCCCGCCAAACCGGCCGGAGGGCTCAATGACTGCGACACAACATTGACCCGGTCGGGCATTTTACCCGTCGGCGAGGGCAGGTACGGATCCAATCGCGTCAGCAGTTTTTCCGGCAATTCAAAGACATTGCGGTTGAGCTGAAACAGATCGCGCACTGCGTTGTTGTACTGAAAGCGATTGAGGCGGTGCAGTGGCGTAGGTTGACGCTCGGTACGGCTCGATGATTGCCGCAGCAGCGCCTTCAGCGCAGCCAACAACCGGCTACGATCTTGCGCGGCCAGCGGCGGTTCATTGTCCGGAGGCATGTCATTCGTGTCGATCGCTTCGAGCACGCGTTGGATCAGTTCGGGTTGGGCCAGCAGTTGCTCGGCCGAACCCAGCGCCTGGAAGTTGATCTTCCCTCGAGCCGCTTCTGAGCCATGACATTTCACGCACCGCGCGGTCAACAGCGGCTTGAGAAACTCGTCGAATTCGGCCGCCTGGCCAGCCTGCGTCAGGCCACTCAGGTAGACCGCTATTATTGAAGTATGCGCAGCAAAAGAGCCCAGGCGAGCAACGCGAAGCCGATCCACACCGGGCTTCCGCTGGTCGCCCTGGTTCATGAACCGCGCAGTCGTCAATAAACTTAGCAGCCAGGCAGTGAGCGCGCGCATCGGTCATTAGCTCCACAGCTCGGAGACAACTTCCGTGCTGTCGGCGAATTGATCGATCTCCAAGCCCATCAATCGGGCGAAGGTCAACCACAGATTGGAATGGGGCGTGCCACTGTCGCAGCGGATCAGTCGTCCTTGCTTGATCTGGCCTTGCGCTTTGCCGGCCACAATCATCGGCAAATCGTAATACTGATGCGTCGCGCCATCGCCCAGCCCGGCGCCATAGGCGATCAACGAATTATCGAGCAGGCAGCTGCCGTCCGCTTCCTTGATCTCTTTCATGCGCCGGATCATGTAGGCGTATTGCTGCATGTGAAACAGATCGATCTTTTGCACCGCCTTGTAACCTTCGCCTTTTTGGTTGTGTGTCATGCTGTGATGTTGCACTGGCTTGTCGAACACCCCTTCGTACATGAGCGTGGCGTCCCAGCGCTCGGGGCCAATCATGAACGTGCAGACGTTCGTGATCCCCATCTGAAACGCCAGCAACATCAGGTCGGCTTGCAGTCGAATATACTCGCCGCGCGGCAGCACCTCGTTCTGGGGAATCTTTAAGTCCACGCTCGATAGCAGCTTTTGCATCTTTGCAATGCGGACTTCAATATCGCGAACCATCGTCATGAATTGATCGAGCGTCTCGCGATCGTCGCGCGCCAGCTTATTGGCCAGCGACTTGGCGTCGGCCAGCACGAGATCCGTGACGTCGGCAACGTGCGCGCGATAACTATCTCGTAGGAACAAGCGATCGTAGAGCCGCTGCGGCTCGCGAATCGACGGCGCCACCTTGTTAGGGCCATACCACGAGATATTGTCAAACTCGAGCGGCTCCTTGCCGGCGGTAAATCCGTTGCAGCTGATCTCGATCGTGTTAAAGATCGACGTATGGCCAATGTGGTCGCCAATCACTTGATCCAACGTACGACCGTTCGGATTGCGAATTCCCTTGGCGGTCGCTTGGCTGGGAGAGAGACTGGTCAAATAGCACGACGCGCCTTGCGCATGGACGTCTTGGCCGTTCTTATACGAGCGATCCAAGCCGGTGATCAGCGTGATGTCCTGAGCATGCTCGGCCAAAGGCTCCATCGTCGAGGTCAACGGCAACGGATAGATGCCCGGCATGTTTTTGAAGCGGCGTTCGTTTTTCGTTTTGTCGGCATTAAAACCACCGATGAAACCTGGCAGTTCGGCTGCTTCCTCGCCAGGGAAAAAACAGCGGCGCACAATGCCGTTAGGAATGTACGCAATCACCAGCTTCTTGCTCGGCCTGGCGCCACCAGCCGACTTCTCCGCCGCGCCAGAGAGTGAGTGTAAAAACGGCAGCGACATCACCGCCCCATGGGCGCGCAGAAAATTTCTTCGCGAAATACGCACGTGGGTAACTCCTGACACGGGGTAGCGGTGAGCGGGCGGCATGGCGAGTAGAAAGGAAGCTCGGACCTGCATCACGGCCGAATGACCTGTACCATTGTAATCGACTCATGGCGAGGATACAGCCCAGCCGTAGAGCAAGCCGAATCGCATGCCGCGCTGGTCGCCCTGGTTCAATAACCGCGCAGTCGTCGATAATCGCCCGATCGGCCAATCATAACCACGTGGTCATCTCGTTCTGCCGCACGCATAACCGTTCGATCGAGAGGGCTCGGCCGGTGCTGTCGTCGACCTCGACGATCGAGCCGCAGAGCCGCACATCGCCGCTGGCCACATCGAACTGCGTGGGCAGAAACGTGCGGGTGGTTTCCATGACCCGATCGATCCGGCGTCCTAGGATGCTATCAAAGGGGCCCGTCATGCCAACGTCGCACTGAAACGCAGTCCCGAGCGGAAACACACACTCGTCGGCGGTCGGTACGTGCGTATGGGTGCCGAGCACGGCCGAGACGCGCCCATCAAGGTAGCGTCCCATCAGTTGCTTGTCGCTCGTGGCCTCGGCATGAAAGTCGACGAGCTTCACTTTAATGTCGGGACTTAACTTGGCGAGCACGCGATCGATGGCCTCCCAGGGGCAATCGACCGGGCGCATAAAGACGCGCCCCATCAAACTGATGACGGCGACCTGCGAGCCGTTGCGAGCCGTGACCACGGCATGATCTTTGCCCGGCGCCGAGGCCGGATAGTTGGCCGGCTTAACGATGTTCGCTTCGCGTTCGAGGACCGAGGCGATTTCTGCCCGCCGGTAGATGTGGTCGCCCAGCGTAATACAGTCGACGCCGGCATCGATCAGTTCGCGATAATTGGCCGGCGACAGGCCGGAACCTCCGGCGGCGTTTTCAGCATTTGCCACGACCAAGTCGAGTCGCTGACGGACAATCAGCTTGGGCACCGCCTCGACAACGATCTGTCGACCCGGCTTGCCAACAATGTCGCCGATATGAAGCAGTCGCATAGCCAAACGAACAACGGGTGACGAGTCGAGCAGAAACCACGATTGTAACATCAATGGGCCTCGGTTGTCTTGTGTCTCCTATGACTGAAATGAGCCTCAAGTGACTCCGCAGTCATGGGCGAGTGGATTCAGTTGCCCGTCTCGCCCTAGAATGACCTGCCTAACCCATTTCCGACGAGAGGATTGCTCGCCATGTCCCGATTAACGACCAGCATGGACGATGTTCGCCGTGCCGCAGCGGTGATCCACGGCTGTTTGTCTCCTGCCCCGTTGGTACGGTCCTATGCGCTCGAACGCGAACTCAAACTGCCCGTGAGTCGCCGCGTATGGTTGAAGGATTACGGTTGGACCCCGGTCGGGTCGTTCAAGGTGCTGGGAGCCTCGAACTGGATGGCACACAACCTGCCGCGAATCGGTGATCGCCCGGTGGCCGCCCATTCGTCGGGTAACTTCGCGGCGGGCATTTCCTTCGCCGGTCATCATTTCCACAAACGGGTCATCATCGTGATGCCCAATACCGCCCCACGCACCAAGTTCCTGATCACTCAATCGTTCGGCGCGGAAATTCGTACCTATGATATTGCCCGCGATCACGAGACCGGCGAACGGGATCGACTGACGCGCGAGATCGCCGAGCAGGAAGGGGCCGTGCAAGCCTCGCCTTACGACGACCCGCAGGTCATAGCCGGCAACGGGGTCGGCGGCCTGGAAATCGTCAGCGAGTTGCAGAGCGCTGGGCGCGGCGTGTCGCAGTTTCTCTGTCAGGTAAGTGGCGGCGGCTTGATGGCCGGCCACGCGCTGGCCATCGCCGACGGCTTCCCTGCTGCTCAGATCATCGGCGTCGAACCGAGCGGGGCAGACGACTTCCGGCAATCGTTTGTCGCCCAACGGAGAGTGCGCGTCGATCGACCGCAAAGCATCTGCGACGGCCTGCTGTCCTACGATGTCGGCGAACATAACTGGCCCATCTTGCAACGGCATCTCACCGCCGCCGTGGCCATCCCCGATCAACTCACCCAACAGGCGATGAAGTGGCTCTACGAGCAACACGGCCTGCGGTCTGAGCCCTCAGGCGCGATCGCCCTCGCCGCCGTGCTGAGTGGTCAGGTGCAACTCGACGGCGAGGGTGATATCGTCATTGTCGTCAGCGGCCGCAATGTCGACGAAGCCGCGTTTCGTCATTGGATCGAGAGTGTGAAATGACCGACCCCCGCTCTGTATTCGATCGCATCGTGGAATTGCTGAACCGGCATAGCGCCGTGTATCAGACCCTTGAGCACGAGCCGGTGTTCACCAGCGAAGAGGCAGCCCGGGTGCGGGGCACCACGCTCTCCAGCGGAGCGAAGGCGCTCGTATGCAAGGCCGATCAGACCTTCGTCATGTTCGTACTCAGCGCCGATCGCAAGCTGGCCAGCAAAGCAATCCGTGCCGCCCGGCAACTCAAGAGCCTGCGCTTTGCCACGGCGGACGAGGTCCTCGAACTTACCGGACTCAAGCCGGGCTCGATTCCCCCGTTCGGCTCGCTCTTCAAAGTGCCGACCTATTGCGATCAGGGGCTATCCGAGCAGGCGACGATCAACTTCAACGCCGGCGACCACGCGCGGAGCGTGAGTCTGGCGTTTGCCGAGTACGCGCGCATCGAGCAGCCGCAGCTCGGCATATTTGCCGAATAAGTTTGTCGCTTGCGGCGATTAGGAGGCGGGGCGCACCACGATATCGCCAATCAGCGCCAACAACGCGAGAAACACCACATGCAGCGTGGTGCTGATCCATTCAGGAGACATGGGACGGTTCTTTCTGGCGAGAAGAGTACGAACACATCCTGCAGTTACGCGACCGTCCATGCGTGAGGATGAGTATCGGCGAGGCGAAAACGCCTCATGCAGAATTTTCTCAACGATGCTACAAGCGACATGATCGTCACAAGCGGCCATTGCGTTCGTCGGGTCGCTCAACTCTTACTGCTGCGTGATCGATCGCGGCGGCGCGGTTTGGCGCTCGTCGCTGGGGCGATCAGCGCGGCGGCGCGCCGCGCGCCCGCCGCGCGATGCTGGGCCTGATCGAGCCGCGCGCGGGCGTCGCGAGCCCAATCGTCGAGGTGGTCGAGCCAGACTTCCAGTTTCTGGCCATGCAATTGCAGATCGTCGAGTTGCTCGGCGCGCGCAACCGCCGCCAGCTTGCGCACCGTCGCAGCCAGATCGAAAAAACGCCACGCCAACGCGTCGAGGTCATCCGGGGGAAACGGAATTAAGGTCATCGTCGTCGCTCGTTGGAAAACAGGCAAAAAAGGATTTCCATCACCCCGTTCAGATTACCCCATGATTCACAAGCTGTCGACTCCGAGTGTAAAAAAATGTACAAAAATATGAAAATTATTTGTCGATAATTAGCCACCCGGACCCTAAGATAACCACGCATTAATACGATTTTTATTGGTTATCGATCGTTCTCTAGCGTGCGCATGAGGGTGGTTATAATGAACATAATAATGGACATTAAAAACGGCGTGGCCGGTCGTCGCGGTGGCATGATCGCCCTCGATGACCTCCCGTGGTGGGAGCGCCCCGACGAGGAAGACGACGAGGAACTGGACGATGACTTCGACGCGGATTTTCCGAGCGACGAAGACGACCTGGATTGGGACGACGAAGACGAGGCATTTGACGACGGGTACGACGACACACGATTTCGACGGGAGCAAGACGATGAAGATTACGATGGATTTGGCAATTGAAGTCCGACGGCTTGCCGAGGCAGGCCAACTTTCACACCGCGCGGTCGCGCGACATCTGGGCATTAGTCGCGCCAGCGTGGCGAACATCTTGCACGGCCGCTGGAAACCGCGACTTAAACTGCACGACGAAGACGACGATCCGCTGGGAGAGCAACTCGGTACGCCCGAGCGTTGCCGCGGCTGTGGCGGCCGGGTCTACAAGCCCTGCCGGCTGTGTTACGTGCGCGGGATCAAAGCCCGCGAGGCCGCGCGCACCGCGACGGTCACCGTCCCTCAGCCCGCTTGCCCGGCTCCGTTGCGCCGCGCCGCGTGAACGAGAGAGTCCACCGTGCGAGCATCACCGTCGGAGCAAGTCGCACAATCGGCACGATCGACCTGGTTTTCTCCCAAGTCATTGTGAGATCAATAGTTATATTCGTTATTTTTTCCAACCATTCCTGGACCCCTCGGTAATATAGGGTTATCTTGAATGTTCGCCATTTCGGTCCCACAATTGCGTTGTTCACTTTCAGCTCTTGGCGTGTTACGTCACGCATGGCCCCTCGGGTGCAGCCAGTATGAGCACAGACGAATCGATCGATCCACGGATGGTCGAACAGGCCCAGCAGCAGATTCGCGCCCTGGTGGACGAGATCGCTGGATTGTCGCGCCGTGATATCTCGGCTGACGAGTTTTTTCCCGAGTACTTGCAGCGCGTCGTGGCGGCCCTGGCGGCCGTCGGTGGTGTGACCTGGAAGGTCGGTTCCGGGGGCGGGCTTGAGCTGCAAGCCCAGATGAACTTCCGCGAGTCGCAACTCGCCGATCAAGACGAAATCGTCAGCCATCGCAAGCTGATCCATCGTTGCTTCACGAGCGGCGAGCCGGCGATTGTTCCGCCGCGCACCGGTGGACCCGAGGAGCACGGTTTCAATCCGACCGAGTTTCTCTTGGTGATCGCGCCGGTCAAGATCGGCGACGAGGTCCATCAGGTGGTCGAGGTCTTTCAGCGCCCCAACCCACAGCCCAAGACTCAAAAAGGCTATTTGCGGTTTTTGACTCAGATGTGCGAGTTGGCGAGCCAGTTCGTCAAGAATCGCCAGCTGCAAAAATTTACCGATCGCCAAAGTCTTTGGTCACAACTCGAGCAGTTTACGCGCTATGCTCATACGAGCCTTGTGCCTCGAGAAGCCGCCTACACGATCGCCAACGAAGGTCGTCGGCTTATTCAGTGCGATCGGGTAAGCGTTGCCATCCGCAAAGGCAAGGTCTGTCATGTGATCGCCATCAGCGGCCAAGACACGTTCGACAAGCGATCCAACACCGTCGTACTGTTGGGCGAATTGGCTAGCGCCGTGGTCTCGGCTGGCGAACCCCTGTGGTTCACGGGCGAAACGGCCGACTTGGCGCCCCAGATCGAAGACGCGGTGCAGGCCTACGTCGACGACTCGCACACCAAGCAGATCGCGGTCATTCCACTGCGTAAACCCGACCCGCCGGGCAAAGAGAAGCTCCCTGATGACCTGCCTGTGTTGCCGCTGGGCGCGCTGATTATCGAACAGATCGAAGACACGCGGCCGCGCGAAGGGTTCATGCAGCGCGTCAATGTCGTTTGCGAACATAGTTGCACGGCAATGGCCAATGCCATCGAACACGACGAGCTGTTCCTGATGCCGGTGTGGCGGGCGATCGGCAAGAGCCGCGTGATCATGGAAGCCCGGCACCTGCCTAAGACCATCTCGGCGGCGATCGTGGCGTTCGTGTTGCTGATCGTGATGATCTTCGTGCCGTACAATTTCAATCTGCATAGCGTTGGCACACTGCAACCGGTCACGCGCTACGAAGTGTTCGCCGAGGTCGACGGCATCATCCAGAGCATTGAGTGCAAGCACGGCCAAGAGGTCAAAAAGGGGCAGCCCCTCATTAAGCTGCAAAACGCCGAGTTGTCGACCCGACTGGCCGAGAAGACGGGCGAAATGAACGTCACGAATGCCAAGATCGGCACAACGACCAAAGCGCTGAGCGACAAGAACCGCAAGCTGTCGACGGAAGAAAAGGTGCGTCTCGAAGGCGAACTGCATACCCTCCGCGAGCAGTTGGTCAGCCTGCAAAACCAAATCTCGCTGTATCAGACCAAGCTGCAAAAACTCACGATCGTCGCGCCGTCGGACGGTGTCATCACCACCTGGGACGTCGAGAAGCTGCTGCGTAACCGTCCGGTGAAGACCGGTCAGGCCGTGCTCAACGTGGCCGATGGCAGTGGCGAATGGGAAGTTGAGCTCAAAATGTCGGAAGACCGCATGGGCTACATGGCCAAGGCCCAGGCCGAGATCAAACACGACCTGGAAGTCACCTATCACTCGGCGACCGACTCGAGCATCACCTATCATGGTCATGTGACGAACGTCCACTGGTCGGCCGAAATCCGCGGCGAAGAAGGGAACACCGTGCTTGTCAAAGTCGCGATCGACAAGAACGAGTTCAAAGACAATCTCAAGCAATTGCGCCCCGGCGCCGACGTGGCGGCCAAAGTCCACTGCGGACGACAGCCCATCTACTTCTGCTTGTTCCATGACCTGATCGCCTGGATTCGCAAGAAGATTTTGTTCAAAGTGTTCTGATCGAGGAGGCAAGCATGAACGTTGGTCTGCTCGTATTATTATCCCTCTCGCAATTGCCGTTGCCGGCCGGGAGCCCCAAGCCCACGGGGGTCGTCCGTATCGAGCGCTGCTTGGTGTCGGTCATCGACGATATTCAGGTCCCCTCGCAAGAGTCGGGTATCCTCCGCTCGCTGGAAGTTAAAGAAGGGATGCTCGTCACGAAGGATCAACTGATGGGCCAGGTCAACGATCGGCTCATGCAGTTGCAGCGCGACGTCGCGGTGGCCGAGCTGGAAGTGGCCAAGATTAAATCTGAAAACGACGTTAACGTTCGCTACGCCGAAGCGACCTTCCGTGTGGCTGAAGCCGATTACAATCGCAGCAAAGAAGCGACCGACAAGGTTCGCGGCACGTTCACGGCCATCGAGCTGGCCAAGAAGCAACTCGAAGCTCGCCAGGCCGAACTGCAAATCGAAAAGGCATCGCACGACCTGAACGTGAGCGTCAAAGAGAAAGATGGCGCGGCGGCGAAGGTGGCATTGGCCGAGGAGCAAATTGATCGCCGTAAGATCCGCTCGCCGATCGAGGGCGAGGTGGTTGAGATTTTGTCGCGCCCCGGCGAATGGATCGAGCCGGGTCATCCGGTCTTCCGCGTCGTGGGGCTGAAAAAGCTCCGCGTCGCCGCGATCCTCGACTACGTGCAGCACAATCCGGTCGAGATCGCCAATCGCACGGTGACCGTGCGTTGCAAGATGCCCGGCGGCCGCGAAGAGGCCTTTGTCGGCAAGATCACGTTCGTGAGCCCGCTCATTCAGGCCGGTGGCCAGTATCGCGTCTGGTGCGAGGTGGAAAACCGCGTTGAGAATGGACAGTTCCTGTTGCGGCCGGGCGTCGAGGTCGTGATGGATATCAATCCCGCGCCGTTGGCCCAACAGCCGATCAACCGTCAGTAAAGCGAGGAGCGCGAGCCTCTCGACAACATTCGTCGACGGGTGAGCAAAGCGTATGGCGACCCTGGCCGAAAGCCTGACATCCAGCACCTCGCGCAAGCTGTCGCTGCGCAAGCGACCCGACCTAATCGCCAAACGCGAGCGGTATCAGGGGCGCTCGTACTGGATCATCAAGGACCCGGTCGGGTTGCACTACTATCGTTTTCAGGAAGAGGAGTATTTCATCCTCAACCTGCTCGATGGCGACACGAGCCTGCAAGACATCAAGGAAGCGTTCGAGGCCGAGTTTCCGCCGCAGAAGATCAAGTTCGAGGAAGTCGGTCAGTACCTGGGTACGCTTCACAAAGCCGGGCTGGTTATCTCCGACTCGGCAGGCCAAGCCTTCCACCTGCTCGAGCGCAGCGACAAGCGTCGCTGGCAGGAGTTCTCATCGGCGGCGATGAATTTTTTGTCCATTCGGTTTCGCGGCTGGAACCCCGAACGGTTTTTGAACTGGCTCGCTCCGCGCATGGCGTGGTTCTACCACCCCGCAACCGTCATCCTCGCGCTGATCTTCATCACCTGCTCGTCGTTGCTCGTCGCGGTCAATTTTCAAGACTTCCGCGAGAAGCTCCCCACGTTCCATCAGTTCTTTACGGTTGGCAATGCCTTCTGGCTCGCCGTGGTGCTGGCGGTCACCAAAGTGCTGCACGAGTTCGGGCACGGGCTCACGTGCAAGCACTTCGGCGGCGAATGTCACGAGATGGGGATCATGTTCCTTGTCTTTACTCCCTGCTTGTTCTGTAATGTGTCCGACTCCTGGATGCTACCGAACAAATGGCACCGCGCGGCCATTGGCGCCGGCGGTATGTACGTCGAGTTGATCATTGCCTCGTTTGCCACTTGGATTTGGTGGTACACGCAGCCCGGCTTGTTGCACAACATCTGCCTCAGCACGATGTTTGTCTCGTCGGTGAGCACGGTTGTCTTCAATGGCAACCCGCTGCTGCGTTACGACGGCTATTACATTCTCGCCGATATTCTGGAAATTCCGAACCTCAGCCAGAAGTCGAACGAGATTCTGACCCGCTACAGCGGTTGGATTTTCATGGGCCTCGAAGTGCCCGACGATCCGTTCTTGCCGCGGCAGCATCGCTTCTTGTTCGCTGTCTACGCGGTCGCCTCGTTTGTGTATCGCTGGTTGGTCGTGTTCTCGATTTTGTTGTTCATGAACAATGCCTTCCGCCCGTACCGACTCGAGATCATCGGGCGATCGTTGGCGGTACTCTCGCTGTGGGGGATGTTCGGTATGCCACTCTGGAAACTCGGCAAGTTTTTATTGACCCCGGGACGGTCCGACATGGTCAAGAAAGTCAATCTTTACTGTTCGATGGCCGGCGTGGCGCTGTTGATTGCCGCTTTCTTTTTCGTCAAGTTCCCACACCGTGTGCATGGGCCATTCGAGCTCGAACCGCACAACGCGGCCAGCGTATTCGTTGAAGTGACCGGTCAGTTGAAGGCGCTCGTCAAGCCCGGCGACTATGTCACCCAAGGTCAGCCGCTCGCCATCCTCACCAACGATGATCTCGAAATCAGTTATTACGAACTCGAACGCCAACGGCTCGATCAGGAAGCCCGGGTGAAAGGGTTGATGCAGGAATATCTGGTTGCTCGTAACGATCAGGCCGCCGCGCAGTTACCCAGCTATGAGTTGGCGTTGGCCTCGGTGCGCGAACAGCTCAAGGAGCGCAAGATCGACCTCGACCGACTCGTGCTCCGCGCTCCGAAAGACGGCACCGTATTGCCTCCACCCGAGATGCCTCATCGCAAGATCGAGAAAGAACTCTCCTCGTGGCACGGCTCGCCGTTCGCTCCGCGGAACGAACGCGCCACCTTGAGTGAAGGGACTTTGTTCTGCCGTATCGGCGAAGCCTATCAGATGGAAGCTCTGATGGTTATCGAGCAGTCCGCGATCGCGCTTATCGAGAAAGGTCAACCCGTCGAGTTGCAACTGGACGAGTTGCCGGGCGAGACGTTCTACGGCGTCGTGCAAGAGAAGTCGACTTATAACCTCCAGACTGTCCCGCAACACCTGCTCAACAAAGGGGGCGGCGAAGTCGCCAGCAAGGCCGACGAGTCAGGCAACGAGCGGCCGCTGATCACCTCCTACCAGATCAAGATCTATCCGATCGAGGACAAACTGCACGTCTTGCGAACCGGACTGCGCGGCCGTGCCAAAGTCAGCGTCCCCTGGGAGTCGCTCTCAACCCGGTTTTATCGCTGGTTCACCGAGACGTTCCACTTCCGCTTTTAAAAGCGGCTACGGAAGAGCTAACCACAGGGCCATTCATTGACAACATCGTTGGTCCAGGATTTCGGACAATTTGTTGAGTGAATGATCCGAGGAGACTAGTCGAGGGACGGCTCTCTCGCTCCGGCCGTGAGTTACGGCTCGTGCGAGGTTGAGGGAGCGAAAGCACCCAGCCATTTCGGCCAGCCGAGCTTCGGCAGCCAATGGGTCGCGGCCCGCTCGTGACGGTACGACTCGTAGGTCGCCCTCCGCGTACTCCAGCCGCGAAATTGTGGCCATGAGCCAATCGGCAGCGTCACACGCCGCGTACCACGCTCATGTATCGCGGGCAACAACCGCAATAGCAGCCCGTTTTGTGAAGCGGTCGATGTGTGGGCCATCCACAGCAATTCGAGGCGTTGGCGATCGTGTACGCCGTAGGCAAATGCCGCCAACTGTTCGTCGATCCATAACAAATGCCAATCGAGTGCACCAGCACTGACCGCACTCTCGTGAATCAACTCGGCGATGCCAGGGTTTCCCAACACGGTCGCCCCCGACAGTTGCTCACACTGTGACAGCCACTCCCAATGCTCATCGGCGTCGTCGGCCATGCGACCGTCGGGGCGATAATGCACGTATTCGATCGACGAGTTGCGGACCACATGCCGCTCGGTCTCTTCGAGCCCCGCCCGCCACACTCGATCCCTCGTTGCCCAATACGTAAACCACGACTCGCCCAGATCGATGCGCGCCGTCGAGGCTTGTTCGACGCTCGGATTGAGGCCGACTTGGCGCAGCGCTGTATGGGCCCGCGCGGGATCAAGTCCGTCGTGCTCGATCCATTGCACCTCGAGCAGGTCTCCGCTCGATGTCCGATCGGCCAGATGCCGGCAGACCGCTGCCCAAGTGGCCGTCGGGTTCGACCCCAACGGCATCACGGGCCAAGCCAGTTCAACGGGAGTCGTTCGCCAGATTTGCGTCGCCGACGGCTGAGAGCTGACG
>CAYLYE010000030.1:0-38106 GCA_964387325.1 uncultured Planctomycetaceae bacterium
CGGTTCGGCACGCGCCGCATCGTTTGGCCTCGACGCATCGAGTCGTGTCCTGTTTATAGCCAGCGAAGGTCCTGTTCCTAATCACTCCTGATTCCCCCCCCCCCACACACACGGGCAATCCACGATGAAACGGCATTACCGATCCCTGCTGGCCTCGATTTTGCTTGTCATCTGTGTCTGGTTCGAGTCCGTTGTGTTCGCCGAGTCGCCAGCCCCGGCTTTGATGAAGGGGGCAGAACGCATCGCGCAGCGTTTTATCGACGAAAATAAACATGAGCGCAATTATCGTTTTGATCTGGCACTGGAAGCCCTGCTCGAGCTGAGTGAAACGACCGGACAACCCCGCTTTCGCGAGCATGTGTACCGCATCATCGTACGTCGCGGCTGGGAACCGACGACCGAAGTTGACTACGCGGGGCAATCGTTTGGCTGTTTGACCTACGCCTTATATCGCGACTCGCAAGACAAGCGTTGGCTGGATGTCTTCGTTCGGCAAAGTGCTCTGTGTCGCGAGAAAAAGCAACGCAGCGTGGAAGGGGCCGTGATGCACAATCGGGGGCGCGAGCGTGGCGGTGGATATGCGCTGCTGCTGGATGATATGCAGGAGTTCACGGCTCGCATGGCCCGCGCCGGCCGACACACGGGGGACGCAACGTACTTTGCCGAAGCAGCCAAGCAGGTCCGCCTGTATCGGCAGATCGTCCGCGACGATTCGACCGGCCTGTGGCATCAGGGACGAGGCTGGCTGGGTGATCGCCCCCAGCAAGTCTCGCCCGGTGTTTGGTCGCGCGGACACGGCTGGTTGCTACGCGGACTGTCGACGGCCGTCATCGAAACGCCCCGCGATTCGGCCGAATATCGTGAACTACAAGCCACCTTTCGCGAACTGGCCGATGCCTTGCTGCGCAGGCAGCAGCCCAGTGGCATGTGGCATTGCCTGCTCGATCAACCGCTGAGCAAAACTCCGGCCGAGAGCAGCGGCACTGCAATGATCGCCACGGCTTTATCACGTGCCTGGCGCGTTGGGGTATTGACTGAGGAGCGATACCGAATGGCCGCTGAGCGTGCCTTTCGCGCTTTGCCAGCGTATGTCGACGGCGATGGCTTGGTACTGAGCACCAGCCCTGGACCTGGGCCGCTCGAAGCCGAGGAGAAATACTTCACCGACTCATTTCCGCCCGGCAACGATCATGGCACGTTTGCGTTGATGTTCGCGGCGGCTGAGGCGCTCCGCCTCGATCAGCACGCGGATCGTGAGTCGCGATGAAAGGAAATGAAGCATGGAACGCGGCCTCATGCCACGTTCCATGCTCATGTTCTTACTCTTGAATCGATTGCCCAGTCGCTAGGCGGCAATCTTGAGCAGCGTATGGTCGCCCGTCACGCCGCAAACAAACTCTTCAAAGATGCGGAGGTCGAGTGCCGATGCGCTTTCGGACTCTGGATGGAACTGAGTTCCCAAGGCGAACCAGTCGTCGCGCACGCTTTCGATCGCCTCGACAACACCGTCAGGGCAGCGCGCCGTGACTTGAAAACCAGGCGCGACCATGTCGATGGCCATGTGATGGCAGCTGTTGACACGGATCTCGCCTTCGCCGTACACCCGTTCCATGATCGTCCCCTTGACCACTTCCAACGCATGCCGGTGGGACGGGTCAATCGGGTCTTTGTGCGGCAAGGCTTTGGGCAGGTCTTCTGGAATATGCAGGAACAGATTGCCCCCTTCGTTGATGTTGAGCAACTGCATGCCTGAGCCGATGCCAAAGAACGGCATGCGACGATCGGCAATATTGCGCATCAAACGGCGATCGAACGCCTCGCGTCGTGGGTCAAGGCAACGCACGGCCGGATGCATCATGTAGCCATCGCGTCGTGGATCAAGGTCGGCGCCGCCAATCATGACAAACCCATCGAGTAGGTCCAGAACTCGATCCAAATCGTCATCCTCATCCATCGGGGCAATCAGCAGCGGAACGGCACCGGACTTGATAATCGCGTCGTAGTACCCGGCCGAGATGTAACTAAAGGCCGGCGCGTCCTTCTTGGCCGAGCGATAGTCCATGTTCAAGCCGATCAGGGGTTGGTTGGGCATAAATCCCTCCTTGGTTGAAATGCCTCCCCAAGGCGCCATAATCCGCTCGCAGGAGAAAATGCGAGCGTGTGCGTCCGGCGTTCAGAAATTCCCATGCGTGCGAGACGTGCCGCGGGATGGCGCGCTCGATGGCTCACATGGGTAAACCGCGTAATATTTGCGGGCATAAGCGGTCTTCCGTAACACCAGTAGACACGAGCCGTCTAACGACGAAGCATGTCGAGCCCTTCCGTGGGCTGTTTCCGCATTCGACTATGGGCCTAAAGGGCCCTCGTTCGAATCCCGAGTGAGAGGCCGACGCCAATCACTCAACAACGGAGCGATTTATACCCTGCGTTTGGCGGGTTGCAACACTTTTCGCTATCTTGGGGCTCCACCGTATTTGCTAGCACTAAATCGTGTGCTGGCAGACCCCTGCGTCCAAGTCAACACCCTGCCGGGAACCCTTACTTTACGCTTCGAGCATAAACCTCTATGCTACACGGCCCACTGGCTCAACTAACCCGATTTTGACGAGCGTGTGCCGCTGGTCTTCCTCCGGAACTCTGAACGGTTCATGCGCTACGAAAATGTCTGTATCGAGGCCTTCGGTTATACCCTACCCGAGGAAGTCGTCACCAGCGACGCGCTGGAATCCCGCCTGGAGCCGCTCTATACGCGATTGCGACTCCCCCAAGGGCGGCTCGAATTGATGACGGGGATCCGCGAGCGGCGTTTCTGGCCGCGTGGCACGCTCCCCAGCGGTCCGAGTGTCTGCAGCGCTGAAAAAGCCTTGCTCGCTTCCGGAATCGAACGTCATCGCATTGGCGCTCTCATCCACGCCAGCGTGTGCCGCGACCATCTCGAACCGGCCACCGCCAGCGGCGTGCATCACCAACTCGGTCTCGCCGACGACTGCCTGATCTACGATGTGTCGAATGCCTGTCTTGGCCTGCTCAACGGCATCGTGCAATTGGCCAACATGATCGAGCTGGGACAAATCAAGGCCGGCATTGTTGTCGGCACCGAAGATAGCCGACCGCTCGTCGAGACGACCATCGAGACACTCAATCGCGACACCTCGCTAACGCGCGAACAGATCAAACTGGCCGTCGCCTCGCTCACCATTGGCTCGGCGAGCTGCGCTGTAGTGGTGACCCATCGCGACGTGAGCCGCACACAAAACCGATTGCTCTGCGCGACCTCTCGGGCCGTCACGGCCCATCATCGCCTCTGCCACAGCGGCCGCGACGAAGCGAGTGCCGATGGCATGCGACCGCTGATGACCACCGACAGCGAACGACTCATGCACGAAGGGGTCGCCGCCGCCGCCGGAGCTTTTCCGGTGTTCTTAGACGAAGCCGGCTGGGCCGTCGACGATCTGCACAAGACCTTCTGCCATCAGGTCGGCGTGGCCCATCGACGGCTTATGTTCGAGGCCCTGGGGCTGTCTCCCGCGGTCGACTTCACGACGGTCGAGTTTCTCGGCAACACCGGAAGTGTCGCACTGCCGATCACGATGGCCATGGGAATCGAACGGGGCCACCTCCGCCGCGACGATCATGTCGGCCTGCTGGGCATCGGCTCGGGAATCAACGTGCTCATGCTCGGAGTCGACTGGCAGCGGGCCGCCGTGACCCCGTCGGTCGGTCGCGGCCGAGGCGCTGAACTCGCCGCGAGTTGAGAAGCGTATTCTAATTATTCTGTTTTCGGTTTTCTGTTTTTGTTCCGCACTTAGCGTTGAGCACTTCCTATCCGCCTTCGTGAAATCGCCGCACGATCTCACGATCGAAGTAGTTCACGCTCATGCCGGCGTCGACGACGATCTGTTGAGCATTGATGCCACTCGAGCGCGGACTAAGCAAGAACGCCGCGGCGTGGGCCGCCTCCTCGGTCTGGACCGCCTGCCGCCGCAGGGTCGCTTGCTCGGCGTAGAGATACGAGTCGACGTAGCCCGGTATGCCGGCCGAGGCCGATGTCTTCAGTAGTCCAGGCGACACGGCGTTGAACCGCACTCGTGAAAAGCCACTGAACGACTTGGCCAAGAAGGCCAACGACGAGTCGAGCGCCGCCTTGACCGGTGCCATGTAGCCGTAATTCTCGGCCGCCATCCGCGTCGTCGAAATCGAGATCGTCACCACCGATGCGTCAGGACTCAGCAGCGGCTTGAACTCTCGGGCAATCGCCAGCAACGAATAGCACGACACGTCGATTGCGCGTAAGAAGTCCGCCTTGGGGGTCTCATGGAACGGCAGCGGCCCAGCCGAGTAATCTGCGAATGCAATCGAGTGTACCACACCGTCGAGGTTCGGATGTCGCGCCGCAATTTCGTCTCGCACGGCCACGATCTGCTGTGGCTCAGCCACATCGCAGACATACACCTCGGCGCCGTCGACGATCGACTGCACGCTGGCTTGCCGCTGTGTGCTACGCACGACGTACACGACCTTGGCCCCCGCTTCTCGCACGACCCGGCCAATATGCCAAGCCACACTTTTACGATTGGCCACGCCAAAAATCACGATCGTCTTGTCACGTAATTGCAAAAAATCCATCACAACTCTGCAGACTGGGGAGGGTAGATCAGGAACCACCGATTCGTCACCAATGTACACCGATAAGATACTGGCGACAGCTCGACAGCGGGAGCGATGAAGCCCGTCGAAGCTAGTATTTCTTCTACAATCCGGATAACCGGCGAGGTTCTGCTGCCGACACGGTTCTTAACCCAACGGCGTCGATATTGACCACATTGGCTCGATCGGTCCGTCGAGCCTGTACTTTCCGGTCGTCGATCCCCCCGAGGCGAATCGCTATGGCTTGGCAACTCATCGTCCGATTCTGGCAAGACGAGCGTGGCTTTCTGGTTTCACTGGAAACGATGCTGTATGCGTTGTTGCTGTGCTTTGGCATGGCTGTGGGCATGACGGTCGTCCGCGACGCCACGAATCAGGAACTCACTGACTTGGCGAACGCCATTTCAGCCATCAATATCTCGGGCTCCGCGACCCCCACAACCTACTCGATCACGACCTACAGCGCGACGTTTGGCAACACGACCAGCGAGAGTGCGTCGTCGTAGTGCATGAAGTCTGGCCGAGTCGGTCAAGTCCGCAGCGAGCCGAGATCGATCAAAAAACTCGACCTCGAAACCGGCTCTTGCTATGCTGTTGGGGAACTGATCCCCCCCCGACTCGCCTCCCTGCCGGTCCCTCGGCCCCGTGATGAGGAGTTCCTTGCATGACCGCCTCGAATGCCACTCGTATCGTGTTACCGCATCGCCGCGATTTTGTGAAAGCGACCGGCGCAACGCTAGCCGGTGTCGCGGCTAGTCAAGCCTTTTTGAGCCGCTCGGCCTACGCGGCCGGCGACGATGTGCTTCGCATCGGACTGGTTGGCTGCGGCGGTCGCGGCACCGGCGCGGCAGCCAATGCTTTGCAAGCCGACCCGAACGTCAAGCTCACGGCCGTGGGAGATATGTTCGCCGACCGACTGCAATCGAGTTTGGAGACGCTCAAAAAGTCGCCCGACTTGGAGAAGAAGGTCGACGTCGTGCCGGACAAGTGCTTTACCGGGATCGACGCCTACAAGCAGGTGATCGACAGCGGGGTCGATGTGGTGCTGCTTTGCACTCCTCCGCATTTCCGTCCGGCACAGCTCAAGTATGCCGTACAACAAGGCAAGCACGTATTCGCTGAAAAGCCGGTGGCGGTTGATGGCCCCGGGGTACGCAGTTGCCTGGAGACCGTCGCCGAGGCGAAACGTAAGGGCTTGTCGGTCGTCAACGGCCTGTGCTGGCGATACGACCCCGGTAAGCGCGAGACGGTCGCCCGCATTCATGACGGGGCGATCGGCGAAGTGCGCGCCATCCAAGTCTCGTATAACACCGGTTCGCTGTGGATGAAGCCGCGGCAGCCGGAGTGGAGCGACATGGAGTGGCAATTGCGCAACTGGCTGTACTTCGCCTGGCTCTCGGGCGATCACAACGTCGAGCAGCATATCCACAGTCTCGACAAAGGGGCTTGGATCATGCACGACGAGCCACCGGTCAAGTGCATTGGCCTCGGCGGTCGACAGGTGCGCACCGGGGTCGAGTATGGTCACATCTTCGACCACCACGCCGTGGTCTACGACTTTGCCAACGGCACGAAGATGTTCAGCTTCTGCCGTCAGCAGGCAGGTTGCGCCCCGGAAGTGGCCGACACCGTCATCGGCAGTACTGGCATCGCGACCCTGTTGCCACGCGACACAATTAAGGGGGAACGAGTCGTCGTGAAGCCGGGCAATATGTACCAGCTCGAGCATAACGAATTGTTCGCCTCGATCCGCAAGGGAACTCCGATCAACAATGGCGACTACATGGTCCGTAGCTCGCTGATTGCGATCATGGGGCGCATGGCGACCTACACGGGCCAAGTGATCACCTGGGAGCAGGCGCTCAACTCGCAAGAGGACCTGACGCCGCCGAGCTACGCGTTGGGACCGCTACCTACGCCGCCGGTCGCCCTCCCTGGCGTGACACGCTTTGTGTAGGTCCGACCGTTCACGCAGTCAGTCGTGTCCGAGCCGGGGGCATGAGCCCCCGGATACCGTTCGTGCGAAAGGCCAACTTATCCGGGGACTCACGTCCCCATCTCGGGGTGGACGCGATGTGCGAACAACAGGGCCGAACAATTTACCTCGTTTTACCAACCCGTATATTGACGGCATGGGGCATACCCCCGTATCTTTAGCGGTTTGTCAGGATCAGCTTCGAGGCCCAGTGCCTCGCGGCGGTCCCCACACACGCCCGATTTCTGTGGACGCGAGAGAAGGCAGCTTCTATGGCACGTAAGGTCGTAAATCGCCGAGAGTTGCGTCGTCAGAACGACGCCGCTGAAGAATCCGAAGACGTGGAAGACATCGATGACGATTCGGACGATGGCGACGAGAAGCCAAAAGCCAAAAAGGCCAAGAAAGCGGCCGTTAAGAAAAAGCCGCGCACGAAGACCCCAAAAGAAGTCCGCTTGAAGGCCTACTGGGGTGTCTTCAATCAGTCGCTCAAGCGCGTCGCACTGTTCGAATATAGTGAAAAGAAACAAGCCGAGCGCAAGGCGGGCGAACTGTCGACATCTCAGAAGACGCCGCACTTTGTGCAGCCGGTCAAGGAAGTCATCACCGAGTAGGTCGACGTGTCGCCTCGTTGCTCAAGCGTAACCCGGTAACAGTGTTGGACCATGGCCCAACCAGCCTTTGATCCGTATCGTGACTGGCTCGGGATTACCGATGCGCAGCGGCCGCTCAACTATTATCAGTTGCTGCGACTCAAGTCGTTCGAGGATGAAACGACCAAGATTCGTGCCAACTACCACCAGCTCAATACGCATGTGCGTCGGCAGCTGTCGGGTAAAGCGGCCGAAGTGGCACACAGGTTGCTCGTCGAGCTGACCAAGGCAATGCTCTGCCTGACCGACACTCGGCGCAAAGCCGAGTACGACGTTTCGATCGGGCGTTCGACCGAGGTCGACACGCGCAACCTTGCCTTCGATGAAATTCTCATCAAGCGCAAATTGCTCGACTCGGTGGCACTTGAGAAGGCCAAGAGTTTTTCGGCCGCCACGGGCATCGAGCTGCACGACGCCATCGTGCAGCAAAAACTCGCCTCGCAAGAGGCCGTCGCTCAGGCCCGAGCCGATGCCCTAGGGTTCTCGTTCCTCGATCTTGCCGTGTTCGAGCCTGATTCGGAATTGATTGTTCATATGCCGGCTGTGATGGCGCGACAACATTCATGCGTACCGCTGGTGATCGAGAACAACACGCTGCTCGTGGCCTCGCCCAATCCGCTGAAAGATGAAATCGAGGACGAAATTCGCCTGCGATTCGCGTTGCCTATTCGCGTGGTGCTTTGCACGCCGGCGCAGATTCACGAGTTCATCGGCAAACATTATCCGCGAGAACTGGCCGCCAAGCAGATGGGCGCTACATCCACGCGAGGCTCAACCTCGACGGCCAACGGGACAACCCCATCATCGTCGGCTGACAAACTCACGCCCGAGGAGCGAGCCAAACGCAAGCAGCAGTTCATGCTCGTCGGGGGCGCGTTTCCGTTTATGCTCGTTGCCTTGCTCGGCAGCACGGTTCTCGGCATCTCAGCCGTTTACGTGTATCCGATCGGTGCTCTCGTCGGGTTGATCGGTGCTTACATCGGGTCAAAAATGGCCTGAGATGAGCGTGTTATCCGACAAGTTCGCGAATCGGTTCGCCCCCATCGAGCACGCGGATGGGACGGTTCTGCGCGTCACGCAAGAACTGCGTCTGATCGATGCCCAGCGTGTGATAGATGGTCGCCAGCAAATCGGCCGGTCGCAGCGCGCGGTCGTGGGGCTCGGCGCCGTCGGCTGTCGTTGCGCCCACAACCTGACCGTTTCGCAAGCCACCTCCGCTGAGCAGCGCGGACATGGCACGCGGCCAATGCCCGCGCCCTCCGGCGGCATCAATCCGCGGCGCGCGACCGAACTCACCGAAAGCTGCTACCAACACCCGATCGGCGAGTCCCCGCTGCTGCAAGTCCTCGATCAGGGTGGCAAGGCTCTGGTCGAAATGGGGCAATCGTTTGCGTAAATTCTTCTCGATCGTCGTGTGGTCGTCCCACCAGTCGACGTCTTTCTCATACAAGTTGATCGTGACAAACGTGACGCCCGCCTCGACAAGCCGTCGCGCCAGCAAAGCCGACTGCCCCCAGAAATGCTGGCCGTAACGTTCTCGCAGCGCAGAGGGTTCGCGGGTCAGATCGAAAGCCTCGCGCGCCCGGGGGCCCGCGATCAGCTCATAGGCCTTCCGCTGTGACTCATCGAGCGACGCCACCAACTCGCTTTGCTCGACGCTGCGACTGAGTTGATCCAGATGGGCCTTAAGCAACCGGCGATGTTCGATGCGCTCGAACGTCAACTCGGCGGGCAGCACAAATTCAGGCAATCGGTAGTTGCCCAGCTTCGGATCGCCTCCGCCGTTGACTGGCATGTGCCGCGGCCCAAGGAACGCAGCGTGCTGGTAAAACCCAAGCCGCGAATTGTAAGACTCGGGAATGCAAACGTACGACGGCATCCCCGGCGCCGCCGCGCCACGCACGTGCGAGACGACCGCCCCCTGGCTGGGATGCTGCTGGCCACGCTCACGCGCGTTGAGCAACGGCGATCCGGTCTGAACCCAATGCGAGGCGTCGTCATGCACCGCGTGTTCATGATGCAGCGAGCGAATCACCGAGCAATGATGCGCCACACGGGCCAACCGTGGCAATTGATCGCAGACCCGCAAGCCTGGCAGAGTGGTTTCAATCGCTGAGAACGGCCCGCGAACGATTTCGGTCGCGTCAGGCTTCGGATCGAATGTATCGTGATGCGAAGGTCCACCGGCCATCCAGAACAGAATCACCGCCGTATCGTTACGACGCACGGGCGTGTTGATGCCGGCTGACACACGATGCGCGAGGAGGTCGGGCAAGGTTAGTCCACCGAGCCCGAGCGAGCCGACTTTCAGAAAGCTTCGCCGTGGCAATCCGCCGTCGTTTGACCACGTTCGACCGCGTAGTTCGAGCACAGGGAGACCTCGGCACGGTTCAGTTAGCGTGGGTGGGATCCATCGCAGGTGCTGGATTTGACCTTGATTCTATGATCGGCGACCGAGCCACACAAGCTGAACCGGGGTTGCAGCTCGGGCGCAAGAAAAAGCCCTGCGAGAGCATCATCTCTCGCAGGGCTTGAAGACTTCAATCGCGGTGGCGATTCAGCGTTCTACGGCTTTACGATCGTCAACTTGGCGTCGAGAATCTTTTCGATCCGCTCGGCGCTCTCTTGGAAGTGGGCTCGTGTATAGGCGTCGAGCTTGTTGTCCGCTTCAATCGCCTTGGTGAGCTTCTTCTGCAAGGCCGAGAGCTCGGCGTAGGCCACGCTCTGGCAGTCCTCGGGCGTGTCGCGCTGAGCACCGAGGGCAATGCCACCGAGCCGCTTGAGGTACAGCCGCTGCAAATTGCGTCGTAGGCTGCCGACCGCCGGCTTGCGGTTGGTGTACTCGCCCGGCTTGAGCGTGTCGACTTCAGAGAAGATCGACTTGGTCAACTCGCCGATCAACTCGGCTGTGGTGAGCGCGTCTTGATTAGCGGGGACTTTCAGCTCGGAGTCGTGCAGCCGCGTGAGCGTCAGCGACGAGAGCATCTGGTCGAGAACCCGATTCTGCCACATGGCAATAATATCGTGGACCGGATAATCGAGCCGCGACAGATCGAACGTGCCCCAGTGGCTCCAGCGAGAGGCGGCCAACTGGTTATACACCTCGGGCGAGACATTGAACGGCTTGTCGCCGAGCAACTTCTCCTGCACAAACTTGAGTGCCTCGCGTTGCTTGGCTGCAGGCACAACGACGAACGGAGCCTTGCCGTTGGCGTCTCCTTTGTGAGCACGGTTAACTTCCAGGCCACCGACGAACCGCGAGGCGAAGTAGGTCGCGGTGCCGTAATTGCCGAGCAACACACCAAACGCTTGGCGAGCCCGCTGAAAACCGTCCCCTTCCTTGGTCACTTTATCGACGATGTTCGGCAGAATCTCTCCGATCAATTGGGTACGCACCTTGGCGTACTCGATCGGGTCTTTACCCAGGTCAAAACGATTCGAGTACGGGTCGCTGTCGATGCCCCGGGTATCTTCGTCCGTGGCATAGGTGAGCATCGGTTCGCCGCTGCGCGAGGCAATTTTCTGCAACGCCTCGGTTTCGCTGCCGCTGAATGGCTTGTAGCCGTACTCGATGGCCCAGAGATCGTAGGGACCTACCGTGGTCGAGTAGAAGTCCCCTTGTTTTTGCCCCTTGGGCACCAAGTTCACGGGCGTGTAGTCCATCACGGAGCCGGTGAGCCCGATGTCCTTGGTCTTCTCGCGATCTTGGATATCGGTGAGGCTGAGGATGGTGCTGCTCTTGAAGTTGTGACGCAGGCCGAGCGTGTGACCGACCTCGTGCATCGTGACTTCCTTGAGTCCTTGCATGATCATCTTCTCTTGGACCTTGGCGCTCTGCGCGGCGTCGGTCGTGGCGGCAAGAGCCGCAGCGCCCAGAGCCATCTCGCGCGACATGCCGCGATGTAACTCGCATCGGCAGTTATGGCCGTGACGGTGCATGAGCGGAATGCGAAGCTGTTCGTCTTCATAGCTGGCGATGTCCAACGGCCCGCCGGTCAAACCGGCGACGCTCTGGGGCGTGTAGATTTCGTACTCACGCCGCCAGAACTGGATAAAGTCGGCGTCGAAAATAATGTCGGCGTCAAGAATCTGGCCGGTCATCGGATTCACGCGGCTCGGGCCCATCGCAAATCCGGCACTCGAGGTGATCCAGCGAAACGTGTTGTAGTTGATGTCTTCCGGATCCCAATCGGCATTGTCGGGCTGCTGACGGACCTCGATCGCGTCGACGAACCCGGCCTTCTCGTAGGCCTTGTTCCACTCCAAGATTCCGTCGCGAATGGCCGAGCGGTACTGGTAGGGGACCGTCTTCTCGATCCAGAACACGATCGGTTTCTTCGGCGGCGACAATTCGGCCGCGGGGTCGGCCTTCTGCAAATCCCAACGATTGATATAACGCACGAACCGGTCGCCGTCGTATTTCTTCGAGTAGTCCTTGACCACCGTCAAGAAATAGCCCACCCGGTCGTCGGCCACGCGTGGCTGATAGCCGGTCTCGGGCAATAGGCTGATCGAGTAGTGGATGTTGATCGTCGCGCCGCGACTGTCGGGCACGGTGTCGAGGTTCAGTTGCCCGCCCGAGGCGTAGGTGGCGGCCACTTCCAACTCGACGTTGTCCTTAAAGCCCTTGACGCTGTGCCAGGTCGACTTGCTGCCGGAGAAAATAAAGCCCGGCAAGACCATCGAGATTTGCGGCAAGTCGCTCATGAAGATCTGCGACAGATCGACGACATATGCGCCGCTGGGCGAGGTCGTCAGGATCGGCAACGCGAACAACACACTGTCGGTGTAGGCGAGCCGGACGGCCTTTTCTTCGGGGCTCCCCTTGTTGGCCTTAAAGCGAACGTTGCGACGAACGACCTGAATGTTCTCGTCGACCTTGCGGAAGTTCCAGAGCCAGTCGTCGCCAAAGCCCCAGGTCATGCCGCCGAGCAGCATCCCTTCGCCGATCCCGCGCGCGATCGACGTCAACACAATGAAATCGCGATTCATTTGTGAACTGGGCAACTCGGCCAGCAGGCGATTGTCCTTACGGTGGAGCTTGATGAGCCCGTCGACGGGCACAAAGTCCTTGGTCACTTCCGAGAAAGGAGGGTATTTCGGGCGCGGAGCAGGTGTCGCGGCAGCTGCAGCCGGTGCGGCCGTCTTGCTGTCGCCGGCGCTTTGATACGCGCCAGCCGGAGCACTGAGCGCCAGGATCATAACGCTGGGAACCAACCATCGAAGTGTTGTCGACATCCTCATCGTGGGTCTCTTTCGCTTATGCTGTCGGTAGAGGGGGGAGAGGTTAAAATTCGTATCGCGGACCAAGCCCTTTTCCTTCCTCCTTGGCAGGAGAAGGTGCTACAAGGGCAAATGAGCACTGTCTAGCAGTCCGACAAATATAACCTAATCTATCCGCTTTGCGAGAAGCGGTTTGTTTAGTTGACCGGCAAACTCAACTCAATCAACCCAATCATTATGACCAGTTCCTCTGCCCCCTCGGACGACCCTCCAGACGTGCTGACGGCATATCCGGCGGACTGTCAGCCCTCCCACTGCGAATTTCTGGCCGGGGCGGGAGGTTTCAGCGGCTCGCAACTCTGGCGGTTCGACTCTACGCGCGGTCGACTGTGTCTCCGTCGTTGGGGCCTTTCGGCCGAATTTCGTAACCAGGTCGAGTTCATCCATCGAGTGCTGTTGCATGCCGCGCAGCAGGGCTTTACCCTCGCACCACTCCCTATCTCTACGCTCGCCGGGCCCAGTTGGATCGAATACGCCGGGCATATCTGGGAGCTGGCTCCTTGGCTGAGCGGTGAGGTCGACGACCAAATTCCACCTAACGATGCCCGATTGATCGCCACCCTGCTCGCGCTCGCCCAGTTTCATCGCGCTACGCTCTCGTTTCCATCCGAGGACTCCAACATCGGACCGTCTCTCGGGCTCATCGAGCGTCGCGATCGAGTCGCTCGTTTTCTCAAAGGACGGTATCAGCAGTGCCTCGACGCCTTCGAGCCGAGCGGCAACCCCAGCTTCGATCATGCGGCTCGGGTCTGCCTCGATGTCTTCCCGCAACGCGCTCCAACGTTGCTCAAAGAGCTGCAACGTGTCGCCGATCGCCCGTTGGCATTGCAACCTTGCATACGTGATGTGTGGCGTGAGCATGTGTTGTTCACGGGAGACACGGTCAGCGGCCTGATCGATTACGGTGGCATGCGCTTGGAGACGGTCGCGATCGACATTGCCCGATTGACAGGCAGCCTGGTCGAGAACGACACCGCCGCTTGGCAAATTGCCCTCGCGGTGTACGATTCGGTTCGGCCTTTATCCGCACAGGAACGAGAACTCGTGACGCTCTTCGATCGGTGCAATGTGCTGTTGTCCGGACTGAGTTGGATCGAGTGGCTGTTTGTCGAACAGCGAGAGTTCACCGATCGCGACGCGATCACGAAACGATTGCAGCACTTTGCCCGTCGGCTGTCGAGCGTTCGATGATCCACACTGCGGCCTGTCTTAAATCGCCGCAGACGAAATCCGCTCGCACGTCGCCTCGCGCATGCACCTCGGCACCGTATCCGGTGGTGACCAGGATCGTCTGCGCACCGACAGCCCGTCCTAACTCAATATCCAACGCTTTGTCGCCAATCATCACGGCATAGCGTGGGTCGAACACCAATTCGCGAGTGGCTTGCTCGATCATGCCAACACGCGGCTTTCGGCAGTTACACTGTTCATCAGGCGTGTGAGGACAGAGATAGATACCAGCGAACGTGACCCCATAGGGCGCGAGCAACTCGACGAGCCGGTCGTGAACGCGTTGCACGTCGGCGAGCGTGAACCAGCCGCGTCCGACCCCCGACTGATTCGTGACCACCACGAGTTTCCAGCCCGCTGCCCTCAAGTGCTGCAACCCTTCGCCCACTCCCGGCAGCAGCTCGACCCCCGCCGGATCAGCGAGATAATTCTTCTCGACGATGAGCGTCCCATCGCGATCGAGCAACACATAACGATCCGAGCCCATGAGTCTGGCTACCAATCAGTGCCTGTCATCGAGTGACTTGGCACGGCGAAAGAGTCGAAGGGGTGAGCGGGGTGCGACATCGGAAGCGTCTTACAACGCGGAGCGGTTCGATGCACCAGCAGTATATGGCACGGCCAAAGGCGAAGGAACGCCGAAGCTACGCATACGGATCGAGGAGTGCCATGCATCGAACGCCAAGGTGCGACGGACACCGATGCATGTGCCGTCATTCGGAGTGCAAACTTACCAGCCGCCGCTGGTTGTGAGTACGTAATCGATTGCCGGTGGATTGTGGATCATGACATCCGCAACCATGGTACGCCGGGCGTTGATATTCTCGAACTTGTTGAGGATCGTTCGTTTTACCAGGGGGCTTCCATCAGGCCGACGATTTGCTCGGCCAGACGTTGGATCGCCTGCTGCTGAGCGGTGGCGATGGTCTGCCCCGCCTCGGATATGAAGTTTTGCGACTGGTCGATCGTCGCCAACGAATCGGGAAAGGGGACCGCCTGAGGGTTGCGTAGGTTTACACCGCGACGATCCTGCCAGCTGACTTCAATCCGGAAGTTGAGCTGCAAGTTGCGATTCTCGCCCGTCGGCGCGTAGAGCAGCACCCCTTTGTCGTCGGCGGTCAATCGGCCGACAAGAATGCTGTCGGCGTTGGCGACACTAACCACTTTGAGCGGCGTTTTCGACTCGATCTCGCGGATGATCGCGTCGGTTAAACGCTCCCCAAGCCCCCGGCGTAATGTGGATGTTTGCACGATCGGCACAGCGACCGTACGCACGTCGGGCGGATAGAGCGAACAGGCGCCGAAACGGTACGCGCATCCAAGCGTTGAAGTGCCAGCCAATAAACCAGCCGTGTATAGCAGCCATTGGCGGCGATGGAGCGTGTCGATCGTCATGGCTCGGTGCGACCTCAACGTTGCGAGCGATCGCGTTCGCCGAAGATGCGACCGACCCAATTGAAATGCTCCTTGGGCTGCGGCGGTAGGTCTTTGGTCTCGTCGAGCCGCTGTTGAGCTTTGGGGCCAAAATCGGTATCCGCGAAATCGCGCACGATCATCAAATAGAAATGCCGCGCCGCGCCATAGTACTTGCGACGATAGTAGTATTCGCCGTTGTCCCAATCGCGCTCGGCCTTTTGATTGCGAATCTTCGCTTGCGTCGACGTCAATCGCTCACGCTCGGATGTTTGAGTTGGCGACACCTGCGCTAACGTGTCGCGGCACAGTTTGTCGGCTTCTTCGAGCGGTTTGGAGTCGTACTGAGGCCCTTGGTACGAGAGCATCTTGCTCTGCAGGCCCAGCAATTGCGACTCCATGTAATGTTCGCTGTGCGGGTACTCTTTGCGAATCATGTCGTAGTTATACGCCGCGTCTTCGTAACGACCCCGCAGAAAATTATGATCGGCAACACGCTTCACCGCGTCGTCGGCCAGCGGACCCGTCGGGTCTTGGAGCCGAATGCCCTCGAATGCTGTCGTCGAGTAACCGCGGGTGTCAAAGGTGGGACGCGTCTTATCGATAAAATTGGGAATGTAGTTATTAACCTTTTCCCCCTTCTGTTCCCAATAGATGCCGATCGCAAACAGGCGCTGGACGGCCTTGTCGAGATAGCGAGAGTTTTCATACTTCTTGAGCAGCCCGGCATAGCTGTCATACGCCTTGTTGTACTGATCCGAGAAGAACAGGCTCTCCGCTTCTAAGAACATCGCGTCTTCTTCCAGCGTCGAGTCCGGCCATCGGAAGGCGGCTGTGTGATACGCTTTGACGGCGTTGGCAAAATCCTTTTTCAGGAACAATTCATTGCCTTCGGCCAATTTGGCACGCGCCTGCTTCTCGTCGGGCCCCATCCCAATCGCCTTCATGGTCGTGCGGCTGAGGTTCGTCGGCTTGAGCGCCTCGCTCGTTTTTTCCCACCAAGATTTTTGTTCCAGCGCGCTGGGCGCATCGCCGAGCGAGACCCCGGGCACGGCACTGGGTTGTTGCGAGCGGGCATCATAGGCCTGCTGATCGAACGAGGCCGGGACCACCCCTTGCTGCGCGCCAGGTGACGAGGCGTTTGCGATGGCGTTGGGGTCTGGAGTCGCTGGTTTTTGCGCCTGAATGAACGGATCAGTTGCCGGCTTGCGATTGAATTGCTGGCAACCGCAGAGCGCAGCGCAGAGCGCGAGAGTCGCAAAGCACTCAGTGACTATTCGATAGAAGCTACCGACATCCATGTCGTTTAACTTTAGTGAGCCAGTATTCCTAGAAACTCATGCAGTCGAGGTTTGTGCCCCAACAGGTGACTGACGTATTGATTCAACACACCACGAATCTCGCCCTGTGCGCCTCGATCCATCTCTGGCAGCACGCCCAGCATGCCCGCCTCGCGAAATCGCAGCAGGGTCTCCCAAGCAATTCGGCTCAACGAAACCACGGCTGACTTGCCCGGCCGACAACGCGAACAAAGCACGCCGCCGTTGAGCAATCCGAACGCAATTCGTTGCGCGTTGATATCCTCCGTGCCACATTCCACGCATTGATCTAACGACGGTAAATGTCCTAACAATCGCAGTGTTTCCAGTTCAAACCTCACAAGCAGTGCCGCCACACTTGCCGCGGTTGAATCGAGTGCTTCCAGGGTGTTACAAGCCAGGTCGAAAAGTTCCGGATGAGGATCGCCGTTATCGGTCAACTCGCCAAGCAGTTCCGCGACATAGTAACCCGCGTAGAGCCGTGACAAGTCGCAACGAGCGGCTCGAAACCGACGCTCCAGCTTGGCCTCCGTCAACAGGTCGAGCGATCCGGATGATTTGCGGAGGAACACTATCCGACACACGCACAACAGGTCAAGGGCACCCTCGAAAGGGCCTTTCAATCGACGTGCTCCCTTCGCTAGCGCTTGCACTTTGCCAAACTCTCGGGTCAGCAACGTGACAACCAGACTCGTCTCACTGAACTCGATGGTGCGCAACACGATAGCCAGCGATTTCTCGGCGTTCATGATCGCGGCTCCGACTCACGGTCGTCGCGCGGGTCACGGTCGTAACGTGGTTCGATCCCCAATGCCAGCATGACCGCCCGCTCCTGCTGGCGCATCTCGGCCAAGTCGTCGCTCGTCAGGTCGTCGTATCCGACCAAGTGCAGCATGCCGTGGACGACATACAACAGCAGTTCATGTTCGGTGCTCCAGCCCAAACGGGCGGCCGTCGTGGCAGCCGTATCGGCCGAGACGATCACCTCGCCCCCGATACCCGAGTCGTCGTCTTCAAGCAAAAAGCTGATGACGTCGGTCGGGTAATCGTGCTGCAGATAACGGTTGTTCAACTCGTGGATCGTCGGGTCGTCAACAACAGCAATGCTGATCGTTGCGTCCGTAACACCAGCGTCGCGCAGCACCTGCTCGACCGCGGCACTCAACTGGGCCGGGTTATGTTGATAGTCGGGATGCTCGTTCGTAATCTCGATTTGGAGCATGTCGAAACTCAGGCACGCGCGCTCATAGCCGGTCCCTCTGGGACCAGAAGTGACAACCAAGAAGCCCCCACGGGGCTACGACATTTCCTGCCAGGGACAACGTCACACATTCTACCCCGGATCGCGACTGATCGTCAGGCCTGATAGGCGGGTTGCTCTGGCGTCGAATTGCGGGCCACGACCACGATCTGCCTCGCAAAATCGATCCCGATCAGTCGGAAGAGCCAGCCAAACATATAGCGACGCAAGAACCGGCGATGCAGCGGGTCGTGATAAATACGATAGATCGCGAGCACCTCATAGCCCGCCGCCGCGAGCAGTCCGGCGAGTTCGTCGTAGCACAGTGGCGTGCGATGCGTGGCGTCGCGCAAGTAGGCCGGCGGATAATACGTGTTGGGCGTACTCAGGATGAGTCGACCGTCCGGTTCGAGCACACCGCGAATTTGCGTCAGCCACGGCTCGATCTCTTCAAGCGATAGATGCTCGACGACCTCGAGCGCGAACACGAGCGGAAATATTTCGGTCACCTCGTCGAGTTCGTGATAGTCGTGCTCGACGGCACGATCGATATCGAGTGAATGATATTTCAAAGCGGGCTCGTGGCGCCGTAGATGTTCTCGAAAGCGTCGGTCGCCGGCGCCGATCTCGAGTACGCGTGTTAGGTCGTGTGCTTCACGCACGACAATGTCGCTCGCGCGTTTGCGGATCGGCAAATCGAAGATACGACCAAAGCGTTTGGCGGCCGCTCGGCGATGCTCAAAGAGTCGAGACCACGAAATGCGCTTGCACATTTAAGGCGAATGCTTAGGATGATGGCATCACGCAAGTACTTAACTGCACAAGCGTGATACTGAAGCAGAACCAGACCGACGTCGACTTGTCTAACGACTAACGTGGCGCGAGACAAGTCGAGTCGATAACTTGGGATCACGATTCTGGTGTTCAGTGAGTAACGTTGTCACCCCAGCGCGACACGATACTCGTTGGCACCGCATTCTGTTAGGAGGATAGACCGTGGCCAAGAAGAAGGCTGCCAAGAAGGCAGCGAAGAAAGCCGCCAAGAAAAAGAAGAAGTAGTGTAGCGCGGTCCATGTGACCGCAATACCGCTTCTCATTTCTGGCCCGTAAGCAACAACGAGAAAGAAAAGCCCGGTTCTTTGAGCCGGGCTTTTCTACTTAGATCACCGCGCCCTTGGCATTGTCACCGCGCCCTTGGCATCGGCTGGGGAACTTTTGCGGCCCAATCGACCCGCCCACTCGGGTGGTGTTTCCGGCGAATCGTCTAAATCGCTTGGCAGAAGAGTCCTGTTTCGTTCATAATGATGACTTGATACGTTTCCCGCCCTGTACGTCTTCTGGCGTCTCCGAGTTTAAAACACCGGAACCGCCAGAGCCTTCCGCCGATTACATTGCCTGCTCCCCCGGTTATGGAGATCCGAATCGTGTTCTCTCTGCGCACCGCCTGTCGGATCAGTTCGAGCTGTCTATATCTCTTGGCCTCGCCGTGGCTATCGATGGCCCTGGCTGCCGGCGGCCTGACGGTTGTTCCAGACGAGGTCAAGCTCGACGGTAATTTCTCGCAGGTACAGTTCGTCGTCTTGGCTGAATCGGCCGACAAGATCGACAAGCGAAGCGAGGATTTGACCCGCTCGGCAAAATACCACTCGTCGGATGAAAAGGTGGCGCGAGTGACCGCGAATGGCCAGGTGCAAGCCACCGGCAACGGTCGAGCGACCATCGAGATCCGTGTCGGCAAGCAACAGCAAACGGTGGCCGTCGAGGTGCTCAACATCGCCGCCGAACCGCAGGTCAGTTTCACAGAGTTGGTCGTACCGCTCCTCAGCAAAGCAGGCTGCAATCAAGCTGCCTGCCACGCCGCGCAGCATGGCAAAGGGGGCTTCAAGCTCTCGGTGTTTGGGTATGCCCCCGACGAAGACTACGCGATGATGGCGCGCGACCGACAATCGCGGCGCATCAACGTAACCGAGCCGGAGATGAGCCTTATCCTCCGCAAACCCACGCTCGGCGTACCACATGCCGGCAACAAGCGGATCGAGCCCGGTTCGCCCGATTACCAAATCATTCGCGAGTGGATCCGCTCAGGCGCCAAGCCACCCCAAAAGGCTGATGCTCAAGTCACCAAGATTCGCGTCTTCCCGACCGAGCGATTGCACAGTTCCAAGATCAACCAGCAACTACGGGTCGAGGCCGAGTACAGCGATGGCCACCGCCGCGACGTGACTCCTTGGGCCAAGTACGACTCGATGGACGACTCGGTCGTTACGATCGACGGAACCGGTTATTACCAATCGATTGGCCGCGGTCAGGCAGCCGTGATGGTTCGCTTCGAAGGGCAGGCAGAAATCTCGACCGTCGTTATCCCCTATGCTCAGTCGGTCGAGCTAGCCGGTTGGAAAAACAACAACTTCATTGACGAATATGCGGCGAACAAGTTCCGCGAGTTGGGTATTGCCCCCTCCGGACTCTGCGACGACGCGGCTTTCCTACGTCGCGTTTATCTCGATGCTACGGGCACGCTCCCCACCCCCGCTCAAACCACCGCCTTCCTCGACTCGAAGGACCCCAACAAGCGGCCCCAACTGATCGACGAGTTACTCGGGTTGACGGGCGACCCCAAGCGCGACATTCACAACAATGCCTATGCCGGCTATTGGTCGATCAAATGGGCCGACCTGATTCGTAACAACAGCGCCACGCTCGGCGAGCAGGGGATGTGGTCCCTACACAACTGGATCAAGGAATCGCTCCGCGAAAATAAGCCGTTCGACAAATTCGTCAGCGAACTGATCACCGCCCGCGGCTCGATTTACCGAAGCGGCCCGGCTAACTACTATCGCATCTCGCGCGACACGTCGGAACTCGCCGAGCACACGGCCCAATTGTTCCTCGGCGTACGCCTAGCCTGTGCCAAGTGCCATCACCATCCGTTCGAGAAATACAGCCAAGCCGATTACTACGGCTTCTCGTCGTTCTTTGCCCGGGTCGGCAACAAGACAAGCATCGAGTTCGGCCTGTTCGGCCGCGAGTCGGTCATTGTCGTAAAGGACACCGGAGACGTGCGGCACCCGCGCACCGGCGCGCAGCTCAAGCCGACGCCGCTTGATGGTCAAGCACTCGAGAACGAATCTCCCGACCGCCGCATGGATTTGGCGAATTGGTTGATGGCCAAGGATAATCCTTTCTTCGCTCGCAATATCGCGAACCGCTATATGAGCTATCTGCTGGGCCGTGGCTTGGTCGAGCCCGTGGATGACATGCGAGCGACGAACCCGGCGACCAATGCTCCGTTGCTCGACCGACTGGCGAAAGAGTTTGTGGACAGCAAGTACAATGTCAAGCAACTCATGCGGCTGATCCTGAACTCGCGGCTGTATCAGCTCGACTCGCAACCGACCCAAGAGAACGTTGGCGACTCGAAGTTTTACACCTACTTTAAGGTCAAGCGTATTGGTGCCGAGGCGTTGCTCGACGCCATCGATCAAGTGACCGGCACGCAAACCAAGTTCAAGAACCTACCGCTTGGCACGCGCGCCATCGAGTTGCCCGACTCGAACTACGGCGACTATTTCTTGATGACTTTTGGCAAGCCGCTGCGCGTCAGTGTGTGCGAATGCGAACGGGTCCCGGACGAAAACTTGACCCAAGCGCTGCATACGCTCAACGGCGACACACTGGCGGCCAAGATGACGGACGCCAAGGGGCGTCTGGCCAAGCTGATCGCTGCCAAGAAGCCGCTCAACGAGGCGGTCACCGAGTTGTACCTCACGGCACTCGCGCGTCGCCCGACCGAAAAGGAACTGGCCGCGTGCCAGAAGTGGCTCGATAACAGCCCCTCGCCCCAGGTGTTTTACGAAGACTTGCTCTGGTCGTTGATTAACTCGAAACAGTTCCTGTTCATTCACTAAACAATTCGGCACAAGGCGGCCCAGGCCGACCAAGCGTCCGCTCCGGATTTTATTTTCGAGGCTCCTTATGGATACACGTCTGACTCGCCTCTCGCTCGTGGTGTTAGTGGCGTTGCTAAGCACGGTCGCAGCCTGGGCTCAATCGTCCTATCCGATGCTGATGGACGCGGCACCGTTAGCCGTGCAAGTCGGCACGACGACTGAGGTCGAACTCTCGGCCCGTTACAATCTGCACGGCGCCTACGCTGCCATTGTCAGCGGTCAGGGAGTCACCGTCGAATTCGATCCGCCCAAGCCACTCGAGCTGGCCAAGGACGAGAAGCCCGCTGAAGCCAAGGCGACAGCGGCCACTACCAAGGATGAAAAGAAAGACGAGAAGAAGTCGGCCGAGGCCAAGCCTGAAGCCAAGATGGTGGCGAAAAAGCCCGAGCAGCCCAAACTCAAAGTGCGATTCAAGGTCGCCGCCGATGCGCAGCCCGGTTTGCGTGATTTCCGTGTCGCCACGCCCCAGGGAGTCTCTACCCTCGGGCAGATTGTCATTGTGCGCGACCCGATCACGCGCGAGAAAAACCCCAACGACACGCTTGAAAAAGCGACGTCGATCACCCTGCCCGGCACGGTCAGCGGCGCGATCGAAGCCGCCGAGGATGTTGACTTCTTCAAATTCACGATCGACAAGCCCACGGCCCTCACCTTCCATGTGCGTAGCCAACGCTGTCAGGATAAGATTCACGACCTGCAAGCGCACAGCGATCCGTTGATCACCATCCGCAACGCATCGGGATCGGTGTTGGCGCTCTCGGACAATTACTTCTTCGCCGACCCGCTGCTCAACTACCAATTCACGATCCCCGGTGACTACTATCTCGAAATCCGCGACGTGCGTTACCAGGGGAATGCCTACTGGCAGTACAGTGTCGAGATCAACGATCGGCCGTTTGTGACCAACGTGTTTCCGCTGGCACTGCATCGCAACGAAGCCACGCAGGTGGAACTCGTCGGCTTCAATTTGCCAGCCGATCCGCACACCTCGTTGGTCGTGCCGAAGGATATGCCCGCGGGCATGCAATGGCTTAACTTGCCAATCGCCGGAGGCCAAGCGACCCCCGCGCCAATTTTTGTACACGACTTGCCAGGCGTGCTCGAAACGGCGAGCGCCGGCAAAGAGGCTGCTGCCCAGCCCATTGCTGTCCCCGCCTGTGTGAATGGGCGCATTCTCAAAGAGGGGGAAGTCGACCTGTACTCCTTCGAGGCGAAGAAGGGAGACTCTTTCCGCATCGAGTTGGTTGCCAGGCGGCATCAATCGCAGCTGGACCCGATCGTGGGCATTCGCAACGAGAAGGGACAACGATTGACCGAGAACGACGACTTTGCGATGGGTCGCCTCACCTCAGGAGACTCGTGCATCGAGTCGTGGTCGGCCCCGGCCGACGGCGTCTATACGATCGAACTGCGTGACCTGCATTTGCAAGGCGGGCCGAGCTTTGTTTACGCGCTGCTCGTAACCCGCGCCGAGCCGCACTACTGGCTCTGGCTCGACTCGGACAAAACGCCCCTGACGCCCGGCGTGGCCAATGCGATCTACGCGCGTGTCACGCGCAAGAACGGTTTCAAAGGGGAGATTCAACTCGCGATCGACGGCTTGCCCCCCGGGGTGAAAGCGACCTGCGGCAAAATCCTTGACGGTCAAACCGATGGTTGCATTATCCTCGAAGCGGACTCGACCGTCGGCAATCGTTTCAGCAATGTGAAGATCACGGGCATCCACACGCCCAGCGAAGGGCCTGCGATGACCGTCACGGCGCAGCCCTATCAGGAGATTTATTTCCCCGGCGGCGGACGTGGTCATTACGATGCCCCTTGGCATACGGTGTCCGTGGGCGAGCCGCAGGATATTCTCTCAGTGAAGATCCAACCCAACACAATCTCGCTCAAACCCGGCGAATCGGCCAAGATCGATATCACGATCGAACGCGCCGAGGGCTTCGACAAAAATGTCACGCTCGACGTGATGTATCGGCACCTGGGGAGCATGTTCGGCAACAGCCTGCCTCCCGGGGTGCAAATCGATGACAAAAACAGCAAGACCGTCATCAACGGCAAAGCCTTGCAAGGGCAGATCACGCTCAAGGTCGACCCCAAGACAGCCGTGCCAGTTGAGAATCAGATCGTGCCGGTGATGGCTCAAGTGTCGCTCAACTTTGTCATGAAAATGAGCTATTGCAGCGAACCGCTCACGATCACCGTAAAGAACCCGTAGACCGCGGTCGATTCTCTCGGCACGCGGCCTAGGGTATCATAACGCTTGGCGTCCTCTGTCCGCGTCGTTCGCCTCGCGTTGCTTTCTCATGCACCGATACCTTGTCCCATTCAACCCGAAACGGGTGCCGCATCATTTCACCGATGTGCTCATCATCGGCGGCGGACTCGCCGGATTGCGGGCGGCTTTAGCGATCGATCCGCGACTGAGCGTGCTCGTGATCGTCAAAGATCAACTCACGCAGTCCAATAGCACCTACGCCCAAGGGGGCATTGCCGGCGTGCTCGACCCGGAAGACCGGTTTGAAAACCATGTGCTCGACACACTAACGGCCGGCGGAGAATTGTGCGATCGGCAAACGGTCGAAATGGTCGTGCGCGAAGCGCCTGACCGGATCCACGAACTGATCCAGTGGGGCGCACACTTCGACGAGGAAGCGGGGGGCGCTCTGGCCCTAGGACGCGAGGGGGGCCACTCGCATAATCGTATCGTACATGCACTCGGTGATGCGACCGGACGCGAAGTGATGCGCGCGGTCACGCAGCAAGCCTTGCGGCTCCCCAACTTGCAGAGCTGGCCTCACACCTTCACAATCGATCTGCTCACGCACGAAGGCCGTTGCCGTGGCGCGCTGGTCTGGAACGAATCGCACGGCAAGACGCTGGTTTGGGCCAAGCAGACGATCCTTTGCACCGGCGGCACAGGTCAGGTATACCGCGAGACGACCAACCCCAGCGTCGCGACCGGCGATGGCCATGCGATGGCTTATCGCTCAGGCGCTCTGCTGCGCGACATGGAGTTCATGCAGTTCCATCCGACCGTGCTTTATATTGCCGGTAGCAGCCGCAGCTTGATCACGGAAGCGATGCGCGGCGAACAAGCGTATTTGATCGATCGGACCGGCTATCGCTTCATGGCCGATTATGACCCACGTGGCGAACTCGCGCCGCGTGACGTGGTCAGCCAGGCGATCGTTCGGCAGATGGAGAAGACGCGCCACCCCAATGTCTATCTGACCTTGGCCCATCTGGATGCAACCCGCGTGCGGCAACGCTTTCCTGGCATCGCGGCCACGTGTGCCGAGTTTGGCATCGATATCACGCGCGACCCGATCCCGGTTCGTCCCGGCGCGCACTACATGATCGGCGGCATCGTGGTCGACGAGCAGGGGCGCACGAATGTGCCCGGCTTATGGGCGGCCGGCGAGGTAACCAGCTCGGGCCTACACGGAGCGAATCGCCTGGCGAGCAACAGCCTGCTCGAAGGGCTCGTCTTTGGCGCGCATGCCGGAGCAGGGGCACAAGCCGAGGCCGAGAAAATCGCCGACGACTTCCATGCCCTGCCGCTAGAAAACCCACGATTGGTCGACAGCGGCGAACTACTCGACCTGACCGACATTCGCAATTCGCTGCAAAGCCTCATGTGGCGCGACGTGGGCGTAAATCGCAATGGCGTCGATCTGGCCGAGGCGCAACGGACGATCGACCAGTGGTGCCGCTATGTCTTGCGACGGCAGTTCAACGATCCCACCGGCTGGCAGTTGCAGAACATGCTCACCGTGTCACGGCTGATGATCGCCGCCGCACTGGAGCGCACCGAGAGCCGTGGCGTTCATTTCCGTGGAGATTACCCACACGTGGACAACGCCCACTGGCAGCGCCACATCACGTTTCAGGCGAGTTGAGACAGACGGATACACAGCGGTTACGCGTTCCGCTGACGCGTCGCGGCTAACGATCGGAGGCTCGTGCTGTAAGGATTAGTGCTGCAAACGCTTATACTTGAAGCGATGCGGCTGATCGGCTTCCATGCCCATGCGATGCTTTAATTGCTCATGGTAGGCTTGGAAGTTGCCCTCGCACCAGTGGACGTAGCCGTCCCCTTCGAAGGCCAAAATGTGAGTGGCGAGCCGATCGAGGAACCAACGATCGTGGCTGATCACGACCACGCAGCCGGCGAAATTCGTGATCGCCTCTTCGAGCGCCCGTAGTGTGTCGACGTCGAGATCGTTGGTCGGTTCGTCCAGCAGCAGCACGTTGCAGCCACGTCGCAGCAGCTTGGCAAGGTGAACGCGGTTGCGTTCACCGCCGGAGAGTTGCCCCACGAGCTTCTGTTGATCGGTCCCTTGAAAATTGAAGCGGGCGACATACGAGCGGCTGTTGAGTTTGCGCGTGCCGTACTCGATATTGTCGTAGCCGCCGGAAATCTCTTCGTAGACCGACTTCTCGGGATCGAGCGCGTCGCGGTTCTGATCGACATAGCCGAGTTCGACCGTCGTACCGACGCGCACTTCGCCGCTGTCGGGCTGTTCTTGGCCGACGATCATCTTGAACAACGTCGTCTTGCCAACGCCGTTGGGGCCAATCACGCCAACGATCCCGCCAGGAGGCAATCGAAAGCTGAGATTGTCGATCAGCACGCGATCGTCGAACCCCTTGTTGACATTCTTGAATTCGACGACGAGTTCGCCCAGGTGCTTGCCCGAGGGGATTTGGATTTCGAGTTCCTGTTCATGATCTTCCTTGGCCTCGGCTTCGAGCTTGTCGAAGCTCGCCACACGGGCTTTGCTCTTGGCCTGCCGGGCCTTGGGGGCCATGCGAATCCATTCGAGCTCACGCTCGAGGGTCTTTTGCCGCGCCGAGGCTTGTCGCTCTTCAACTCGTAGACGTTCTTGCTTTTGCAGCAACCACGACGAGTAATTCCCCTCGAAGGGGAATCCTCGGCCGCGATCGAGCTCCAAAATCCATTGCGCGACATTGTCGAGGAAGTATCGATCGTGAGTCACGGCAACGACCGTCCCTTGGTAGTCGGCAAGGGTCCGTTCGAGCCACTGCACGCTCTCAGCGTCGAGATGGTTCGTCGGCTCGTCGAGCAGCAGCAGATCGGGTTTTTGCAACAAGGTTTTGCAGAGCGCCACACGGCGTCGTTCGCCGCCGGAGAGTTTGTTCACATCGGCATCGGGGGGCGGCAATTGCATGGCGTCCATTGCAATTTCCAGCTGACGATCGACCTCCCAGGCATTGAGCAAGTCGATTTGATCTTGCAGCCGCGCCTGCTCCTTGAGCAGTTTTTCCATTTCAGCGTCGGTGGCGACCTCGGCAAACTTGGCGTTCACTTCGTCGAATTTTTGCAACAGTTGACGCACGGGCGCGAGTGCCTCTTCGACGTTTCCGAGCACATCTTTGTCGGGATTGAGCTGCGGCTCTTGCGGCACGTAACCGACACTAAATCCGTCGGTGAGTCGGGCTTCGCCTTCGTAAGCCGTGTCGACGCCCCCCATGATGCGTAAGAGGGTGCTTTTTCCCGAGCCGTTCTTGCCGAGCACGCCGATCTTGGCCCCCGGATAGAACGAGAGCCAAATTTCCTTGAGAACTTCTTTTTGACCGTGTTTCTTCGACAGATTGCAGATCTGGTAGATGTAATTTTGGCCCATGAATCGCTCGTAGATCGCAGGTACATTCCGATTAAATCGTGGCAGAGAGACATTCTAGCAATTGAGGCCCCGCTCGGGCAGGGGCCGTCTCGGAGAGTGGAACCCGTGTTATCGCCGCAGCGGCTGGGGCAATTCGGCTACGTCGAGCTTCTGCAGCAAACTGCGCGACGCGAGATGGCCGGGCTCGATCGACAGGGCTTGGCCGATCACCTCGCGGGCCTGCGCCGCATGTCCGATGCGGAGCTGCGCCTCAGCCAACTGATAGAGCAGTTCGGGCGTGGGGGGCGCACGATCGCGCGCGTTGCTCAGTACGTCGACAGCCTCGTTGTTGCGTTGCAACGCCAGTAGCGCGATGCCCTGGTAGTACATGATCTGCTGGGGTTCTTCGCCCGGCGGGTAGGAATCGACCAGGGTTTGTAAATTAGCGAGCGCTCGCTGTGGCTCGCCGACTTGTTGGTAAGTCTGCGCCAGTTCGAGCAGCAACTCGCGCTGATTAGGTTCGTAGCTGAGCGCACGATGATAATGGGCCAGCGCGCCGCGGAGGTCACCGTTTTGTCGAGCGTAGCAACCCTCGATGAGCCAAGCGCTCGCCGATCGCGGATTCAATTGCAGTGCGCGTTGGGCCGAGTCATGGGCCGCCGTTAGGTTATTCAACGCGAGCTCGATCTCGGCTCGACGCACCCAGGCGGCATGGTCATCCGGCGACTGTTCGATCGCCTTGGTCAATTGTGCCAGTGCCTCGCGACGATGCCCCTGCTTGTAGAGCGCTTCGGCATAACGTCGGCGGGCTTCGGTGTCGATTGGACAAGTCGCGACTGCTTTGGCAAGCAACGCATCGGCGTTTTGCAAGTCGCCGCGTTCCATGGCCACCAATCCCTGCTGTGACAGTTGCCGACACTGGAGCAACGAGCGTGGCACGGGGCCATCGTTCCCTGGCCAGCGGCAACCGATCGAGCTCAGCAGGCTTGTGAGGAGCAACGTGAGCTGTGAACAGAACGCCAGCCGAGTCGCCCAGCGGCAACGAACTTTAAACAGCTGGGCATAACCCAGTTCTTGGCGCGAAAACATCCGACGTCCTCACGCGGCTAGCGCGACACTCCCTACGAGGGGGCGTACGGTATCAAAATGCCCTCGACCGAACAAGCCGAGGCGGAGCCCCTTACCGCTTTCGACCACACTGTTTACGATATCTCATCGACTAATTTCATTGCCCCACACGAGAGTGCTACCATGCCAGCCGTGTTTGATAAGCTCGGCATCCGCTTTATGTACCCCGACAACTGGACACTGGATGAGAGCGACGCCGTGGCAGGTGAACAGTCGGTCACTGTTTACTCGCCGGGCGGTTCGTTCTGGAGCGTTCGACTCCATGCTAGCGAGGTCGATCCCAGCGACCTCGTTGACGCAGCCCTGGCCACGATACGAACGGAGTATCAGGAAGTCGATGCCGAGACCTTCCATAAAACGCATGGTGACTATCAGATCGTTGGATGCGAGATGAATTTCTACTATCTCGACTTAACCAACACCGCCATCGTGCAAGGTTTTCGTACTTCGCAAAGCACGCTGCTGATCCTCTGCCAAGCTGACGATCGAGAGTTTGCGCAGATTGGGCGGATATTTGAGGCCATGACGATCAGCCTCCTGGAGAATCGACCGTAAATTTTACACGGTAGAATTTACAATGTTCCTGCTAGCAAAACTGAACGGCTTTTTTGATTCGTGGCGTTGCTCCTGAGAGAGCAACACCTTACGTACAAACCGACAACTGCTAGCAGGCGATTGGCACGCGAAGTGCTTTAAGAGTGTTCGTCATCGAGCGACCAGCCGGTCGTCAGAATCGATTATCAAACACCGTGCATCTTAGACTTTGGGCCAGCCGAACCAGGTTGGTTATCGCCCACTACGGGTAACAAGCATTTTTACACGGTGATGGGCCCGGTCGGTTAATCCCGCAGCACCGACCGGGCCCTTTTTTTATTTGCGATCAGCGAACCATCGGGCGACCGGATTTGATTCTTCCGCCCGCGCGGCAATGCTCCCCTTGAGAAGCGAAAATTACTTCCGATATACTGCTGCCAACGGAGTTATTGATTCGCGTTTGGCAGAGGAGGTGGCCCATGGCCATGACCACGGAAGAGACGATCGATCAAATCGGAGCGGCGGCGGGGAAGGTTTGGCACGCACTGGACGAGAAAGGCCCGCTCAGTCAGGCCAAACTCGTGAAGGAAGTCGATTTGCCGCGCGATCTGGTGATGCAAGCGATCGGGTGGCTCGCCCGTGAAGACAAACTGGTGATCGACGAATCGCGCAGCAAGATCGTCTCGCTCAAAGTGCCCGGTTATTAATCGCTGATAAATAATCGCTGGTAAACCACCTACTTGCGGCGCGGTCAGCAATCGACGGTCAGAAGCGTTTATATTCCCGCCAATCGTTCCTTGCTGTCACCGAACTCGCTCAGTTCGAGTCCCATGCGATCCATGAGTGATAGATACAAGCTACAAAGCTTGCGGCGGTCGTTGCCCGAGTTGAGGTAATCGAGCGAGCGCCCTGTCTTGAGCGCGCCCCCCAATCCACCGGCCAGCACGAGCGGAACCTGATTGCTGTTGTGGGCGTTCCAATGCTCGGAGACGAACATCAGGCACGAGTTGTCGAGCACCGTTGCGTCTCCTTCTTGCATCTGAGCCAAGCGATCGACCAAGTAGGCGTACTGCTCGACGTGACACTGGACGATCGCCTGATACTCGGGCCCCGTATTCGAGTGTGAGTAGCTGTGGTGATCGTCGCGAATGTTGAGCGCTGGGTAGACCTGGCCCGACAAGTCGCGCGACAGCAGCAGCGACGCGACCCGCGAGCGGTCGGTCTGAAAGGCCAGTGCGATGATGTCGCTCATCAGCCGAGCGTAGTCGCGGAAGTCTTTGGGTTGGCCGGCCGGAGGACGCTGCCCCTCGACGGCGACCTTCGGCCCCTCGTCGTCCTTGCGGCGATTGAGACGCTGCAACCGCTGCTCAACTTCGCGCACCGACGTGAGGTACTCGTCGATTTTGACCTGATCGGACTGACTGACTCGTTGTCGCAATGAGGCGGCTTCTTCGCGCACCTGATCGAGGATGCTCCCTTGCAGCTTGCCAGTCTGACTTCCGAAGAGGCTGTCGAAGGCCAGTGACGGATACAGTTCAATCGGCACGGGCGAGTTCGGACTCTGCCACGAGATGTGCGAGGCATAGATCATCGAGTATTGGCTCTCGTGGAAGCCGCTGACGGGTTGCTCGCAGCCGAGCACCAGACTGGGGAGAAACGTCTCGTCCTCGAAATGCTTGGCGAGCTTCTGGTCCATGCTGATACCGCCGCGGATCACTCGACCGCGCTGCAAGGCAATGCCCGAGAGGATATTGCCCGCGCATTTCGCATGTCCGCCGCCGGCATTTTGATTGAACAGGCCGTTGATGACGTTGAGTTTTTCCTTGTAGCGCTCGAGTGGCGCGAGGCTCGCGCCGAGTTCCATTGCGGCGCCGTCCCCTTTCGACCACCAGATCGGCGGCGAGATACCATCGCCGATGAACATACAGGCGAACCGCTGTGGCGCTCGCGTGCGGCTAGCCGTGAATTCGCCCCCCCAGAGGTGCGCGGCTTCGAGCCACGGCAACGACACTGACAAGCTCAAGCCTTTGAGCAGTACGCGACGGGATAGGTTGCGATCCGCGTTCATCGTTGGTCATTCTCCCTGAGTTTTTGATCTAAAGCGGGCGAGGTTAAAATCGCGGCAACGCTGATTGCGGAACTGCGGACTACAGACCACGGTTTCAAACAACGTGTGAAAACGATAGCCGTCCTGACGAAGGGCCGTTTGCATCCGCTCTAATAGTTCTTGATCGGACAATTCCAACGACCGCCCTAACGCATATCCCAGAAACTTATGACACAGCGTCTTGATAAAGTCGTCGTTGCGGTGGGCCTGTAAGTATTGCAAAAACTGCGGCACTCCGCGAGAGAGTTCTCCGCTCGGGAGTTCGACGACATTGTCGACCGCCCGACCGGCTAAATCCTTGCTGCGAGCTTTACCGATCGGGTCGAACCCTTCCATCGACAATCCGATCGGGTCGAACCGCCGATGACAGCGGGCACAGGCCTCGACCTCGGTATGTTGCGCAAGCAACTGGCGAATCGTTTTACCGTCGGTCTCGGTCTCCTTGGCTGGCAGAACGGCTACATTCGCCGGCGGCGGAGGGATATGCTCGCCCAGGATCTTGTGTACGACCCAAAAGCCTCGTTTGACCGGGCTGGTCCGTTGCGGTTGCGAGTTGATCGTCAGAAAGACAGCCATCCCCAGCACACCTCCGCGGCCGTGCTCTTGAATCCGATCGACACGTTGCCACTCACCTTGGTCTGCCAGATAAGGCCAGCCGTAATGATTGGCCAACGCCTTGTTCACAAACGTCGTATCACCATACAACACGTCTGTCAGGGGTAGATTGTTTTGCACCAGATGAGTGATGAGCCTGACGGGCTCTTCGAACATCGCCTGCTTGAGTGTGTCATTAAAGGCCGGAAACACTTGTCGGTCGACCGACTCCTCGCCTGCAAACTCTCGAAAACGCAACCATTGACCAAAGAACTCGAGCGATACGCCACGGACCTTCGGGTCGGCTAGCATGCGACGCGTTTGTTGACGCAGTGTTGCTTCATCCGAGAGCTTGCCGGCCTTGGCGAGTGTGATGAGTTCCGCGTCGGGCATCGACGACCAAAGGAAATAACTCAACCGTGAGGCGAGCGAAAGATCGGCAAGCGGCTTGACCGTATCGCCCTCGGGCGGCACGTCGATGCGGCAGCAAAAATGTGGCGAGACGAGCACACTCGTCAGCACGCCGCGTACCGCTTGCTCGATACCGTACTCCGCTTGCTGACAAGTCGACTCATAGAAGGTCTCGATCCGTCGCAGCTCCCCCGGCGTCAATGGACGCCGATAAGCACGCTCGGCAAACTCGATCAGTTGTCGTAAGTAGATTGGCTTTGCTTGGGCAAATTGCGCTCCGCGATGTTTGAGCCCCTGGCGAATTTCAGCAAAGAACAAATGAATCGGATGCTCGGCCAACTTGAGGGCATCCGGCTTAACTCCCGATCGCGCCAAGTACACCTGCTCAAAACGTTCGAGCATCGCGTCCTTGACCAACTCGGGGTCTTCCTCTTTGAACTCATTGAAGTCGGAATGTTTGAGAAAGTTTCGCTCGCTCCGTTCGAAGAACACGAATCCCCGGAGCATTTTCTCCGTCACGCCGGTCGAAAAGTACAATTCGTCCCACAGGCGATTCAACTCGCGATTCTCTACATCACTCAGCACTTGTTGGCACAAGGGCTGATCGTCGCGAAAGAAGCCTTCGATCAGATGGAAGCCCGAAGACAGGCCACGTGTGCCATCGACATACACGAACCGATTGGGAAACGCTCGGCAGAGCTGCGTGCTTGAGGCACGATATTTCTGCGCGAGCTGGCTTTCAGGATCGATCAGCAGTGTGGCAAACTCGTTGGGCGCGGCGGAACGGTTGGCTACGGTCATCCGCACGGCCGACTGGCGAGTGTGTGCGCGATCGAGTGACGCGGAGACATAAAATCGAATGTCCTGGCGATCACCGAACGCAGCCGTTGGGACGCTGATAACCAACGGCATGGAAGTCGAGAGTACCACGCCCTTCGCGTCGATCGCATGCCCCAGCGGATGCTGGCCGACATCGAGTTGCTTGAGCTGCTCGGGAGCGTGGGTTTCCAGCAGCTTGAGCAGCGACATACTCTGGTTGTTGGCTGGTCGATAATTCTCGGGTGTCTGCGTACTGAAATTCAAATCGCCGAGGATGACGTACGACGGTTCCGCGGCTCGAGAGAAGTTCACAGCTTGCAGGTGAATCTCGACCGATGTTCGCTTGGACAACTGTTGGTAGTCGACATGAAATAAATTGCGATCGGAGATCATCGACTCATCAAAGGTCTGGCGGGCAGCCGCTGTTTTCTTGCGGCGATCCATGTGCTGTACCGGTGCATTGCCGGCATTCGAGACAATGGCCGCCGTCTCCTTTGAGCACAGATGCCTGCTCGCACGACGGATCGAGTCGGCCAGAGCACGGACTTGATTGCCGAGCGCGGGAGGAGCCACGGGCTTCATTAAATCCGCCGGTGGAGACAGGGACTGCCACTCGCGTCGTATCGCACCCAGATAAAACGGATCGTCGAGCGTCCCGACTTGGATCGTGTCCCACAGCAGCTTGAAATACTTCGGACTGAGTTTGTGCTCGATCGCCCATGATTCCAAAGAGGTCGCCTGATGCGCGGGGACTCGATAGCGATACGACCAAACGGCGGCGAGGTATTTTTCATAGTCGACGTCATGCTCTTCGTAGAAGCGAATCACCTCTTGCTCGAAGAGCTTGGCTTGATCGGCAAACGTGACCACCGGATACGGCGCGAATCGCATGCCGGTCGGGGTGAGCGCGACATGCTCGGCCACGTGTTGCGCCGCGGCATAATACTTCTTGAAGAGATTGGGCGAAATCACCAGCGCTTCGCCGGTATTGTTAAAGCCCTCGCCCGAGGCCGGGTCGAGCGGAAACGAATCCGCGGGCCGAATGTCGACTCCGGTCAAATCGCGAATCGTGTAGTTGTACTCGGCATTGGTGAGTCGCCGTGGTAGCACTACCCCAGGGTCGCCGGAGAGCTTCTTGGCTTCGGCGGTCATGAGCGATTCGATTGCGCGGAGGGCCTCGGTTCGCTGGGCGGCCGTGGGTTGCTTGGCCTTCGCGGGGGGCATCTCCTCTTTCTTCAGAAAGGTGAGGACGTGCTCCCACTGGCGAAAATTCTCGGCGACCGTCGCACTTGACGTATACCGGGTGAGATCCAATTCCCCTTCGCTCTTCTTTGCGTTGTGACACTCGAAGCAGAATTGCCGCACGAAAGGGACGACCTGCTGCACGAATACCTCTTGGGCACTGAGCCGAGGCGTCGAGTAGATTGCAAGCACCAACGAAAAGGCGAAAACATGCCGCATGAATGACACTCGAAAGCAGGCAAGAACAGTCAGGTGGGAGGCACTGAGCCGGGCGGGGCAACGCTCCCATTGTAACCAGCCATTGACACTCCTGCACACATTTCCCAGCCCACTGCCGAGACTCGACGCAGCCAAGTGTTACCCCCACAGCCCGGTGAGCCGTTCTTTAACCGGAAATTCCAACGGGAACTTCTTGCTGAACGGGTGCTCGCTGATGCCAGCATGGGCGCGGAGCGCTTCGTGAATATGTTCCGGTCGCACGCGCACTCCCTGGTCAGGATCCAATGCCATCGTTTGCGGATGGATCGGGACGTGAAACAGCTTGTCGTCGGTCGCGCCGAGCACGCGATTGCCTTTGATCGCGCGACCGAGAAACATGATCGAACCGATCGACCAATGATCCTTACCATTGCCCGCGTTGTAATTAGGGGTTCGTCCCATCTCGCTTTGCACGATCACGACCAGTTGCTCACGAATCTTTAGCTCCTCAGCGCGATGGATCAGGTAGGCGATGCCGGAGAGAAACTCGGGGATCAACTTCATCTGGTCTGAATCGTTATTGGCGTGGCTGTCGAACTGACCGATCGACAGATTTGCACTGACACACACGCCCGCCTTGAACGACGAGAGCGCGATGTCGACCTGCTGCGACAGCCGCTCTTTCGGCATTGTTTGCGGAATATGCGGAGTGACGCGCTCGAGCGATTTCGAATTCACTTGAGCTGCATAGAGCATGTTCTGCGCCCGTTCGAGTCGAGGGAGATTGGTTTGCTCGATGCGGGCTTGATACGTCTCGGCCAGAGCTCGTTCGATCCGATCCAGAGCGAACGGATCGTGATACGGTGATCGCGCGTTCCCTTCGATCGCGTCGGCGTTGGCAATTTTCTGCAACGAGGGGATGTACGGCACGCGCGACATGGCGACGACATTGCCCGTGGCGGAGTAATTACCAAACGTGAGAAACGCCAGCGGGCAGCTCGGCCCTTTGCACGCAGCCACAAGCGCGGCAAACGTCGGGTACGCCAGACTGTCGAGTTTGCCCGTGGCCATGTAACGGGCACCGGGCGAGTGATTGTTCACCGCATAGTCCAAGCCATTGAGCACGAGCAGTTCGTCTCCAAACTCGGCGTAGAAATCTTCGTTGCTCAGGCCACCCGATTTGTGCTTTGCGGTCGGGGCGTATTTGTGCGCGCCACGGGTCAGGATGTCTCCTTCGCCGTAGAGGCGGTTCATGCCATTGATCCCCTTCGGGTCCATCAAGTAGGTCGTGTCCCAGCCACCGGAGGCATTGAAGACGATGTAATACGGGCCCGGATACGGCTCGTCCTGCGGCGCGGCGCTAGCCCTTTCGGGTAATACCCAGGGAACGGTCAGTCCCAGGCCGGCCGAGCCACAGAGCCTAAGAAAATCGCGGCGGGATGAATCACTCATAGAGAAACTCTTGGCGGCGAAGAAGGTACGTGACCACGGCACGCCAGGATCGAATGGCGTAATGCGTATCTTCGGGAGGCGGAGGAGTGGTCTGTCGACAATGATAGCGTTCGAGCTTTTCGAGCCCCTTCTGCTGCGAGGCTTCCTCGACAACGCCGGCGAAGAGGTTAAATGTTCGGCCCACCTCGACCGAGTCGACATCATCGTAGCGGCCCAAGATACGCTCGTGTAAATAGGCTATCGCCCGGCGAATGTCGGCATCTTCCGCGGCGGATTTTCCCGGCACGACCGTGTGTTCGATCGTGGGAAACAACAGGCGATCGTTCATGGGCCGGCCGAAGTCGCGTCCTGTTTGCTTGCAGGCCATGTCGTTGGACATGATTCGCTGGATGGCCCCCATCGCACCGCTGGGGTCGCTGGCCCGATCCGTGACTTCTTTCGAGTCGATGCCCCCGTAGAGCATTGCCATTTGATCGTTGAGTCGGCCCCAGCGCTCTCCAAACACCGCTTTAAGTTTGCGCTCGAGTTGTTCCGGGGCAAGCATCCGCACCAAAGCGAGATCGTCCAACTCGGCCAGTCGACAAGGCTCGTTCACGGAGGTCTCAATCCCATCGGCACGATAAAAGTCGGAGACAATCCAATCCTTGAAAACCTGCTTTAGATTGAACTGCGAGGCCGCGAACACTCCGGCGATACGATCAATTTCGCGTCGCTGTTCGCGATAGGCTCGCTGCCGGGCCGGATAAAGCGGATCGTCAATCGCTTTGGGAGGGAGCAATGTCTTTCGACCGGTCAGGATATAATAAACGTGTTCGACCATCGCCACGGCAAATCGCGGATCCTTGGCCGTTCGCTCGCCAAGCCATTGCAATGCGCGCCAGCGATCGTCGGCCGGCAGCTCCTCGCCCTCGAATCCGGCGACAAACATGTCCTTGAACCACCCCTCCTTGCGCCGTCCGTATACGCCCTGATCGGCAAAGCGCCAGTAGTCTTGGAACAGCCCCGCGATCGGGTCGATCGTTTTGTGACAGACGACACACTCGGCCGCCTGCATGGTCGGGATCTCATACTTGGCCGTGACCGCCGCGGCATCGGAGACCCGCGCCGCCAACTCGAGCGCGTCGATCCCCAGGAAATGCTGATAGAACATCCGGGCCCGCAGCCGATTGCGATTCGTCTCGGTTGTCGGGAACCGGCTCAGATACTGGAACGTGCTTAATAAGCCCGCGTGCGGATAAAAGCCCGACGGCGAATCCTGATTGTTCGACTTATTGCGCCCAACCAGCGATTTGAGCTTTACCGGTATGTACTCAAACGGATCGTCGGGATCTTTGAACTGATCCTTGATCTCATCGAACATACCGTACCCACGCGCCGAGAACGGCGAGACCATGATGTAGTCGGCGGTCACAATTTCGGTAAATGGAAGATCGTTCCGCACGATGTGCTCGATGAGTTTCATCGGCTCGCCGAGGAGTGACTGCCGGTAGTCGGCCGCTAGCTTGTAGCCTGCCTTGCGACGTTCGTTTTCGTCTTTGATATGGCTCAAGTCATGTTTCTGATACCAATGTCGGTTGGCAAAATGCTCATACGACAGCACGCTCTGATCGGCATTGCCGTCAATTCCCAACGTCAGGAAGATGTCGTTAAACCCTTCGCGGAGTCGATCGTAAAATGCTTGCTCCTGAAACAGTCCATCCAGCAGGCCCGGCAAAGCGGACAGCCCTTGCTTGTGGATCGTTTCGAGTTCGCTAGCCGTGGGGAGCCGACCGGCGAGCGACAACGTGGCGCGCCGCAACAAGCGACGATCGTCGAGCATCGCAATGCCGTCGAAAAATGGGGGCGCATTCGAGTCGTCGGCCACCGCAGGCAGCGAAGCAGCTTGGCTCGTCGTTCGGCTCACAAAGTCGGCCAGGATTCGGTAACCGGTCGAGTCAGCCGGCAGCACGACATCGCCACCGTGATCGAGCCCGCCGGTCACTTTGAGCAGCAAACGGGATTGGTCCCCTGCTTTGAGCTGGGCCATTTCCACAAAGGCACGACGATTATCCCGCAACGCTTCGTCTCGCGTTTTGCCCGTCACACGCTGCGGGTCGCGCAGCACGAACCGACTTTTCTCGGCGTCGCCACCGGTCTTGTGACAGGTCAAGCAGCGGGCAGCCCCCACCTTGCTCCAGACCTCGTCGATAAAGTAATCGTCCACCGCGGCCGCACAGCCAGAGATCGCCCTAGGTTTCGGCTCGTCGGCTCGAACCAAACAAACGGCGCTGCTAAGACTGGC
>CAYLYE010000031.1:0-37948 GCA_964387325.1 uncultured Planctomycetaceae bacterium
CTTTGGCAGAGAAGACCGAGCTCAGTCCCAAGGCGCAAACCCGCCTCGCGCTCGTGCGCGCTGAGTTCGACTACTTAAAGGGCGTGGTCAACGCGGTGCATCTTTACAATGCCTACCAGATCTCGCCCGATGCCGCGTCGCTCGATCGCCTGCTCTCCGCGATCGATGCCCGACGCAACGCCGTCGATCAACTGTTCGCCAAGGGGAATGGGCTCAAGGGTTGGCCCTTCACGCTGTTCCCGCCTTCCGGCCATAATGCCGATACGCTGAAGCTCAAGCACGACGGCTACCAGGAGCCGTACAAGAGCTCGTTCCTCAACTGGGACACCGCTGCCAAACGCCTGGCGCCACTGCCCAATGCGAAGCGCATGATCGCAGCTCTCGCGAAAGGCCCCGTGAGCTTGGATGCTTCACAGTGGGACAAGCTCACGCCGCAGACACTCGCATCGTCGACCGCAGCCACCACGGTCCGCGCAATATTCGACGACAGTCGTCTCTATCTCCGCTTTGACTGCGAAGTGCCACCGGGTGCAACGGCAGAAGCGATCGAGAAAGAGCGTGTCGAAGCTTATCTGATGCCGGCAGCAGGCTCACGAGTGACTTTCAAATTCAGCGCGGGGCTCAAGCCGGATTCGCGCACTCAGGCTGCCCGCGGATTGATCGAGGACTTGATGAATCTCGGTTACGGCAAGTTCGATCCGTTGTGGAAAGCGGAATGGACTCATGCCGCAATGCACGATGCTAAGGCCAATCGGCTGATGGTGATGATGACCATCCCGCTGCGTTCGATCCCGCCCGCTGCCGTGAAGTCAGACCAGAACTGGTTCGTCAACTTCCAGCGGCTCGGCCCTGCCGGAGCAAGTGCTTGGTCCACGAATCCAGGCGGCGCTGGCATCGAAGATCCTCGCAGTAACGGCGAACTATCCTTCAGCAGCGGCGGCGCTGCGGCTGCCAACCATCCGCTCAAGGTCGAACGCGAGAAGATCTATCGGGAGACTTTTGAAACACCCGCTGAATGGAAGGAGCAGATCACCCAGAGCCCAGTCGTTGCCTTAACGAACTGGCGCTTCCGTGCCGACCCTACGGAGGTTGGAACGAAGGACGAATGGTTCAAGCCAGCGAACTATTCAGAGGCCGAGTGGCTCCCCGTCACGGTGCCCAGCTTTTGGGAGGAGACGGAGGCGATTGGCAAACTCCTGGGCGAAGGCTGGTATCGGGTCGCGATCAACATGCCCGCCGCTTCGCAAGGGAAAACCTTGCGACTCATGTTCGCGGGTGTGGACGAGCAGGCTTGGATCTATCTCAACGGCAAGCTCATCGGCGAGCACTCCGAGAGGTCTGAGAAAAAATCCTACACCGCCTTATATGACGAACCGTTCATCGTCGAGATACCGGGCAATCAACTGAAGTTCGACGCGCAAAATGTACTCCACGTGCGCGTGCATAACCGTGTCGGTGCTGGTGGTATCTGGCGTCCGGTTCATGCCCTGCAAACACGTTCTACCAACAACCCTTGAACCTCCCCATGAAACGACGTCATTTCATCCAAACGGTCGCTGCGCCTTTGCTCGTCGCGCCATTTCGTTCCTTGCTCGCTCAACAGGTGAACAAGACTTACCTCGACACCATCGGACTGCAACTTTACACATTGCGGCATCCGTTGAAGAACGATCTTGTGGGTACGCTCAAGGCCGTGAAGGAGATGGGCTACAAGCAAGTCGAGTCCTTCGAGTTTCCCAAATACAAGCAGCCGATAGAGGCCGCAAGGGACATTGGCCTGGAGGTGCATTCCACGCATATCACGTGGAACTCGGTCTTTCATCCCGAAGACAAGACCGTGCTCCCCTTTGCCCAAGTGCTCGAAGAAACGCAGGCGGCGAAGATTAAGCACTTGGTGATCCCCACGATCGAACTCAAGGACAGGCCGGACCTGGATGGCTACAAACGTGCTGCCGAAAAGTGCAACCGCGCTGCCGCCGAGGCTAAAGCGGCAGGTATCCAGCTTGCTTACCACAATCACACGTTTGAGTTCGATCCCATGGAAGGCGGCAAGGCAGGCTTCGACGTTTTGATCGAGGAGTTCAGCCCTGATATGCTCTTCGAAATCGATGCGTTTTGGGTGCAACTCGGGAAGCGTGATCCCGCCAAGCTCATTCGCTCACTCCAGGGGCGCGTGACGCAAGTGCATCTCAAAGACCTGACCAGCGGCGTGAAGTTGCCCGAGAAAATCGATGGCTGGTGGAGCTTGCCCGTCGAAGCGTTCGCGTCGCTGGGTGAGGGGGTCATTCCCGTGAACCCGATCATCGAAGCCGCGAAAGAGTCGGGCGTTCAGTATTGCCACGTCGAGCAGGACCTCTCGCACGATCCCCTGGCGAGCATTCGCCGCAGCTTGAGCTACTTACGATCCTAACACCGAGCACACATTGCCATGAAAACCCAAACGATATCATTCTTCACAGCACTGATACTGACCACATTCGTGGCCATCCATTCGCGAGCCGAAGACCTCTACGACTACAAGAGGCCCCGCGAGTCGCAGAACTGGACCACCATCTCGCTCAAGACCAAACCTGCCAACGGTCCCGATCTGCCGCTGGTGCTGCTCATCGGCGATTCGATTACCGTGCGCTATTCCGCCGAGGTCGGCACGGCACTCAAGGACAAGGCATACGTTTCGCTACTCGGTTCGTCCAAAGCTGCCGACGATCCTGCCTTGCTCGACGAGATCAAGCTCGTACTGCGGCAGAATGTGTACTCCGTCATTCACTTCAATTTCGGACTGCACGGCGGCGCTGAATGTTTGCGAACCGGCTTGCCCGAGGTGATCGCCACGCTCAAACGTCATGCACCCCACGCCAAACTCATCTGGGGCACGACCACGCCCTGCCAGAAAAAGGACGACGCCCCCGACACAGATGTCATCGAAAAGAACCGAGTCGCCGCCGAGCACATTGCCAAGGCGGGCATCGCCGTGGATGATCTTTACACGTTGGTCGCCAAGCATCCGACGAAGCTCTGGGACGGCGGCGGCGTGCATTACACCGCCGAAGGAACGGCGATTCAGTCGAAGCAAGTCGCGCAGACCATCATGCCCTTGTTGCCTGTTGCGCCCGCAGCGCGGTGAAAGGCAAACGGCCGTTCCACTCATCCTTGGCTCGGCGACTTTCATTGAGCCCCACAACAACGATCGTCAACAGCATGCTATCCAGAAATCCGAGTCTACCAATGGGCGACATCGTGATGAAGTATTTCTTGTTCGTGCTGACCCTCATCACCTTCTCGCCCGCGAGCTTGTTGGCTCAGGCACCCGATCCCGGGCGGATCTCTGCCGCGGATCACGAGGTCGTGGAGTTACACAACCAGAAGGCCTCGATGCGCGATGGTGTGTCGATTGCGCTCGACATCTTTAGGCCCGTGGGCGACGGGCGTTTTCCTGCAATTCTCTGTCAGACCCCCTATAACAAACAGACGATGGCGGTGCGAGCACGATGGTTCGCTCAACGCGGTTATGTGGTAATCAACTCGGACGTGCGTGGTCGCTTTGGTTCCGAAGGCGCGTGGGATCCCTTTTCACCGCTGCACAAATCCGACGGCTACGACTTGGTTGAATGGGTCGCGAAACAACCTTGGTGCAATGGCCGAGTGGGGACTTACGGGCAGTCCTATTTGGGCTGGACGCAATGGTGGACAGCCACGCAGGCACCGCCCTCGTTGAGGTGTATTGTTCCCGAAGTCGCCCCTCCGGATCAGTTTTTCAATGCCCCGTATCAAAATGGTGTTCTCGTGGGCTGGGCCATGGATTGGGCGGCGCTGATGGCGAATCGCACGATGAACGTTGTTGGCAAAGGTGCCTATGGTGGCTTTGCCGAAACCCGCGACGTCGATTACCGCCGCCTACCCTACATCGACCTGGCAAAGCATCGGGGATTTGGTCACGCAAAGTGGTTTGAAACCTGGATCAGACAGAACACGGCTGATGGCGACTACTGGCGGGCGATCGCCTATCAGACCCCTGAGCAATCAGCCCGTGTCCAAGTCCCATCATTGGGCATTTCGGGATGGTTTGATGCCAACTTCTCCGGCACACCCTCCAACTACCTGGCGATGAGACAGCACGGGGGCACGCCCGAAGCACGGCAGCCACGCATGGTCATCGGTCCCTGGAATCACCAGATCAATCTCAGTCCCAAGGTGGACTATGCCGACTTCGGAGCCAGTTCGGTCATCGACTGGAATGGCTATGTGTGTCGCTGGTTTGACTATCATCTAAAGCAGATTGACAATGGTGTGCTTAAAGATCCGCCGGTCCACGTCTTCATTATGGGACGGAACGAATGGCGCTCCGCGAGCGATTGGCCGCTCCCCGAAACGCAATGGACGAAGTACTTTTTGCATAGCGGCGGCAAGGCGAATGGCTCTGGCGGCGATGGGACTCTGAGTGTCAACGCTCCGGCCGACGAACCAGCGGATAGTTACACCTATGATCCGGACGACCCGATGCCGTCGCCGTACTTCGTCAATGGGCATATCGCCGGCCCGCGCGACGTGCGACGGGCCGAGACGCGATCTGACGTGCTGATTTACACGACCCCCGTCTTGGAAGAAGAAGTGGAAGTCGTTGGCCCGATCACCGCGAAGTTGTTCGCGGCCACCAGTGCCCGCGATACCGACTGGATGATTCGCCTGATTGACGTTCACCCAGACGGTACAGCAGCGTTTCTTTGTGAAGGTGTGATGCGTGCTCGTCATCGCGCCCCCGAGAACGAAGGTGCTTACAACCCCGGCCGACTTAGCATCATTGAGCCGAACACTATTTACCCATATACGATCGAGTTTTGGCGGGCGACCGGAAATGCCTTTGCGAAGGGGCACCGCCTCCGCATCGAAATCTCCAGCAGCTTCTTTCCGTATTACTTACGCAACCTCAATACCGGCGCGGACAATATTGGACTAGAGATAGACTCGGTTGTCGCAAAACAAACGGTCTATCACGACCGAGACCACGCCTCGCATATCGTCCTACCCGTTATTCCTCGGCGTTAAACCTCCCGACATATCCACTTCGTTCACTTTCGGTTTGGATGTTAGCTTACCACCGACAATCTCGAATACTCGACCTCAGCATTTCGATGAACAATAGGACAATTTGAAATGAAACCGGCTTGGCATTGGACATTTTTATGGACCTGTAGCGTTTTGGTCGTTTTTGCGAGTCACTCGCTTGCGGAGGATAACTCTCACTTTCGAGTCGAATCGAATCTGCGTGCGAGTGTCGTGAAAATCGACATCACTCCGCCGGCCGACACACCTGTCGTCGGTCATGTTCGTCCGACGAATGGCGTACGCGATCCGATTCGTGCCGGAGTTCTGTTGTTGGCGAATGAACAGACCCGGGCCGCGATTGTCACGCTCGACTTGATCAGCGCGTCTGGCGAGATGGTGGCCGCATTGCGCGATGTGATCGCTCTGAAAACGGAAACACCGCGAGAGAACAATATGGTCGCAACGTCGCACAACCACTCCGGTCCTGGCTGGTCACGTGAGTCGGCCTGGAGCCGCGAGATGGTCGCGAAACTCGGCGCTGCCGCTGGCGAGGCAGCTAAAACCATGCGGCCTGTAACTATCGGCTACGGAGAGGACCGGATCGACTTCAACATCAACCGTCGCAAAGTGATCGATGGACGAGCCCTCTTCCGACTTAATCCCGAGGGACCGTGCGATCATCGAGTGAAGGTGCTCCGCTTCGACGATGGGCGGACGCTCGAACCGATGAGCGTGCTCATGCACGCGGTCTGTCATCCGTGCGTATTCACCTGGGGTGACAAGCTCACGCCGCCATTTCCACAAGGTTTTCCCAAGATCAGTGCTGATTTCCCCGGCGAGGCACAAACGTTCGTCGAAAGCGTCTACGGCCCCAAGACCCAGGCACTGTTCCTGCAAGGCTGCGCGGGAGACATTCGGCCCAACCTGCCCGGAGTCCCCTATCGCTGCGGTGACGAGGCGGACATCAAATGGACAGGCCGCAGCCTGGGATGTGCTGTCGTGCGCGCCGCCGATCGTAGTGTCGTCCGTGAAGAACTTGCCAAACGCAAGACGATCTATCCGCTCAAATGCGCCAGCAGCGTGATTGAGTTGCCGGGCAAAAAGGAGCCACTCGCCTGTGAGATGCAGGCGATGCGTATCGGCGACTATCTACTGCTCACCATCCCCGGCGAACCCATGGTCGAATATGGTTTCCAGATTGAGAAAGCGATTGCCGATCGGGCAATCCCCATCGTGATCGGCTACGCAAATGGCAACCTCGGTTATATCTGCACCGCCAAGTCACATGAGTACGGCGGATACGAACCCGAATCGTCCAAGTTACTTCCCGAGGCCGAGCCATTGATTCTCAAAGAATTGGGACGACTCGCCGACCAAGCGCTCGCCGACATCTTTGAGTCGATTAAACCCACATCCAAATAGCACACCGTTCAATACTCCCGCAACCAACACAATGCAAGCCAATAACACCATGACGACTTGTACGGACGAAGTGGCGCGACGCGCGTACTGGGCCGAACAGATGCAACTCGGTTACGAACTGGTGCAGCAGATCCTCCCCTTCGAGGTCGCGGAGTGCGGCGAAGGCTTTGCATCGCTGCGTGACGCTGCGAAAACAGCAGGCGTCGAGATGCTCTTTTCAGACACGAAGATCGCCGGAGAACTCGATCGCGTGTTCTTCATGCGCGAGAGTCTCGTTCAGGCCGTGATGGACGTCGGCCGCGACATGAACCAGCGTGGCTGGATATTGAAGATCGAGGACGGCTATCGATCGTTAGAAATGCAAGGCACGTTGGTGCGCAAGCCCGAACTGTTCGACAGCATTCTAAAAAAGTGCATCTGGGAAATCGGCGGCGAGATCCCGAGAGCCGAATTTGTTTTTCGCCGAGCGATCGTGCTCATTGCGAACATCCCGAAGATTGGCACACACATGTCGGGCTCAGCCATTGATGTTTCGGTCTTTCGACGCGACGACGGCAGCGAGGTGTGGCGTGGGAAACGGTATCTGGAGATGAGCGAGCAAACTCCGATGCGTTCGCCTTTTGTCGACGAAGACTCGCTCCGCAATCGACTAGAAATCACCGCCCTGCTCGAAGCGCGCGGCTTTGTGCATTTTCCGTTCGAGTTTTGGCATTTCAATCAAGGCGACGCGCTGGGGAATATCCTCAGCGGTCAACCAGCTCCGGCGCGATTTGGGCCGGTGCATTGGGATGCTCGCACGAATCGAGTGACCCCGGTCGATGAGCCGCTGAGCCCGCTCAATCCATTGCCGGTGATCGAGCGCGAGATTGCCTCGGCACTGCAACGAGCCACAAAGAGTGCGGTCGTCGTGTAGCATTCCAATCACCGCGCAGTCGTCAATAGAAACCTTCAACGGACACATTATGCCGCTCTTTCGTTCGCTTCTTCTCATAGTGCTCACCGCCACGTGCTGCTCGCTCGTGCTCTCGTCGAACTTCGCGCGCGCCGAGGTGAAAGTTTCTGACTCGGCCGAAGCGATTCGCTTTGAGGTCGACGGCAAGCTCTTCACCGAGTGGCGAATCAAGGACTGGGTTGCGCCGTTTCTCTATCCGGTCGTCGGGCCGAACGGCGAGAGCGTCACTCGCCACTACCCGATGAAGGCGGGCCTGACTGGCGAGGAGCAAGATCACCCCTGGCACCGCTCGATCCGCTTCTCGCACAGCGACGTGAACGGCTTCAACTTCTGGTGGGCTCCCGGCAAGAAACTCGCTGGCCATACGGCCGAGATCAAGCTGGAGAAGATCGAGCGGCTCACGTCCGGAGCGACCGGCGAAGCGATTTTTTGGAACGAGTGGCTCGGCGACGGCAAGCGATTGCTGCGCGAACGAGTCCGCCTCGCGGTTACGCCGCTCCCGCGCGGCGAGACGTTGCTCGACTACGACATCGAGCTGCATGCCTCGGATGGCCCAGTAATGTTCGGCGACAAGCGCGACGGCGGCCTCTTGGTACGCGTCGCCGGTACGATGAAGGCCGAAGACGAGCAGGGGAATAAATTCGCCGGCACGATCGTAAACAGCCAAGGCGACAAGAACGCCGACGCTTGGGGGAAGCGCGCCGAATGGACCGATTACTTCGGGCCCGACGCCTCGGGCAAGACCGTCGGTATTGCGATGTTCGACCATCCGACGAATCTCCGCTTTCCTACTCATTGGCATGCCCGAACCTATGGATTGATGACGGCCAATCGGTTCGGCACCGATCACTTCAAAGGAAACTACGGCGACCATCGGACCCTGATCTGCGCGCCGTCGAAAGGAGCGAACTGCCCAGCTTGCGCTTCGCACTCGGGAGACTATGAAATTGCCGCAGGCGGCAGCCTCACGCTGCGGCATCGCTTCTTTTTTCACCATGGCGACCCAATATCCGGCGGTGTCGCCAAGCAGTATCTCGCCTACACGGCCGATCCCAAGGCGACCGTTATGGTGATGAAGTCGCTGCTGCAAAGCTACAAGTCTGGCGCGCTGATCGATCGATATGCGGATGTCGATTTCGGAGCGTGGCCGGCGGAGTTCGCGGCCGAGAAGAGCGAGGCGCTCCGATTGCGAGCAGCCGCGTATTCCGTTGTTAAAAAGGGGACGCACGCCGAGGCCGACTACAAGGCCGCGCTCACGCTCGACCCGAAAGATCTGAGTGCTTGGATCGGCCTGGCGGACAACTATTTGAACGTCGTCGGCGACGGCGCGCAGGCCGTGTCGGCGTATCAAAAGGTGATCGAACTCACCGGCAAGAACGCGGGGTGGATGCCGCTGCACGCCACGCTCGCCATCGCCCGTGAGGCGATCGATCGCGTGAAGCCCGAACAAGCTCTTGAGACTCTCAAGCAATTCGACGGAGTGACGGTGGCGCCGGTCTGGCGCGTGAAGATCCTGCGCATGTTCGGCCATGCGTACGCCACTCAAGGCAACGAAGCGGAATCGCTCGCCAAGTTCCGCGAAGCCCTCGAACTCGAAAACGCAAAATAGACTCGCTATGAACAGCTTATTGACGACTGCGCGGTTAATGAGCCAGGGCGACCAGCGGAAGCCCGATCTAACCCGGCCTCGTGTTGCTCGCCTAGGCCCATTCGCCGCGCATACTTCAATAAGATCGAACTTCGGCGGCATGCATAACACCGCCGAAAGCACCAAGCGTCAGTCGCAACAAGTCGCATAAACGATCTACGGCCATTTACCCGTCGCAAGTTACCGATCCAACCAAGAAATAACCGCATGAAAACGTTCGTCATTTCACTAATCACGATCCTGATTCTCATCGATTCGGAGCCAGCGGCGCTCGGCGCAGCACCGACGGCGCAACTTATGGCAGGCACGGCGAAGGTCGAGATTACGCCGGAGCCCCACACCGCGGTGAACCTCGCTGGCATTCCGCTCGAACCGCGCGATTCGCTCTACGCGCGCGTGCTCATACTCCAAAACGGCGACACCTCGGTCGCGATCGTGTCGCTCGATCTGATCGTGTTCTCGTCACGGAAGGTCGTGACTGAGGCGAAGGCTAAGTTCGGTGTCGATCAAGTGATCCTCAGCGCCACACACACGCACGCCGGTATGAACCCGCGCGGCCTGCTCATCAAGCCGCCCGCTCAGCCCGACTGGACCCGACTGCCGCGTGCCCCGGCCGACGCGATCGATTGGCCGGCGCTGTCGGCCGATCCGTGGTACGCGGCGACGGAAGCAAAGGTGGTCGATGCGATCGGAAGGGCGACGAGGTCGATGTTCCCAGCGCGGATTGCGTTCGGCAAAGGAACGTTCGACAGTGCGTACATGGCACACAACCGCAGGCTCGTAAAGAACGGCGTCGTGTCGCCTTTCTGGGAGAACCCTGATCGCAGGCCGACGAGTCCGATTGATCCGACGATTGGCGTCGTTCGGATCGAAGACCTGTCGGGCAAGCCGCGCGCGCTGGCGGTGCAGTACGCGTGTCATCCGGTGGCGACGATGGGCGCCGGCTCCGTGTCGCGAGATTTTCCCGGCGGAATGGTCGACTACGTCGAAGAGCAGCTTGGGCCCGATTGCTTGGCGCTCTATCTGCAAGGAGCACAGGGTGATCTCGATCCGTATGACTTGCACAATCTGCGCGGCGAGAATCGATTCAACATTCCCAAGCAAGCCGGTATCTCCCTCGGCAAGCGGGCCCTGAGCATCGCGGCTGAGTTGAAGACGAAGCCCGAGAGCAATCGGGCGACGATCGACGTTGCCGAGAGCCTGCTCACGATCCCGAATCGCAACGGCAGCGGTACGACCGACGTCGGGCTGTTAACCGTCGTCGTCGACAAGAACCTCGCGCTGACGGCGATCCCCGGCGAGCCGTTTATCCAACATCAGCTCGATCTTACGCGGCTCTCGCCGCTGCCGAACACGTTCATTCTCGGTGTCGCGTACTCCGGTCGCGGCTCGCCGTTCGTCGTCTATATTCCGACCGAGCAGGCAGTGCGAGAAGGCGGATACGGCGCGACAGAGTGCAGCTTCCTTGCCGCCGATGCCGGTGCGAAGATGGTCGCCGAAAGCGTAAAGAAGATTCAGGAACTGACGAAAGTCGATTCGCCCGAAAGGAAACCATGAACGTGTCGAAAACCGCTTCCCTTCTGATCGTCGTGACGCTGCTATGTCTATCTTCGGAGGGACACGCGACCGAGCCCTCGATGGCGTTTCGCGCCGGGGCGGCGACCAGCAACATTACGCCCGACATCGGCCTGGATATCGTCGGTGGCTTTGTCCCAGCGCCGTCGACCCACGTGCATGATGAACTGTATGCCCGTTGTCTTGTACTGGACGACGGCAAGACGAAACTGGCGCTCGTCGTATGTGATTTACTCGGTTTGCACCGCAGCGTGGCGATCGAGGCGCGGAAGCTCATCGAGTCGGCGACCGGTATTCCCGCCGGCAACGTGTTGATTTCGGCGACGCACACGCACTCGGCCGCCAGTGCCCTTGGCGACGCTCCGCGCGGTTATTTTTCCGATCGCGAGTTGAATGACTACCAGCGCTTTGTCGTGCGGCGGATCGTCGATGGCGTGCGACGAGCGAACAATCATCTCGCTCCCGCCGAGGTCGGCTACGGCGCGGTCGACGTGCCGGAGCATGTGTTCAATCGCCGTTGGTTCATGAAGCCAGGCACGGTGCCGGTGACACCTTTCGGCGGCACGAACGACAAGGTGAAGATGAACCCGCCCGGTGGCAGTCCGAACTTGGTCGAGCCCGCGGGCCCGACTGATCCGACGGTGTCGTTCATCGCCGTACGTGAGCCAGGCGGTCGATTAATCTCGATCTTCTCGGCGTACTCGTTGCACTATGTCGGCGGCGTGGGCCCCGGTCATATCTCGGCCGATTACTACGGCATGTATTGCGAGGCGCTGAAGAAGCTTCAGCCCGGCGGCGAGAAGGATCCGTCGTTCGTCGCGATCATGGCCAACGGCACGAGCGGCGATGTCAACAACAATAACTTTCGCACACCCCGGCCGGGCAAACCTCGCTATGAACAAATGCGGTACGTCGCCGAGGATGTGGCGAACAAAGTTCACGGCGCACTCGCCAACGTTAAGTGGCAACCGACTGCCGCGCTCGCGGCTCGTTACCGCGAGTTGCCCCTGGCGTGGCGCAAAGTCGACGACGAGCTGCTGAAATGGGCCATCGAGACCACGGCCAAGGCGCCCTCGATTCCGATCCAACCCGACATCGCGACGGTCTATGCCGGACGCATTCAGCGGTTGTCTCAAGCGAGTCCCGAGACCAAAGCACCGGTGCAAGTTTTACGGATCGGCGAGATTTGCATCGGCACCACGCCATGTGAGACGTTTGCCGAGACCGGCCTTGAGTTCCGCAAGCGCAGCCCCTTTCTGCAATCGTTCATGGTCGAGTTGGCCAACGGCTACTACGGCTACATGCCCACGCCGCGACATTTTGAGCTCGGCGGCTACGAGACCTGGCCCGGTACGAACTACATCGAGCCGCAAGCGTCGGTCAAAGTCATGGACGCGCTGCTCGAAATGGCCAGCGAGATTGCGCCCAAAAGCAAGTAACTCGCTCGTGTCTCCACTTTCGCATTCACCTTAACTCCCTGGTTCACTCCAATGCGTTCAATATTCTCGTTGGTCGTCGCGCTCACCGTCGCAGCTCCGCTCATGGCCCAGACGGTCACCGTCGCTCCGTCCGACAACGGACTGCGCGTCGAAATCGACGGCCAACTCTTTACCGAGTACCTGACTAAAGGGACCGACCACGCGTGCTTCTATCCACTGATTGGCCCGGGTGGCGTGCCGCTCACGCGCGAGTTCCCGCCCAAGCCGGGCGTGAAGATCGACCACCCGCACCATAGCTCGCTGTGGATCGGTCACGACGGCGTGAACGGCATCAACTTTTGGGGGATCAACGCCGAGTCGGGCCGCGTCGAGAACACCGGCTTTGCCGATCTCCAGTCCAACGGTGCCAGCGCTTCGTTCACGGCCAAGTCGAAATGGGTGGAGCCCAGCGGCGATGTGGTGCTGACCGACGAACGTCGCTGCGTGCTCACCGCTCTGCCCAACGGGAGTCGACAACTCGACATCAGCGTGAAGCTGATCGCGAGTGCCGGCGAGGTGACGTTCCGCGACACGAAGGAAGGGACGTTCGCGTTGCGCGTCGCGCCGTGGTTGGCAGTGACCGGCAACAAGTTCGATCCGGTCGGTGGCAAGGGGCACATTTTGACCAGCGCCGGACACAAAGACACGGCCGCCTGGGGTAAGCGAGCAACTTGGGTCAGCTACTATGGCCCCGACCCACAAGGTGGCACCGCGTGTATCACCATGATGGACCACCCGAGCAACTTGCGTCATCCGACTTGGTGGCATGTGCGCGACTACGGCTTGTTCGCCGCCAATCCATTTGGCGTCAGTGATTTTGAAGCCTCGGCCGATAGCCCGATCAAAAAGGGAACCGGCATCGGCGGACAAGGGACCAAAGGAAACTTTGTGCTCGCCTCTGGGCAATCGTTCACGCAGCGGTACCTGATTCTGCTGGAACGCACCGCACCCGATGCCTCCCGGCTCGATGCGGCGTTTGCGGCGTTCGCCAAGACCAAGTAACTCCCCACTCGACGAAATCTACGGCCATGCTGAAACACTTCGTTTTGCTCGTTGCCTTGATGACGATATTATCGTCGGCCACTCTCGCAACGGCCGCCAATGACGAGATCCGCTGGCTCGTGCAATACGATGGCAAGTCGTTGCCCGCAGCGCCTTGGACTGCCGTGGGCAAACCAAATGCCCAACACCAAGATCGCACGCTGCATTTGAGCGATGACTCGAAAGACGACTTAGGCGCATTTGAGTCCGAATGGCATGGTGATCTTGAGGGCAAGGAGATCGTCGTCGAAGCGCGGGTAAAACTGGTGAGTATGGTAGGACACCGCGATTCTCCAACCGCGACTTGGCCCCAGCGCGATGGAGCACCGATCTGCCTCGAAGTGAGTGATGGACAACATGTCGAAGGCATCTTGCTCACACCACCTGCCGCCAAGCATGTAGGGGCCGCGAAAGGCTATGTGCGCACACTAACGGATCGTTTCGCGCAGGCAGACACGATGGCCGGTTTTCACACCTACCGGCTCGTCATTCGCGGCGAGGACATGGCGGTCGAGATGGATGGCCAGCGGATCATCGAAGGCCGCGATGCCTTTTGGCGTCCTGCGACAGCGCCGCGTAAGTTTGTCCGCTTCGGATCCACCTCGAAGCCCTTTACAGGCGCAGCGCAGTGGGAGTTTGTACGGCTCGGTTTGCGGTCCGCTTCGACTGCGCTCGTCGAGAAGTCGCCGCTGGAGATCATCATCGGCGAACCATGGCCGCTCGACGTAGAGAAGAAGAATAGCGAATCACGTCCCTATCTCTACGACATGGGCCAGGGCCTGCTCTTGACCAGTAATCCGCAGGGGAGCGACGCACTACTGGAGCCCTACATCGTGCGTCGCAGTACGGATCAGGGCAAAACGTGGCAGGCCATCGCTGGCTTCGATCAAAACAGCGATTCGCCGCAAGAACTCGTGCGTCTTGCCGATGGTCGCATCCTGGGACCATCGCGTTGGACGCACTTGCGGATGGACGGCACATTGACGGGCAAGACGTCGATTCTTGATGCGAAGGCGGAGAGATTCACGATGCACGACAGTAGCATCACTCTGCCGAAGGACTTCATGCCCGAAAAGAACGGTGAAGTACTCATTTTCGAGCGACACATCTGGACGGAGAAGGATGGCAGCATCACGGCGGCCGTCTGGAGTCGCCGATTCTCGATCAGGCTGCCGAATGGACGCGGCTACCCGGAGCGCCACACGCATTTGTTGCGCAGCACTGACCTCGGCAAAACATGGACGCACCTGGCCCACGTCGGTCTCGGTGGCGAGCCAGCCATCGTGCGTCTCAGTGACAGCGAATGGCTCGCCGTCACACGGCCCGATGCGCATATGTCGAACCTCCACCAGCATCGCTCTCTCGATGGAGGCAAGACTTGGAAGTTTGAGCGCAAGCTGGAAGAAGGCAGCGTCATGCCGGACTTGGTGCTCATGAGTAACGGCGTGCTCGCCTGTAGCTATGGTCGCCCGGTTTCCAATCTCATGTTCAGCCTCGACGGCGGCCGTACCTGGCGCGATCATCGCGTCATCTCCGACCGCGCCAACTTTAACTACACCACCATCCGCGAGATCAGCCCCGGCCGCTTACTTTACATGCATGACGGCCAGCTCCCCGGCACACTAGCGCGGATCAATTCGTGTTACATCGACGTTAAGACAGGGAAGCCATGAATCCCATCCTCACACTCATCACCGCGCTGCTGCTCGCTACGCTGAACTCACTGCATGCTAAAACAGCCCGTCTGAAATACGACAGAGGCGCAGGAGCAGAGCCCCTTCTCGCCATCTAGGGAGACGCTGTCGCAGCACGGAGCCCACCGGCGGGCAAGAGGTTTCAAGGGAATGATCGTAGTCAGATCGGCGACTCCAGCGGCTGCGGGCCTTTGTGTTAGGATGCCCACCTCGCTGAAAAGTGAATGCCATGCATGGTTTCCGCCAGCCAGCACTAGGCGCAGGATGATTGCGAGCATCGCGACGGCTCGGGTCCGCTGACGGGAAATCATCGGTCCATCGTTTGCGAGGGCTGACAGAACCCATCTACAATATGATTGTAATTGCATTTGTTCTATCCAGCGCAATCGCGGGTTCACTCTAAAAGCGTCTGTCTAACGTAAGTCCATTTATTATAATAAATTGCGACTGTTTTACGTCGATCTGGATATTCGCGATTTTATCTATTGCAATCGAATTGTAATAGCGTATGCTGTCACACGAGTTGTTCATGCAATTGTTATTCAGGAGCGATACAGTGTCATCTGTACTTCCCGTGACCGTGCTGTCTGGCTTTCTCGGGGCCGGGAAAACCACGTTACTCAACCACGTTCTGGCGAACCGAGCGGGCATGCGGGTCGCTGTCATCGTCAACGACATGAGCGAGGTCAACGTAGACGCCCGACTGGTGCGCGAAGGACCGGCCAGCTTAAGCCGAGTCGATGAGCGACTGCTTGAATTCACCAACGGGTGCATCTGCTGTACGCTTCGAGAGGATCTACTCGTTGAGGTCGCAAGGCTCGCCCAAGAGGGACGATTCGACTATCTGCTTATCGAGTCGACGGGCATCGCCGAACCTCTACCGGTTGCTGAAACGTTCACGTTCGTCGACGAAGCAGGGCAAACGCTCAGCGATATCGCCCGACTGGACACGTTGGTCACGGTGGTTGATGCCAAGAACTTCTGGAAGGACTTCCACACGGCCGACGAACTCAATGAGCGTGGTATCGGCGTTGACGAAACGGATGCCCGTAATGTCGTTGATTTACTCGTTGATCAAGTCGAGTTTGCGAACGTCATCGTGCTTAATAAGGTGGACTTGGTACCTGATGCAGAGCTTGGCCGTATCGAGTCGCTACTGCGATCACTCAATCCCGAGGCGAGAATTGTACGCAGCAAGTTTGGCCATGTGCCTTGCAGCGAGATTCTTAACACGGGCTTGTTCAGTTTTGGTGAAGCCGAATCACACGAAGACTGGCTGGCCGAGCCGCGCGGTACGCATGTGCCCGAGACCGACGAGTATGGCATCTCTAGCTTTGTCTATCGAGCTAGGCGACCATTTCATCCGCAACGGCTCTGGAATATGTTGCTAGAGCATTGGTTCCATGCCGTGTTGCGTTCGAAGGGATATGTCTGGTTGGCTTCGCGTCCCGAGATTGCGTGCCATTGGTCGCAAGCCGGCGTTTGTTGTCGGCTCGAAGGAGGTGGCTTGTGGTGGGCCGATTCGCCCGAAGAAGATTGGCCCGAAGACACCGAGCAGCGCGACGGTTTGATTCGGATCTGGCACGAAGTAGTGGGCGATCGACGCCAGGAACTCGTTGTTATTGGCGTCAATCTCGATGAAGAACGGCTCCGTGCGCAGCTTGATGGCTGCCTGCTCGACGACGACGAATACGCCAAGGGCGATTGGGTGTTGCGCACATTTGTCGATCCATTTCCGATCGACGAGCCTGCCGACGATTTGGGGTCCGGCACGGAGGTCGGCCCCATCGCCGAGTAAATCCTATGGCTCGCAGAAGTTTTGGTGCAATTGTTGTGGGGGCTAGTGCGACTGGCGTCGGTGTAGCCGTGGCCTTGCGCCATGCTGACGTTTCCAGTCTCCAGGTGCCAGATCGATAAGAAATTGGAGCAACCCTTGATCATTGGCCGCGTGAGATGCGTTTCATCACACCTTTATTCCCGACCAATTCGGCGGGCATACTGGGTCTTTTGTTTCATCTACAAATTTCGGCAGCGGTTCGCAGTGGTTGCGAATGCGATCGGCGATCGACTCGGGCGTGACACCAGCGAGCTTGAGACTTATCGCCCTTGGGGCATGTACCTCGGCGATCTTTCCTGCTGTGGAATGGAGTGTGCGTGTTGATACGAACTAAAATGAATTGGGATCTGCTCGGGTCTTGCGCAGCGAGCCTCTGCATGGTGCATTGTTTGGTTTTTCCAGTGATCGTGGCGATGCTGCCTATCTTGAGCAGCGCTACCGCGGCGACCGCAAACGTTGACGAGCAGGTGCTCACGACCGAGAACAGCGGTGAGTGTCTGCGGGCCTGCTGTTCGTCGCCGGTTGAATTCTGGACACATGTTGCTCTGTTTACAGCGGTAGCGCCGATCGGCTTGATTGCCTGGGGAAATGGCTATCGTCAACACGGCCAGTTGAGCGTGGTGATTCTTGGCTCGTTCGGCATCTCTCTGCTTCTACTCGCATTGATCATCGGCGGCCATCTGCTGAACGGTGCCGGTGAGATGTACATGACCGTGATGGGAAGTATCTGCATGGTGGCCGCCCATCTGTGGAATCGTCGCGAATGTTCCTGTCGAAACTGTCTGTCAATCAACGGTGAGCCAGCCCATTCGTAAGGCGTGCATGGCTGTGTGTGTGGCCGTATCCGTCTTGCACAGGAAACTCAGCAATGAACACTCGACTCCCGGTCACGGTTCTCTCCGGCTTTCTTGGGTCGGGATAGACAACCTTGCTCAATCATGTTCTGGGCAATCGCGAAGATCTGCGTGTGGCCGTGATCGCTATGGTGGTGCTGTTCGCAGTGCTAATCGGTCTCTACAAGGCGAGTGGACGAGTCGATCGGATCAACGCCGCTCTCCATCCACTCATATAGACCGCTCGGAATTGCCCTTCGAGATATGAGCCGGATCGTTGGCTCATCGCGATCTACGATGCGACGGTCCACAAGGCGGAGGCCGAACTGGCAGGCATGGCGGCAGACACGACAGCCGCACATGCACGTGGTCCTGGAGAAACCGCTCTCTGCAAGATTTCAATCTCGTTCGTCCGGCACACTTCACGCACGATGTCTTGCAACCGAGTCCCTACCTCACCATGCAAAATCGGCTTGCGGTATTTCGTCACCCACACAAAATGGTACTTGATGTCAAAACGACTGTGCGAACTGGTTCGATAGTGCTCCATACCGCAACAGTCTAGCAAACCAAAGCTAAAACCTGAAGGATTCGCCTGAAGGCGAGGGTTTTAGACCCATCGCAGAGAAAAATACCGGCCAAGAAGTCATAACCGCCCGTCAACCTTCAAACTCTCCAACGATGAATAGACGCCCCATCGTACGATCGCTCCACCTTGTACTTGCATGCACTGTTTCATGCTTGATCGCTGCCCAAGGCACATGCGTCGAGGCTCAAACGCTCGACGAAACTCTCCGGCAGCAGCCGGTCGCCGAGTTGGTGCGACTCGCCAAGACCGACGGGGACGCCACACGCGGAGCTGTCGTCTTCTTTCAGCATTACATGGCATGTTCGAAATGCCACGCCGTGGGAGAGCCGAACGCTTCGGCGCTCGGGCCGGACTTAACGAAGCTGAGCGGCGATGTTACAGACGAATTGCTCGTCGAGTCGGTGCTGCTCCCATCGAAAGTCATTCGGAAGGGATTCGATACCGTCACGATCCAGACGGTCAACGGCGCGACACTGACCGGCCTACTCGTCGAGCAATCTGCCGACAAGGTGACGATTCGCGACACTTCGCGCGGCGGCAAGCTGACGACGCTAAGTACCGCAGACGTCGAGGAGTTGCAGCGGCCCCCCCTTTCCATCATGCCCGCTGGGCAAGTCAATCAACTCGCGGGACGGCAGCAGTTCTACGATCTAATCCGCTATCTCATCGAAATTCGAGCAGGGGGCGCGGCACGGGCTCGCGCGCTGCAGCCATCACCCGCCCTCACCGAGTTCGTCTTGCCCGAGTATGAGCAACACCTCGATCACCGCGCGTTGATCCGCGATTGGAATGCCGAGTCGTTGCGTCGTGGCGAAGCGATCTATCGACGCGTCTGTGCGAATTGCCACGGCACAAAGGATCAGCTCGGCTCGTTGCCGACGTCGCTGCGGTTTGCAGAGGGGAAGTTCAAAAACGGCAGCGACCCGCTCACGCTATACCAGACGCTGACGCGCGGCTTTGGACTGATGGCACCGCAACCATGGATGGTACCGTCGCAAAAGTACGACGTTATTCACTACCTTCGCGAAACTTATCTCAAGCCGCACAATCCGTCGCAATACATGCCGGTCGACGACGCTTATCTCGCACGACTTCCTGTCGGCAACACGCGCGGTCCCGAGCCGAGCAAGATCGAACCGTGGAGCGCAATGGACTACGGTCCGCAGCTTACACACACCTACGAAGTGCCGGGGAAGGCTTCGAACTTGGCGTACAAGGGCATCGCCGTGCGACTCGATCCCGGTTCAGGCGGCATTTCGCGAGGCCGACACTGGATGCTCTACGACGCCGATACGCTGCGCGTCGCCGCGGCCTGGAGCGCCGCTCCTCAAGGCAACAACTTCATCGATTGGCGCGGCATTCAACTGAACGGCGAACACCAGATCCATCCGCATCTCGTCGGACCGATTACCCTGGCCAATTCCTTTGGGCCAGGCTGGGGTGATGCGACCGGCTCGTTTCGCGACGATCGTCGCGTCGAAGGGCGCGACGGTCGCCGTTACGGACCACTGCCGCGCGACTGGGCAAAGTTTCGGGGCCTGTATCATCATGGGCAACAAGTCGTTCTGTCCTACAACGTCGGTTCAACCAACGTACTCGAGTTGCCGCGCGTACTCAGCGGCGACCAATCGCCGCGCGGGCCGACGTTCCTGCGCACGCTTAATATCGGGCCGCGCGATCGTGAGCTGGTGCTCCAGATCGCTGAACATCCGGCCGTCGACGCCCAACTCGCGGAGATCGCCGACACGCGACGCAGCGTGGTGCAATTGACTGCGGCGAATTCGGATCAAAGCGAAAGCACCGCATTGCGGGCCGGTTTTTCCCCCGCGAGCACATCGGCAACTTGGATCGTCACCGAGGGACGATTGCGACTCCGAATTCCAGCCGGCAAGGAACCGCTTCGGTTCACGGTCTGGACGACCGCCGTTGCGAAAGAAACTCCCGTTGCGGCCGCCAACTCGCAGCCGAGCGAATGGCTCGATGTTGTCCCCCAGTCGGACATGGATTTGCAACCGCTGACGCAAGGCGGTCCGCCGCGCTGGCCGCAGAAACTCGAAACTCAAGCCGTGATTGGTTCGAACAATGGTCCGTTCGCCGTCGACGTGCTCACCGCACCGGCGGCGAATCCGTGGTTGGCTCAGCTGCGATTCACCGGCCTCGACTTTTTCCCCGATGGTCGTATGGCCATCTGCACGTGGGACGGCGACGTCTGGTCGGTCGACTTTCAGGCTGACAAAAGTACGATAACTTGGCGACGCATCGCGACGGGGCTCTATCAACCGCTGGGGTTGAAGATTGTCGACGGCAAGATTCACGTGATCTGTCGCGATCAACTCGCCGTGTTGCACGATCTCAATGGTGATGGCGAAACCGATTTCTACGAGTGTTTGAACAACGATCACCAAGTTACCGAGCACTTCCACGAATTTGCCATGGGACTGCAGACCGACGCGGCAGGAAACTTCTATTACGCCAAGTCGGGACGCCACGCCTTGCCCGCTGTCGTGCCTCATCACGGCACGTTATTGCGAGTGAGCCGCGATGGTGCGCAAACAGAGATTCTGGCCACCGGCTTTCGCGCGGCGAATGGCGTCTGCCTCAACCCTGACGGCTCGTTCGTCGTCACCGATCAAGAAGGTTTTTGGAACCCGAAGAATCGCATCAACTGGGTCACGCTCGCGCCGTCGGACAAGCCGAAGTTCTACGGCAATATGTTTGGCTACACCGACGTGACCGACTCGTCCGATGCGGCAATGGAACCGCCACTCTGCTGGATTACGAACGCCTTCGATCGCTCACCGGCCGAGTTGCTGTGGGTCGACAGCCATCGCTGGGGACCGTTAAATGGATCGCTGCTGAATCTCTCGTACGGCAATGGCAAGGTGTTTCTTGTTCCTCACGAGCGGGTTCACGGTACGATGCAAGGGGGCATGATCGCGTTGCCGATGCCAGCGTTTCCGACCGGTGTGATGCGTGGTCGATTTCATCCGGCCGATGGACAACTTTATCTGTGCGGGATGTTCGCCTGGGCCGGCAGCGCGACTCAGCCCGGAGGACTGTATCGACTCCGGGCGACGGGCCGTCCGATCCACTTACCCATCGGCTTGCAGGCAACGACGTCGGGAATCAAACTTACATTTACCGAACCGCTTGATCCCACGACCGTCGCAGCCGGCAAGGTGCAGATCAAGACCTGGGCGCTTCAGCGCACGGCCAAATATGGCTCGAAGCACTTCGACGAGAAATCGCTCGACGTGCGCAGCGCCACACTCTCGCCGGACCGCAAGACGGTGCTGCTCGATGTCCCGGCCCTTCAGCCCACCTGGTGCATGGAAATCAAGTACGAGTTTGTATCTGCCGACGGAACGCCCGTGTTGGGAGTGATACACAATACGATTCATGCGGTGCCGTGAGCGCCAAGACATTTGGAACTTTCCGCGCGAGGTCTCGCCACTTGGACGGCGATTCTGCTCGCTCCCGTTGAGTTTCAACCCGACGTGATTTCGGTGATGATTGAGGGATGACCTCAACCACCCGCACCCAGCGCCGGTAGGATCATCGCCGCGCTGAAAAAGTAGCTTGCACACGCTCGTCGTCAGGGGCCCCGCTAGCGCTCATGGCATTACTTCCACACCAGCACGTCAATCGCATCGATGCTTGGCAGCACAACCGAGCGGTTGTTGACCGGCAGCGTTTGATTGAGCCGCAGCGAGCGCACGCTCGTGGCGACACAGTCCGACGGGAGCTTGATTGTCAGCTCCTTGGCCGATTGCAATCGTTCTCCGCGCGGGGCTTCGCGGTCGGCAATATAACTCCAGTTGGTCAAAGCCACGCACGCTCCGGTCGCGTTTTTCAAATACACGGCTTCGACTTGCGCGTTGGCGGTAACAACGGGCCGTTCGCCGGCATATTGTAGCGCCGTGGTTGTGATGAGCCGTCGAATCGCCGGATCGAAATCGGTTTGCATGTCAAAATCAGGGCGACGGACCCGCGCCGAATAAGTCAGGCCGCTCCATAGCCCGACAGCCACGACTCGTCCTTTGCCGACGGAGCGTTCCACGACGGCCGGCTGTCGATCGGCAAATCGGGCGATGACGTGTGGCTCTGCAGCGCTCAATGCTTCTCGAGCGACCGCAGCCCGGATCGAGCCATTACCCCAGGCCGATTCGCTCGTCCAATTCACGTCGGCGTAGGCCGGAATGGTTGATTCGCTCAACGGTTCGAGCGTGGTTGCCCGGTACTCGGGAGTTTTGCCCCATGACTGCAACTGCCGGTTTCCGACTTGCAGCAGCTGATTGCCCGTGACGTTGGGTTCATCGCGTTCATCGCGTGACAAGCCGATCGCATCGGTCCAGAGCGTGCCGCCCGACTCGATCCAAGCGGCGACGTTGCGTGTCGCGTCTTGGCGCAGATTGGGGCCCGTCACGTAGAGCACCTTGAGCCGCGAGGGCACCCCCTCGGCCAGCTGTTGTTCACTTAGAATTTCGACCGGAACGTGTTCGTGCCGCAGCGCAAGATAGACCCATTTGGCGTTTTCGAGTGCGGTCATACCGAGCGCGCCGACGCGCCCCCAGATTTCAGAGCTGCGGGGGAAGACAAAGCCCACGGTGGGTTCAGCACCGAACTTGGCCTGCCACAAATGGGGCTCGGCCTGAGCGAGAAAGCGCCCCGCGTGGGCAACCTCTTCGAGCAAATCCGGGGCTTGTGAGAAACTATCGCCTTTCGCATAGTCGGGGCCATAGGTGTACCACTCCAAGGACTCCGTGCCGCGCGCGACAACGCTCAACATGCGTTGCTGCGGTGCCCCGCGATGCGGCTTTACCAGACAGCCCATCGGCATTCCGCCGTGTCGTTGCGAGATGCCGCGCATGATGTCGGCCAGATAAGACTCCCACTGCCAGGTGCGAGCATCACGATTCGACGTTTCGAATACCAGGGCTGTATTAGCGCCGACATCGTAGAACTCGTGCCAATCCAGACTGCTGCCGTTCCAACTGGGCGTTGGCCCTTGCATGGCGTAGAGCCAGATGCCCGCTTGCTTGAGTTGTTGCGCAGAGTCAGGGAACAGATTGCCCGTCGCAAACGTCATAAAACGGTAAGTGTAGTAATATCGCAACCGCTGAGCGGCACCCTCGGGCGGCGCGGCCAATGTTTGCTTCGCTCCGGTCTTGGATTTTACTACCGTCCAAAGCGGGTACGGCGCAACCTCGTCCCAACGGGTGGCGCCAACATCCGGGGGAGTCAGGCCTTGGCGCTGCAGGTATTCGCGAAACTGATCGCGACAGCGCGGGCAGTTGTTGATGTGCCCCTTTGCAGCCACGCCGATCTCGTCCCACCACAATCCCCAGCGTGACGCCGCGTGCGATTGCTCGTGTTGCGCGATTGCTCGTGCGACTTGCTCGGCCATGGTCGTTTTGAGTTTAGGATCGAACGGGCAGCCATCAGGCTCGCCGACCGTGGTCGAACTCACGGCCGCCATGGGCGAACCCGAGCCAGGACCGCCCCAGTAGACACGGCGAAAATGCTCGCTTTGTCCAGCTAGTTCGACCATCTTCAGCGACTTTTCATCAACCAACCCATTGATGCCCAGCAATTGAAAGGTGCGGCATTCGTCGGCAACGATCGCCGGGTTGCAATGTCGCACGCCGAAACCAACCGCCTTGCCGAGTCCGCTGCCCGGTCCTTGCCCGTAACCGGCAAGATGACCAATCACCCCGAACAATTTGGGTGGCGCGGCCGGTTCAGGAAACAACTGCTCGAGCCGCTCGCGCCGCGCGCGCACATGTCCGGACAATCCTTGTAGCGATTTCACGAACTCCGCGTTGCGAGCACCGCGCTGATCGAGCAACAAAGCCGGAAACGCGAAGCCAACGGTCGCGCCGCGTGGCGCCGGTTCCGTGAACGCGTGAAACGTTTTACCGCGCTCGGCAAACTCAAACTCGACGACAATCTCTTGCGGAGGATCAAGCTGCCGCTTGCCTTGGGGCGGATACGCGACGGTAACACTCGGAAACTCGAAGCTCTTGGCCCGGCCACACACCGACTCAACCGGTGTCCAGGCGGTCCATTGATTGAGGGTCAGGAATGAGGACGAACTCGCGCCGGGTTTGGCGTCGATGTTGGGCTGCGCGAGTCCCTCGGGCACAAAACTACTCCGAACGACCGTGCCTCCCAGGCCTTCACCCCCTCGACGCCAATGAATCAGGAGTTCTTTCGATTCGGGCACACACTTGATGACGCGCACGCGCAGGGTCATCTCGGCAATCGCCGCAGCAGCCTGCTTCTGGCGCTCGAGCTTGTCGATTTGCTCTTGAGCAAATCCCATTTCCAGTCCGAACACAACGATCCATGCCGTGGCCAACAAGCAGGCCAACCAACGCCGCGGAGCCAAAATCATCGGAGAGTAACCTGTCATAAAGAATCAATCTGATCGGCCGAAAACGTGTATTGTACGGAAGCGTAACGAGCGCCCTGTCGATGCGGGCTACTGAATGTACTCGACCCCTTTTTTGCCGGTGGGCAAGGCGGACTTGCCGTTCCATTTGTAGATCATGACCGGCATGAGGAGGCCCCCTGTGCCCAACTCGCCGAGATCGCCGGCAGCCACACGTACAGCAATCTGGTTCTTGCCCGGTCGTAAATGTTTGCCAATGTCGGCAAACTCAGCCGGTTTGGCAAACCCCAGCCAGCCTCCCAATCGCTGACCATTGAGATACACCTCGACATTAAAGTCGAATCCTCCAAACCAAAGCCGCAAATCGCCACTCGGCACTTGGTTGGGCAACTCGAACGTCGTACGGTACCACGCTTCCCCCTGATACTCACCGATACCATAGTCGGCCCAGGAGCGCGAAAAGGTTGCCATCGGCATCCAGCTGCGATCGTCGAACGCCGGTTGCCACCACCCCTGTTGGGTGCCGATTCGGTCAGCATCTTTTTGGAAGCGCCATGCATCAGGCAACCGCGCGATCAATTCGCCCCCGTCGTCGAGCGCCGCGGCGCCTGCGTCGACCGTCAGGCCGACAAATCGGGTGTAGTAGCCGAGTGCGAAACGATCGTGAATCCAGTTCGGTTCGGTATGGTTTTTCAATTCGGCCACGTGCAACTTGAGCGCTTCTTGAGCTTTGCCAGCGGCCACAAACCGACACTCGCCGATGCAATTCCAAATGTCCATGAAGCGTTGTGCGCACTGAAGTCCTCCCTCGGCCATGGCGACCGCTGCCCGCACCCGATCGCTACGGGCGAGGCGTTTGGCCTCGTCGATATCGGCCTGGCTTTGGGCGAGCATCTGGGGAGTCCATATTCGATGCAGCCCGTATTGACTCCCGGTGTGTACCTCACCCGTGTCATAGGCTTCGTCGATGCGCATCCAGTAGCGGCGCATGGGCTCAGCCGCTTCGCCATAGAAACCGCGAAAGTATCGAGCCATTTCGGCCTCGATGTCGAGGCGACTATTCCACGCCAGACGGACGCTCAAGTACAGATGAGGTGCATGGGTGCTCCACGAGTCAATGGTCTCGAAGATCCAAGCGAGTTCCTTTGGATTAGCGCGCTGAGCAGCGACTTGGAGTCGCTTGTAATAGCTGATCTTGCTGAGCGGAACGAGCGTGTCAGCCAGATTGTAGTTGTAGACATAGAATCCGAGTTTGCCGGTGAGTTGGCCCCAAGCGGCGATCTCTTCGTCGAGCAACTGACTCGATGCACAGTGCGGATTACCCGGTCCATGAAAGCGACAACGACGGATCGGAGCAACCATCGGAAACACATTCGGATGCAGTCGCTCGATCTGTTTGGGCGGACGTGAGTATTCGCTGTACACAAGCACCCCCAGGTCTTTCAGCGGATATTTTTGCGCGGTGATGCCGGCGAGTTGGTCGGCAAACCCAAACACGCGATCGGCGCAGGCCGGCATCCCGCTTGTCGGTTCAAGATAGCCGGGTGTATCGAGCTTAGCACACCGTTCGCACTCGCAGAGGTTGCCGCCATCGTTCGGGCCTGCTGCAAACACCATCGCGCCGTCATCGGCCATCTTGCGCATCAACGACTCGGCCGCGACACGTAACGTATCGGGATTCGTCGTGCAGAGTTGCTTGGTTGTTCGTTGCCCGCGATTCAGACTGAAATACTCAGGATGTTCCGCGAAGAGTTCCTTGGGGGGAACGAGCCCGTGCCAAGCGTGGTTCCAGCTTCCCACCTGATGCTCTGCCTTGTTGCGAAACAGCCAAGCCGCCGTTGCTTTGTCGGGGATTCCCTTGCCGCCATACCAGAAGCGTCGGTTGATCGAGTCGCTTACCGCCGTGTGATCGAGCGCGTCGTCGAGGGCGATCGTCTTGACGTTGGGGATCACCTCGCCCACTTGGCCAGGGGCATACCAACCACAGCCTAGCCTTTCGAGCAGATCGTATACCGCGTGTAGCTCACCTTGAGGAGACTCACCCGTGATCAGCAGTCGTTGGCCCAATACTCGAAAGCGAAAGCCATCTGCCGCGCGAGATTGATGAGCCATCGCGAGCCCCAGCTCTCGGGCAAGTTGTCCGACGACAATCGCTCTCGGGACCAAGTCGAGAGCCTTACTGTCGGCGACCATTTTTACCGGAATGTTTGCGCCACTCATTTGATTCAAGTAGTGCGCAAGTTCGTTTGCCGCCTCGATGGTCTGCGGTGCGTCGTCAGCTCTCAAATAGATGTGAATATCCGCGCGACCGTTGTCGATCAGCGTCAACGCCTTGGCCGGCAACGTGATCAGTAGGCACAGCATTACAGCGAACAAAATATCTCGAACCATGCTTGGACGCGAGCTGAAATTGGGTCGCAACGCGCCACACAACGATGGGGAGTGGTGCGGATGAACGGTAGGCCGATGACTCATTTTCGAATGTCTCGATACGGTGGACCAGAACGACGACACAGAACTTGATTATTATCTTACTTAAGATTCGTCCGCAGCAATAAATCAAAATACTGCGTCGCTACTTGCTCACCGTCGGGGCTCCTCATGCATCGCCCCTCGATCGGGATTCTACTCCTTATCCAACAGTCCAGTTTTTGGGGTCCACTTCACTGTGCAGGCTTCTCGACGCCCGTGTCAGGATCAACCAAACGAACCGAATAACGCTCGTCGATGGGCCAGATATTCGGATCGTGCCCCGTTCTAAAATCCCTTTTGACTTGGTCATTCCAATTCGGCAGGGTATTTTAACAATAGCTATCGATCCGTCTTAGCAGCGGAGTAGAGACGGCATCCGCGGGCGGCGCGCAAAACGATGCCAGAGCATATTCACTCAGCGGAGCGCGATCTTGAGCGGAGCTTACTGAAAGATTAAAGATAGTGGCGTGTTGCTCCGCGAGAAAAACATTGGGAATTTCTGGTGTGGTATTGAAACGATGATAACTTTCGTGAGTCGATCGCTTGTCTGCGTGATGGTGGTTGGAGCCACGGCCACGCTTCAAGCCGCACCGAATTTCGAGGCGGATGCTTGGCCCTACTTTCAGGCGCACTGCGTGGCCTGTCATGGCGAGCAGAAGCACGAAGGAGCGTTTCGCATCGACACACTCTCGCGCCAGGTAGGTTTCGAGAACTCTCCGCAATGGGCGGAAGTGATTGAACGGATAAACTCGGGCGAGATGCCGCCGAAAAACGTGAAGAAGCAACCCACCTCACAGGAGAGCGCCGCTGTGGTGGAATGGTTGGCGGCACGACTTAAGGAAGGGGAAGCGGCACGCATGGCGCGGCGCGGACGGGTCTCCTACAACCGGCTGACCCGCGATGAGTATGTGAACACCGTGCGCGATTTGATCGGTGTCGAGTATGACGCGAAGGATCCGGGCAATTTCCTGGAAGATCCGGAATGGCAGGGCTTCGAGCGTCTCGGCTCGGTGCTGACTTTATCGCCGTCGAACATCGAGAAGTATCTCGCCGCGGCGGAGACGATCTTGAATGAAGCCTATCCGCCAGAAACGCCACCGCTGCGAAAGGGACAGAAACCGCCGGAACCATTTGGCGGAACCAAACCCGTACTGTACGAGGAGCAGATCAACGAACGATACCGTGAGCGATTGCGTGAGTTGGGACTGCTCGACAAGGTTCGTTTCGAGATGTGGCCCGGCGACATTTATCGTTACTCGCTGTTAAAGGATCCGCTGCCCGAAACGGGCATTTACGAGATCAGTTATCAACTCAGCGGCTTGCGGCCTCCCGCTGGCCGTGCGCCGCGCATCAAGGTGTATGAGGAAAAGCTGGACCGCGTGTTGTTTGAGCAAGATATCGTCGCGCCCGAAGATCAGCCGATCACGGTGACCTTCCGCGCTCATTTGCCCAAAGGCAGGCCAAGCATTCACGTATATAATGACGTGCCGGGACCCTCCACGCTGCCGCGCTCGGGCCGGCATGGCGAGGTGCCGTTCATCAGCACCAAGATCGGCCGCATCCCGTGGCAGATGAAACTTACTGACGAGCAAGGTCAGGCACGCTACCCGTTCTTGATCCTCGATTCGATCACGTGGCGTGGGCCTATCTTGACGGACGAAGAGAAACAACGCCGCGTTGAATATATGCCTGCCGAAGCGGGCAACTTGCAGCAGGCTCGCGAATGCCTCACCACCTTGGCCACGCGAGCTTTTCGTCGACCGGTGACTGACGACGAAGTGAATGTATATCTAAAGATCGTCCAGAGCGAACTGGTCGCGAAGGAGAAATATCGCGACGCAATGAAGGCGGGTATGGCAGCCATTCTGAACTCGAAGAGCTTTCTGTTTCTGACCGAAGGGGATGAGAAGGCTAGCCGCAGCACACTCAACGATTGGGAGATCGCTTCGCGGTTGTCGTATTTACTTTGGAGCACCATGCCGGACGAGGAACTGTTCTCGCTCGCTCGGCATGGCAAGCTTCGCGACAAAGCCGTGCTTGCCCAGCAGTTCCAACGCATGATCGCCGACCCGCGCGCCGAACGCTTCAGCGACTCCTTCGCCACGCAATGGCTCCGCCTACGCAAGGTCGGTATGTTTCAGCCCGACAAGAAGCTTTACCCGGATTACGACAAGACGCTGGAATACAGCATGATCGCGGAGACAAAGTTGTTCTTCCGCGAGGTGCTCAACCAGGGCCTTACGCTGCGTGAGTTTTTGAACTCGGATTGGAGCATGCTCAACGAATTGCTCGCCAAGCACTATGGCCTTGAAGCAGCGTTCGTGGCAGCGAAACAGCGCGTGGACAGTGATCGCGAGTTTGTCCGGGTTGCCTTGACACCCGATTCTCACCGCGGTGGGTTGCTCACGCAGGCGTCCATTCTCTCACTCACCAGTGATGGTGTGCGGCATCGTCCGGTACATCGTGGTGTGTGGTTGAGCGAAGCGATCTTTGGCAAGTCGCCTCCGCCGCCGCCGGCAAATGTCGACCCCATTCCAACGAACCCCACCGGTCCCAAGTCGACGCTACGGCAAAAACTCGAAGCGCATATTCACGATTCCCGTTGTGCTACTTGTCACGCGCGGATCGACCACCTGGGCTTGGCATTCGAGAACTTCGACGCCATTGGACGGTGGCGTACCGAAGAGATTACCGATGGCGTAGGGGCGAACCCGCTGGTGGTCTCCTCGGGCAAGTTCCCGGATGGACGAGCATACCGCAATGCCGCAGAGTTCAAGCAATTGCTCATGAATGATCTCGACGCCTTCCATCACACCGTCATTGAAAAGTTGGCCATCTATGGCTTGCGCCGCACGATGACCTTTACCGATCGTGACGAACTGAAGAAGATCGCCGCTTTCAGCAAGACGAAAGACTATCGCTTGCGAGACTTGGTCGAAGCGTTTGTGTGTTCGGATCTGTTTCAAAATCACTAAATCACGCCCTTGAACCATCCCTCTTTCGGAGCGCCTTTTTCATGGCCCATCTCCATCTTCGCAAATGGCAAATGTCCCGCCGCACTGTACTGCGGGGCCTCGGCGCCACGATCTCGCTGCCGATGCTCAACGCGATGGCTTCGGCCGTTCCAACAACAGCGCAGCCGAAACGCAGTGTGTTTCTTTACATTCCCAACGGCGTGAACACGCTCACGTGGCAGATTCAAAAGGCCGGCAAAGACTATGAGCTGACCGCGCCGCTCGCATCGCTCGAGAAACATCGCGCCGACATCACGCCCATCAGCGGATTGCATCATCCGATGGTGATCGGCAAGCATCACAACTGCGAGCGGGTGTGGCTCACCGGGGCGAACGTGCCGGGCGATGGCGGAGCCTTCCGCAACACGATGTCTGCCGATCAGCTCATCGCCGAAGTTCAAGGGACCTCCACGCGGTTTCAGTCCTTGGAACTTGCGATCGAAGGCACCTCGCTGGCATGGTCGCGCGATGGCATCCAGCTGCCCGCCGAGCGCAACACGCAGCAGATCTTTAATGCGCTCTTCGGGGTGGAAAAGGACAGCAAAGAAACCATTCGCCGTCGCCTCAGCCGACGCGGCAGTATTTTGGATGGTGTGTCGGAAGATGCGAAGCGCGTGACGAAGAATCTCGGCAGCGAGGACCGCAACAAGCTCGATGAATATCTTACCGCCGTGCGCCAAGTCGAAGAGCGAACCAAGCGCGCCGATGAGTGGCTCAATGTCGCCAAGCCGGCCGTGCCAGCATCAGACGCCGCGCGGCTGCAACGTAAACTCACCATGGCCGAGGCGGGGGAGTATTATCGCCTGTTTTATGATCTCATGGCCCTGGCGCTGCAAACCGACTCAACGCGGGTCATCACCTGCGGCATTGGTGGCGAGGGGCACGCCAGCGGCATCCCCGAGATCGGCATTCTGCAAACACGCCACGGACTCAGCCATCACAATGGCGACCCTGAACAACTCCGCCGCCTCACGGCGACCGATACCTTCCTGGTCGAGCAGTTCAGCTATTTCCTCGACTTGCTCAAGCAACACAAGGAAGGGGATCAATCGCTGCTCGACACGACGCAGGTTCTCTGGGGAAGCGGCATGGCCTATGGCCACAGTCACGGCAACGCCAATCTCCCACTCATCCTCGCGGGTGGCAAAGCGCTCGGCTACAAGCACGGTTCGCATGTCGACTTTAACCTGCCCAAGATCGGCAAGTATGACGTGTCGAATGCTCAAGGCCACTACCAGATCTGTTCGCGCCCCGTCGACGGCGATGCTCGCGTCAGCAACTTGTTGCTGACCATGCTGCAACGCGTGGATGTAAAAGCGGACAAATTCCAAGACAGCCTCGGGCCACTCTCGCAAATCGTATAGATGCTAAACCGCTCTAAACCAAGAACGAACCTCTCATGCGACTCTTGACCTGCTGCTGTTGTCTCCTCTGGATCGGTGTTCTCTGCGCCGACGATAAACCGAGGTTCCGCACCGATGCCGATGGCCCCGTCGTGGGAGAGCAGCGGAGTAAAAATATCCCGAAGGATAAGCGACCGAACGACAAGCCCGAATGGTATCAGCTTGTCGAGGGCCAATTCCCACCCGAGGGTTCGGCGCATGCGGTCTCGGGCGAATTGATCCGGGTCGATCATCTGTTGCGGCGATTGACGATCCGTGTTGATCGCAATGACAGCCAGGAGCGCGGCGTGTGGGACCTGCCCCTAGACGCCGGCATGTTGCCGTATGGATCGATCTGGTATCACGGAGCGCCTGCTGCGCTACAAGACATTCCGCTCGGCACGCATGTGCGCGGCTTGTTTTATCTGGCGGATCTCGATGACAAGACGCCGTTGCCCGACACGTTTTATCGTCGCAGGACGCCCGAGTGGGAATTTCGCCGCTGTTTTCGAGTGGAAGACGAGTTCACCTACCACACACGGCAGAAGCAACTTTGGAAAATCGACAGCGTCGATCTCGCCACCAAGAAGCTTACCGCCACACTGCTTGAGAATGGCCAGCCAACCAGCGACGGCAAGCCGAAGACCTTCGACTTGCAAAGTCGCACGCGCGTGTACCAAGGGAAAGAAATTGCCGACCTAACCGCGCTGCAAGCAGGACAGACCGTGCTCTTCAATCTCACCTGGGTCACGCTCTACGGTCCTGGCCGCATTACGGACATCTGGCTCGACGACGAGAGCCGAACACGAGCGACCGCACGACAGATGGAAGTCCATCGCAACCACATCCGCGAACGCGGTCTGCCCGGCTGGGTCTCCTCGGTCGATGACCAACAACAGATTGTCACGGTCACGTTCTTCGATGGCGTGGATCCGAAAATCTTCGAGGAACTCACACTCAAAGACCTTAATGCACCACCGCCGAAGGACGGCAGCCCGCCACCGGTCGAGCCACTCGGTCGACTTGCCGTCGCGCGGGACACGCTCATGACCTACGACCCCGTCAACGACAGCAAACGAGGCAACTTGCTCGAAGTGAAAAAGATTCCCAACGCACCTGGGAGCAGTGGCGTGCAGGTCAAACTCCGAATGGACATGATGCTCGAAGGCTACCGCCCGAAACGCGTCGTTCGTTTCTACCCAGAGACATGGAAGGTCGTGGCATTGCCGTCGGAAGAATCATTGCACGGCCGCGAATAGTGCTAAGGAGTGACCCATTCGGTCAACGTGTTGTGCCGGGTGATTCGGACTTTGTAAAATTAAGCGGAATTCCTGTTCGTTTTGGCGGAGATCGCGATGCCGAGTGTGCGTTTCAACCTATATACGCTGGTGTCGCTGATGCTGGCCGCAATGTCCGCGACAGCCCAATCCCCACACGCCGCCGAGCCAATACCGTTCGCCAAAGTTTCCGTGCTACTCAAACAGCATTGCCAGAAGTGCCACGGTTTGACCGACAACAAACCGAAGGGGGAGTTGCGGATCGACAAACTGAACCCGGATCTCATCCAAGGGAACGACGGCGATCACTGGCAAGAGGTGCTCAATCGACTCAACTTCGGCGACATGCCTCCGCAGGACGAGCCGCCGCTTGCGAAAGCGGAACGCGAGCTGATCACGGGTTGGATCGTGCAAGAAATGCGGAGAGCTGCGCTCACCAAGAACCCGGCGACGCACTTCCGTCGGCTTACGCGCCGTGAGTACCAACGGACGATGCAAGATCTGCTGGGGCTGTCGATCGAGTTTGCCAGCCGGCTTCCCGAAGATGGGCGCTCCAAGGAAGGCTTTCGCAACGACGGCGACGCCCTGCGGATGTCACCCCTGCAGTACGAGATGTATCTGCAAATCGCCGACGAGGCTCTCGCCGAGGCCATTGTCACCGGACCCGCTCCCGAGGTGCATCGCTATCGCCTTGAGGCGAAGAAGCCGGTCGAGGTCTTGCCGAAGCCCGCGAATCTACCGGGCGAAAGTTATGACTATCGTGCCAAAAACAAGACGTTCACGATCGGTGATGACTGCCAGTTTGGAAAAGATCAGAAGAATCAGCATCCGATAGGAGTGTTGCTGCCCGACGCTCCACGACCGTTCGGCGAAGCCGCCTTGGCACGGCCCGACTTTCGCTACGGTTTTCGACTGCACCATCCATTTCGGCGCGGTGAAATGCTGATCCGCGTGCGTGCCGCTCGGTTCGAGCCCGAACCCGAACTGGAATCGACGCGACTACCGCAATTGGCCGTCGGGCTCGGCTGCACGAACCTGCATGGCGTCGAAATTAAGACCGTCGGCTCGCCGATCGTCGTTGATGATTTCGAGTTTCGCACCTTTGAGTTTTGTGCCCGGCTTGAGAACTTCCCCTTGCCGAACCCGGGGCCCTTCCGGAATCAAAATTGCAGCATCCTCTACGCTTGGAACGCGGCCCCCAAGCTGACCAACGAAGCGAATCCGCCGCAGCTGAAGATCGAGTGGATCGAATTCGAGAGCCCATTCCTGGAAGAGTGGCCTCCCGCATCGCACACCCGCATTTTGTTTCCCAACCGTGCCCAACTGGCTGAGACCGATTATGCGCGGGAGGTGATCAAATGCTTTGCCACGCGTGCCTTTCGCGGGCCGATCGAAAAGCAGGAACTTGATCGACTGATGGTGTTCTGGACTCGGGCCCGTAGCGAAGCCGACTCGCTGGAAGCGAGCATCCGCGAAACGCTGAGCGTTGTTCTGACGGCAACACGTTTTCTGGCACTCCCCGCAAGTCGCAGCGGCAGCTCGGGCAAAGAACGACTGACCGATTATGAGTTGGCGGCCCGACTCTCGTACTTTCTCTGGAGTAGCATGCCCGACGAAACGCTGCTGCAACTGGCGGAGCAAAGCAAGTTGCGAGACCCGCGAGTGCTCGCGGAACAGACACGGCGGATGCTCAAAGACCACAACGCTTGGCAATTCATCGAACAGTTTGCGGAGCAATGGCTCGAACTCGACCGGTTGCAGCGCGTCACCGTCAACAAGAACCGATACCCTGAGTTCAACGACCAGCTCGCCTCCGCCATGAAGCTGGAGACGATCCACTTCTTCGCCCATGTGCTGCAAAATGACCTGAGCATCCTGAATTTCCTCGACGCGGATTTCACCTTCGTCAATGAGGTCCTCGCCAAACACTACGGCATCCCCGAGGTCCACGGGTCGAATTTTCGCAAAGTGCAGCTCGATCCCATGCTCGAGCGCGGCGGGCTGCTTACGCAGGCCAGCGTGCTCACCGGCAATTCGGATGGCCTCGACGGGCATCCGATCAAACGCGGCATGTGGCTGCTCAAGAACTTGCTCGACGATCCACCTCCCCCGCCGCCACCCAATGTTCCCGAGCTCGACCGGGCCAGCGATCCCAAGCTCAAAGGGCTGACGATCACACAAGCACTCGCTCTGCATCGCAATAGCATGGCCTGTTCCGGTTGCCACACGAAGATCGATCCCTGGGGTATTGCCTTCGAAGAATACGATGCGATTGGCCAATGGCGAAAACAAAAGTCCACGCAAGCGATCGACGCAACAGCGGAACTTCCTACGGGCGTCACGGTCAACGGTCTGCGCGAGTTAAAAAAGGAGTTGCTTCGCACACGAAGCGATGACCTGCGCCAAGCGGTGCTCCGTCGGGTGGCGAGCTACGCTCTGGGACGTTCGTTGACGCTCAGCGACATGGAAGTGATCGATAGCCTCGTGCCTGTCTTGAAAAAACGTGGAGATCGGCTCTCGGCACTAATTGATCTAGTGGTTGCTAGCGAGCCGTTCCAAACAAAGTGAATTCCCCCCAAGCAGGATTGAGAATAGCCGCGATTCCTGCGAACATATTCAGATTGCGGAACACCCCCACCTAGACACGGTTCCCACCATGCCTCACCCCGCCTGGCATCTTGACCGACGTACCTTCCTTCGTGGCACTGGGCTCGCCCTGGCGCTGCCCTGGCTCGAAGCGATGGCTTCCGCCGCCCCGACCGTTACGGATAAACCGAAGCGTTTCTGTGCGTTCTTCTTCGGCAATGGTGTCGCCCTGTCGAAACCCACCGATCCCACCAGCGATTGGAACTGGTTCCCACGGACCGACGGTCCCGACTATGAATTCACCCGCTCGCTCGAGACGCTTGCCAGGCATAAGCAGAATCTCACAATCTTCGGTCAACTTTCCCATCCGACCAGTCGGCAGCTTGTTGGTCACAACACGGGCGACGTCTGGCTCACGGGAGCCGACATTCGCCTCAATCTCAACAACTCGATCTCGATCGATCAGTTGATTGCGCGCCAGTACGGACTGCACACGCGGATTCCCTCGCTGGTGCTTTCGAGCAACGGCGGCACTGGCATGAAGAGCCGGGCCACCACAATTTCGTTCGATCAACAAGGGCGCGCCATTCCCGCAGAGTCGAATCCACGCAGCATTTTTGAACGCCTCTTCGAAAAGCCGGCCGACGGCGACCGCGTAGCTCACGAACGAGCTCTCTCAGCGGGTCGCAAGCGAGTCGACTTCCTATTGGAAGATGCTCGCTCGCTGCGCAATCGGCTCGGCCGGCCCGATCAGCAACGGCTCGATGAATTCCTCTCTTCGTTGAGCGAAGTCGAAAGTCGGCTCAGCAGGGCGCAAACATGGCTCGGCAAAGCGATCCCCGATGTCGATCGCTCGAAGCTCAATCTCGAAGTCTCTCAGCAAGGGCCGACTGACTATATCCGCACGATGATGGATCTCATTGTGCTCGCCTTCGAGACCGATACCTCGCGCGTGGCGACCTATCAGATTTCATCCGAAGATGGCCACGGAATTTGCGATCGCTTCCCCGGCATCCTCAAGATCGGTACGGGAAAACACGGCGGTCATCACGGTCTCAGTCACTCGGATCCAACCAAAGATTCGAGTTGGGGTGAGTACGATCGCTACCTCGCCGAACAGTTTGCCTACTTCCTCGATCGACTCTCGGCCATTCGTGAAGGTGAAACAAGCGTGCTTGATCGTACGCTGGCCTTGTACGGAAGCGGCACGAGCAACACGCACAACGCGCGAAACTATCCGATTGTGCTGGCAGGAGGCAAAGACCTCGGTTTCCACCACGGCCGCTTCATCAAAGCCCGCGAGGAACGCCCGCTCGGCGACCTCTACGTGACCATGCTGCACCGCCTCGATTTCCCCGTCCGCAACTTCGCCGAAAACGCGAGCGAATTCACTGAAATCGTCGGCTATTGAGGTTCAGATAATGAACTGAACAGGACGACCAGCGGGAGTCCGGAAATACCGGCCTCGCGTTGCTCGGCCTAGTTAAGCTATTTCGCTGAGGATCAAAATGGCCGAACCAAGTCGGTATGGATCGAGTCCGCTGCGCAGTTGGCTGAGACCAAATAGCTGGCCTCGGCTCCGCTGGCTGTTGTTCCCGGATACCAACGGCAGGGCATCGGCTCGGCTGCTAGACACCCAAAAATCGCCCAGCCAAAATCATCCGGCGATGATGAAAGCCGTTTACAATCGTGGCCTAGCTATATGTCCCACACCAAGTCGTGGTTGCGGACATAACGGTTGTCACGCCGCCCACCATCGCTAAAGGACTTACGTCACCGCGGGACACAAACCTTGTCCAACTTGAGACAGAAATTCTGGCCCGCGGACCGATTTGAGACACAAAGTTTGGCACGTGGCGCAAACGCTGGCTAGTTGATTTTTGACTTTACATTTTCCTCAAGACTGTTTTACGTTTGCTCGGATGAACTCCGCGACTTCCGACTTACCAGTCTTGCCTGTAGCGACCGACATCACGAGGTCCGCGTAGCCATCTTCACTTGCCGTCAGTTCCCAGCCGTTCAGCACGAGGAAGACATCGGCCGCAACGGCACCGACGCGCTTGTTACCGTCGATGAACGGATGATTCGAGACGAGATAGAACAGATAGGCGGCGGCCATCTCTGTCAACTCGCCATGCAGGAATTGTCCGCCGAACATGGCCGCAGGCATCGCGACGGCCGACTTCAGTAACCCCCAATCGCGAACACCCGCCGAGCCACCGTAACGACGGATCTGGTCTTGATGGATGGCTACAACTTCGCCAAGCGTGAGAAACTCGATCTCCACTGAGTCACTCCGCTAGCCGCTTGAGCGCCTTGCCGTAACGTTTGTTCGTCGATTCCAGGGCATCATCGAACTTCTTTCGGCGACGCTTGTCTTGCGCAGGAATCACGATCAATGCCTCGCCGTCGGTGGAAACCTCCAATGCGGTTTGCTCATCGATCCCCAGCAGATCGAGGATCGAACGATCGATCACTAGCGCAAGGCTGTTGCCGTGTTTGCTCAACCTCTTAATCATGACCAGCACTCCCCAGAACGCGTTTTTAGCTCCTTTCAATGGTACTACATTGTAATAACATTCGTCAATCTATCTCTTGGCGTGGTGGTGTCTTAAGGTTGTGTTGCTGGGGGAGGTTCTGGCCACTTTCGTACTTTCCCGTATGGTCAAGAAATCGAGCCGACGAGTAAATCGCGTGCAATTAGTGACTTC
>CAYLYE010000032.1:0-37807 GCA_964387325.1 uncultured Planctomycetaceae bacterium
CTCATGTAGATCGAACGTGAGCGCCGGCTTGACCTCGCCCATGAGTTGCCGGAGACAGCGGACCTCGGCCGGCGCCCAAGCCGTGTCGTGAAAGCGATTGAGGTGCAGAATTTCACCGTCCGGGGTAACGATCAACGTGTAGGCTCGCTCGAGCGGAGCTGAGCCCGGCGTGTCGGTGCGCTTCGAGGCGTACCAAATTCGCCGACCGAACAAGGGCTCCAGGAACTTGGCTCCCTTCTCGAACTTGTGCAGCAGCCCGCGATTGGCATAGCCGTACTCGCCGATCATCACCAGCAAAGTGCCGTCGCGATCATAGAGCACTTCGCCGTTAGCGCGCAGAAAGTCGTCGAGCTGCTCGGCCGACTCGAGCTGCGGCGGTCGGCCTAGCCCCAAGCTCAGTGCATGACGGAAGCCGCTGAGTCCAATGGGATCGCGTGCCGGCAGCACATACACGGCATGATCGGTCTTGAGGTGTTCGAGCACTTCGACCGTGGCGGTCGCGCCGGCGTGTTCGGTCGAGTGAGCCCCGCCGCTGATGACGATCGCCGGCAATTTATTGCCTCCCAGCTTGATGACCCCGACGGGCGATTGATCGGGCGCACAACCGAGCACGCGCAGTTTGTGTCCGCGTTGTTGTAAGGTCGTGAGCACGTCACGATAGTTGGCAATTGGTTTGACCGCCGAGACATTCGGCGTCTGAGCTACGAGCGGAAGTGAACTGCCTGCCACGGCGAGCGACACGCCTGCCGCCTGTAAAAGTGTGCGGCGCGACAACTGTGCGTTGGAATTGAGTTCGAGAGAGGACATGACAACCCCTTGGTGATGATCTGGGTGAAGTTGATTATTGCCCTTGGCCCCGAGCGTTGATGTTCCGCACTCGTTGTACGCGCGGAATGCCCCCGGCCAGGGTGACAAGGTCAGGCAGATCGTAGATCGCGAGCGCGCCGTGGACCGTGTTGATGAGTTGATTGTCGGGGACCGCCGTGGCCACGACATCTTCCCATGAGGCGATCGATTGCACCAACGTGGTCGAGGCAATGCGATCTGCCTGGAGCGCGGCGGCATGCAGAGCCGGAATGGTCGTCACGCCCACGGCATATAAATGCACCTGCTGAAATGCGTGTTGTTTTGACAAGTGGTCGCGGGCAGCCAGTATATCTTCGGTTCGCAGACCGACGATCGATCGACCGTTGAGGTAAGCTGTGAAATATTCGCGAATACTCGAGCCGAAGAGCGTATTGGCCCAGTAACGTTTACCATCGGGGCCCATCGCGCCGAGGCCCGACAGATCGAGGATCGCCACCGACTTGCCAGCCGCGAGCCAGGACTTGATCGGCTCGGCCTGACGATCAACGGCGGTCGTTCCCGCCGCCGTCAGATACATAACGAGTTCGCCATTGCGCTGTTCGGGTTGTTCGAGCCGCACGTGCAAAGGAACCCGATTGGCTCGTTGCAGCCAGAGGGATCCTTGTTCGCCAGGCGATTGCGAATCGATCTTGGGGATGGCCCGAGGATCGAGGCCAATCTGCCCTGCGATGGCTAGTCGGCGCAACTCGGGGGTCTGCGAAGGAGCGCGTGACGCACGCTCCGCAGCCAGTTGCTGGGCATGTTCGCGGTTCAGATCAAACACCGACCGCTCGCCACTCATGAGCAAGACTTGTCCCTTGGGCGTACATTGCAATTGAGCCGGCGTGTAGATCGGAAAATCTCCTTCGACCACCGCGTCGTCTCTGCTCAACAGCCAACGACGCATCCAGCGCACGGCACCTTCGCGCAGTTGAATCGTAAAACCGTGGACATTGTCGGTCTCGACCAGATCGACGCGCTCGGGATGGCCGAGCCGCGCGTAGAACCGTTTCGCATCGCGGAACAAATCCCAGGTGCCGACAATATCGAACGTGGCATCGCGTGTGGCGGCCAGAACAGCGACCGGTCGCGGGGCGGTGAGGTTCACGTAGTCGGCTTCGTCCAGGCCGAAGGCGAGTTGGCCAAAAATATTCTGCTCAGCATCTTGTGGGCCCGAGGTTTCGAGCAACCGGCGATAACTGGTCAAGAAACAACCGGGTGCCGCTGCCGCGATGCGCTCATCGAGCGCCATGAGATAGGCCGACTCGGTTCCGCCGCCCGAGTTGCCTGTCACGCCGATTCGCAGCGGATCGATGTCGCCACGGGTGAGCAGATAGTCGACCGCCCGCATCGCATCCCAGACGCGAAAATGGGCCGTATTCGAGCCGAGCAGTATCGGACCGATCCCGGCGAGGGTGTGTTCTTCGACGGGGTTGTATTGCGGCGGGGCATCAGGGGTTAGCTCTTGCACGACGCGCAAGCGAGCGTCGGCGCGCTGCGCCGATGCGCGGCCGGGATGAGCGTCCTGTTCGAGCACTTGATACCGTTCGCCTTGTCCAATCGGATCGAAGCAGAACGCGGCTAGGCCATTCTTCGCGGCGAGAATGCCCACGCGCTGATACCCTTCCGACGCCTTGCCATCGTAGCTGTGACCACAACAGATGAGCATCGCCGCGAGCGGGCGCGGAGCTTGCTTGGGTAGATACAGCACGCCGGTCACATGATGTCCCGGCCGACTCTCGAAGATAATCTTCTCAATGAGGTAGTCGCCCCCATCGATCGTACCGACCACTTGGCTCGCGGGGCGTGTGGGGGTCGGAATGCCACCAATCTGTTTGATGAAAAACTTTTTGCGCGCAGCCTGCCAGACCCGGGCATCATCGGCCGTTTTGATCTTCTCGTACGCCACGCTACGCTGATCGATCAGTCGATGCGATTCGTCGAGTAACCAATCGTTCAGCGAGGCTGAGGGGGGGCGATCGCCTGCGACGGGACTTGCGCTGAGCAATAACGACACGAGCAGCGGCGCGACAAGCATGCGGCATCTCCAAGGCGGGAGCGAGCAGGGCAGGGGGGCACGGTCAATGTGCCGGGGCTCTCAAGTCTCGCCGACGCGTCACCCAAAAGCAACTTTTGTTGCCGCTTATGCCAACTCGCTCAACGGTTGGTAGCCGTCGACGAGCACCTGCGGGCGGCCCGCCAAGTCACGCAAGTAAGCGCGATGCGGATCGAGACCTAGGTGCTTGTAAAGCGAGGCGAATACCTCAGCAAAGTGGACCGGGCGTTGTACGGGCAGACCACCCAAGCGATCGGTCGCGCCAATCACCTGACCGGTGCGCATGCCACCGCCGGCGAGCAGAGCGCCGCCGACTTGAGGCCAGTGATCTCGACCCGCGTCTTTGTTGATCATCGGCGTGCGGCCGAATTCACCCCAGGCGACGACAGCGACGTCGTTCGCCAGACCGCGTTCGTGCAGATCTTCGATCAGCGCGCTGAGCCCCTGATCGAAATAGGGTAGGTGCGTGTTCTTGGCTTCGGAGAAGTTGTTCGAGTGGAAATCCCAGCGACCAAAATTGAGCGTGACGACTCGCACCCCCGCCTCGACCAAACGTCGGGCCACCAAGAAGTGTTCAAGATTGCGCGGCGCGCCGTCACCGTAGTTGGCCGTGAAACCTTTGCCGTACCGTTCGCGCACGGCGGCGGGTTCTTCACTCACATCCAGGGCCTTGACCACGCGGCTCGAGGTGAGGATGCCGAGCGCTTGCTGCGTGAAGGCGTCGATTCCCTGCATCATGCCGCTCTGATCGATCTCGCGTCGCAGGGTGTCGAACTGCCGGAGCAATCCGCGGCGCTCGTCGAGGCGCGAAGCGTCGATGCCGTTGAGCACCATGTCTCCCATGCCGTCTCCGGTCGGCCGGAACGCCGAGTGCGCGGGGCCCAAAAAGCCCGGGTGCCCAGGCGATCCATACGGTGGATGTCCCGCCTTGGGGGCCAGTCCGACGAACGGCGGCACCGACGGGTCGGTCGAGCCTTGCAACTTCGACACCACGGAACCGAGTGATGGCCAACCGCCCGGCGGCTGCTGTCGGAAGGAACGACCCGTGTAGCAAATGAATGAATCGTGCGAGCCATCGGGCGAGCCAACCACGCTGCGGATGGGGACCAACTTGTCCATGATCGACGCGAGCCGCGGCAAGTGTTCGCAGATCTGAATGCCTGGCACCCGCGTATCGATGGGCTGAAACTCGCCGCGAATCTCGGCGGGGGCGTCCATCTTCAGATCGTACATGTCCTGATGCGGCGGAGCGCCCACCAGATAAATCATGATCACGGCCTTGGCGCTCTTGCGCCCCGAGACACTCTCGGCCGCAAGCAATTGATTCAGCGACAGGCCTCCCATGGCCAGCGATCCGAGCTTGAGAACTTCTCGACGCGTATGTCCATCACACAGCCGAGTACGCGATCCAGAGATGGGCAACATGGCGGGGACTCCAAGGCGGGGGGCAACCAATGGCAGGACTTTCACTGTATCATATCGACCGACGATCTCCAACGGATGTGACGATTCAGGCGGGCATTGCAAGTTGTTTTGGCAACTTGAGTTGTGGCTTTGTCATCCGCTTGGCATATTGGTCGCGAACTTTTTTTACCTTGGCGAGCTTCCTCGTGACTAAATCCAACGCTGCGACGGATGATCTGACCTCGGCTCGCTTGCCGGCTGTGCTGGGGCCCGTTTCAGCCGCTGCGATTGTCGTTGGCGCGGTGATTGGCTCGGGGGTGTTCCTGAAGCCGGCCATCATTGCGCAAGCCACGCAGGGCTACGTGGGGGTGATTGTCAGTCTGTGGGTGATTTGCGGGCTGGTCAATTTGTGCGGTGCACTCGCTCTGGCCGAGCTTGCCGCGATGATGCCTCATGCCGGCGGGCTGTATGTGTTTCTGCGCGAGGCGTATGGTCGTTCCTGGGCGTTTCTCTGGGCTTGGGCCGAGTTCTGGGTCGTGCGCAGTGGTAGCATCGCCGCGCTGGCCGCCGCCATGGCGCTCAATTTGGAGCAAGCCCTGCAGGCGTCGATCCCGTTCTCCCCGTGGTGGCGAGCGGGATTGGCCATCGGCACGATCGCCGTGCTGGCGGTGATCAACATGCTCGGCACACGCTGGGGAGGCAGACTGAGCAACCTCACGACGACGATTAAAATTGCCGCGGTCGTGTTTCTAGCCGCATTGCCGTTTCTGGCCCTGCAATCACACGCAACATTCGATCAGCAACTTTGGCCGGCAACTTGGCAATTGAGTTTGTTGGGTGGGCTGGGCACCGCTCTGTCGGGGATCATGTGGGCCTACGATGGTTGGGCGCATCTGCCCATGGTGAGCGAAGAGGTACGCGATCCCGAGCGGAATTTACCGCGCGCATTGATCGGTGGGACTATCCTGCTGATTGTGCTCTACACGAGCGCCAATGTCGCCTATCATCTCACGTTGCCGTCGGACGTGATCGCTGCCGCGAAAGTCCCCGCCGCGGTGGCTGCCGAAACACTTCTGCCTCACTGGGGAGAGCGTTTTGTCCTGTCGATGATTGGTGTCTCGGTGTTCGGCGCGCTCAACGCCAATGTGTTGGTTGGCCCACGGGTGCTCTTTGCCGTGGCACGTGACTACGAATTTCTCAAGCCCTGGAGACGCATTGATCCACGTTTCGGAACTCCCGCAATGGCCATCGTGGGTTTGACGGTGTGGAGCGCCGTGCTCATTCTGGCCGGTGGCTTGTATCCGGATCCGAACAAACGACTCTACGATGTGTTGACCGACTACTGCATTTTTGGCGCGAGCGTGTTCAATTTGGCCGCGGTCGTCGCCGTGATCATGTTACGGCAGCAGCAGCCGAGTCGGCCGCGACCGTATCGCTGCTGGGGTTACCCGCTCGTGCCGGCCGTGTTTATCGTGGGCTATCTGATCTTCTTAAGCACGATGCTCTGGGCCGCACCGGTTGAGTGTCTGGTCGGCTTGAGCCTGCTCCTGCTCGGCGCGGTGTGTTATCAATTCATCTCCCGGTCGAGATGAAAACCGTGTTCTCGATCATGAGATTCGGACCACGCCCGACGGAGGTGCCGACAAGGCGTGTTGGTCGTGCTGGTTATTTCAAAACATCGTTGAGGAACTCGATCAACGATTTCGTTCCCGGATCGTCGGCCAGGCCGATGTCGTTGTTCAGCTTGTTGTGAGTGGTTTCTCTTCCGCCGAACAGTCTGGCCGGGATCTCGGCCGCTTGGAGCTTGGCGGCGAGCTGTCTGGCTTGAGCCGTCGTGTCGGGGTGTCCCGCAACGTGCATAATGAAGAACGGAGGAATGTCTTTCCCCTTGGCCACGTGCGTGACTGCGGAGAAGTCGACGTGCTTCTCCGGATCGTTGCCGAACTTGACGCGATGGCCGAACTTGCCGGGTTGTGGTAGACCGTGCATGTAGGCGCGAATTTCGGCGATGGTGATGATGGCTGGCAGATAGTACGTATCGCCGTCGACGGGAATGCAGCCGCGCAAGGCGCTCATTGGCACCCCCTCAGCTTTGAGGTAGCGGTCGTCGGTCGAAACGATGGCGGCTAGTTGCGCGCCGGCCGAGTGTCCGCCGACGAGAATCCGGCGCGGATCACCGCCGTGTTGGGCAATGTGCTTGTAGACCCAACCGAGTGATCGGGCGACGTCACGGATCAATTCGCCCATCTCAACATTCGGATAGAGTCGGTAGTTCGTACTGACAAAAATGAAACCGCGATCGACAAAGAACTGGGGCTTGAGGGCCACGTCGGACTTATCGCCCCCTTGCCAGCCGCCGCCGTGAATCCAAAATACCACCGGCAACTTCTTCTGCTTGGCATCGTCGGGAGCGTAGATGTCGAGTACCTGACGTTCCATGGCCGGCGAGGCGTAGGGGATGTTGCGCTCGACGTGCATGGCCGAAGCGGTCGCGAGCGGAGCCAACAGCATCCAGAGCGCGAACGGGATCGAAAGCGATAGAACTCGTGGCATGTCAATCTCCATTTTGGTCGACGGTGGTTCGGATGTCGGGCGCGGAACCTGATCGACGCCGCCCCGTCACGTCCGGTGGCCCAAGCCATCGGCTGGTGGGATGTTCGTTTGAAATATTCTGCGGGTGGGCATAGGCTCATGTATTCTGCGATTCAGCAGGGCTATTGAGCTTACTGCCGAGGAGCGTGCGCTTCAACCAATTCAAGTCTGCGCCACTCCTGGGCCATCGCACAGGACGCTCGGCGAAACCACGAGCGGTCGAATCCGGTTATTCTGCGGAGTTGGAGGGTATACTAATTGACGACTGCCCGATGAACGCGCCAGGGCGACCATCGGAAGCCCGCGATTTCCCGGCTTCGCGTTGCTCGGTTGGGTTCATGAACTGCGTCTGCTTCAAAAATCGCAGGGCCCGATTACGGAACGATCGCGATGGTTGTTTGGCACGCAAACTCCAAGGAACTCTGCTGATGAAACGCTTGGTCTCCGCCGTGGTGCTGCTCGCTGGGCTCTGTCCGTTGCGTGGCCAGGCACAGCAGTCCGTGTCAAAGACCTCGGATCGAGACGTGACGTCCATCGAGTGGCCTGCTCGGCACATGCAGGAACTTCCGACCGATTACCTCCAGCGCCAGCGGACGAGCTTACTCGCCGGAATGGACCGACTGTCGCGACTCGGATTTGACACCAGTCAGGGGACGGATTCGATCGGATGGGTGCGCTACGGTATGCCAGCCCTGATCTTTGGCAAGCGTGTCGATGATATTAATCAGTTCTTCGAATCAGATAAGTTCGTCGTATCAGCCAATCCCAAGTTCGGCTTCAGTTTGTTCGGCGTCAGTTATTTTCGATTGTATGGACTGATGAATCATCGGACCGGTCCGATGTCAGGTCCGTTATCGCGAAAGGCTCAGGAGAACTTTGAGCGCGGATTTTGGAACGTGGCCCGCTCGAATAGCAAGCTTGCCGAAGCGAAGCGGGATGTCTGGGAGATGGAGGGTTCCGAGAATCATCATATTGCGAGCAAATCGTGTGACTTGCTTGCCGCACAATTCCTGCGGAACATTCCGGAGTACGCGAATCGAAAGTATGACGACGGCTCGTCGCTGGGCGAGCAGTACCAAGTGCGCCGCGACTATTGGTTGCATTGGTTCGATGAGCGGGCGAAACGAGGCCAGTTTGTCGAGGCAGCTTCGCCCAGCTATCAAGGGGACAGCATCGCCGCGATCTTCAACCTCCGCGACTTTGCCGAGGACGAGGTGCTGCGCAAAAAAGCGGACATGTTTCTCGATCTGATCTATGCCAACATCGCCGAGGAAACCCTGCTCACGACGCGAGGCGGGCCCAAAAGTCGCGTCAAAGTGGGCCATGAATACGATGCCATGACCGATCGTGGTTACGACCTGCTCTTCAATGCTCCTGGCCGCGAGTTTAAGCCGCTGAATGTTGGCGGAAACAGCACGAGCAATTACTACCCTCCGCCCGCGATTGTAAGTCTCGCCCAAGACACTTCGCTGCGCGGCGCCTATGCTTTCACGAAACGTTGGCCAGGACCGGTGGCAGACGGTGGCGGCAGAAGCTCGGATGATCCGGATGGACTGCTGTGGCGAAAACTCGATCCCGAACGGAGCGTACTGCGTTACGGATTCGCCACGTCCGATTACGTGCTCGGCTCGGCAGGACTCGATGCGAAATGGCTGGACGACACGAGCATGGGCTTTCGCTGGCAAGGGGTCGTGTTCGCAAGCGATCTTCACGCCCGCATCGGGTTCGAGGTTGCACCGGCCGATCGTCGCGACTGGCATGGATTCAATCCGTTTTTCAGTGTCCAAGATCGGAATCTGATGGTCACGCAGCAATGGGCTCCCGTGCCGCCGAACCCACGGACGGCGACCCCCGCTTATCTGCGCGTGTATTTTAGCCCGACGCTCGACGAATTAACGGAAGCCGAGGGATGGATTTTCGTGAAGGATGGCGCCGCCTTTGCCGCCCTGAAGGTTGTGGCTGGTGGCTACCAATGGACGCCGGCCTGGCGTCACTCCGAATCGTTCGATCAGAAGTACAAGCCCTTCATTACGCTCGATACCGAGAACGCGCCGGTGATTTTGCTCGTGAATCAGGCCGCCGACTACCAACACGATTTCGTCGCCTTCCAGGTCGCCGTCAAGGCTCAGCCGATCCACTTCAAGCAGGGCGTTCTGAACTTTGCGACGATCGGCTTTTACGGCCCTGCACGGAGTGCTCAGGTGAATGGCCAAAGCATCGACCTCGCCCCAGCGCGCGGCTACGACTCTCCGTTCATCCGCTCCGAGTGGAACAGCGGGCTCATCCACATCCGAAATAGAAATGACACCGTGATCCTCGATTTCCGAGATCCCAAGAAACCGGTCAAGACGGTGGGGGCTCCCATCACCCCGGCGTTTCCCTCGGGTGTTGGTACATCACAGCCGCACATATTCGGCAATCGTGCTCACTGATCGAGCGCCGCAGGCTTCTCGGGAGCAGGACAACCGGTTCAGAAAGTACCCCCGGCAGGGATCGAACCTGCGACCCCCGGTTTAGGAAACCGGTGCTCTATCCACTGAGCTACGAGGGCAAATGCTCTGTTTTACCTGGCGGCTGACCACTGTCAGATTACGCTCTTACCGTCAGCCGTGCCAGTCGTTCGCTGCGGCTGAGCTGTGTGTCGCAACGCGACATGGGACATGGCATGAGGAGCGACACTAAAAACCGTACGGACTTGTGCTGGCGGGAACTCGTATCGTCGCATTGTTTATTTTTTGTTATCATTGCTTGAGAAAGCCGATAAACTTGAATGAGGCGATGATTTGGATGGCCGGTTGGGGGGCGACCGGTTTCTATTTCGGAGGGTGATCGATGCTCAACATTCGCGTGGGGAACGATTCGACCGACCGCTGCGTGCGGCTCGCCTGCTCGCTGATTATCGGCTATCTCGCCTATTACGGCTTTCGCTAGAGATTGCCTGAGCGCCCCTGGATCGCACTCTTAACGTGTTTGGGCATAAGCGATTGCGTGGGCCGCGAGTCCCGCCGCAAAATGCCGGAAACTCAATTCCGCGTTCGGGCTGCTGAATTGCCCCCGGGTGCCGCCCTTTCGCGGAGTGAGCAGTAGGCTAGCGCCATCGTAAAGCCGCTCGCGAAGTAGTTTGGTTAGGAAGATTTCATAACGCTTGGCATACGAGGCGTTCTGGAATTCTGGGAAGGCTTTGAAGTGAGGCTCTTTGACTCTCACCGGGCTGTTGGATCGCTCACAGTTTTCGAGAATAAAGACGTAGCCGAGCCAAGGCCTAGCAGACGGCTTAAAGGCCCCTTCACGGTAAGCTGCCCAAAGATCACAGGCGTTACCGATTGCTTCTTCGGTTCGGTTATTGAAGTTGTTGCCAAACGATGGACCGACCTGCGCTTTGAACTCAATGACGGCCAGTAAATTGCCATCAGCTACCACGATCAAGTCCCAGTTTTTTTCAGCCCGATAGTAGCCGGGCAACTCGCGGCGATCTTGCCAAAATATATGTGCTTCGGGTACGCCCGCCTGGATGAACAAGCGACGACAAATCTCCGTGAAACCATCGAGATGCTTACCGCCCGTGACCGCAGCGCGTAAGCCTGCGTCCTTTTGACCGGTTTTGGCTCCTTGGCTCTGACTCTGTTTGTCACGGGTCAGCCAAAAAAGCTTAATCGCTTTTGCAACCTGCTTGTCGATGGGGTCATCGTTCGTCATGCAACCGGATCTCCGTCACCGTTTCAAGTGTCCTTGCCTCATCAATGCGCCGCTTCGCGGCTTTGGCGTAGGTCGCGTCCACTTCGTAACCGATCGAGTTGCGGCCGTGGAGCATCGCGGCGAGCGCTGTAGTCCCGGTCCCCGAGAATGGGTCCAAGACCGTATCGCCGACAAAGCTAAACATTTGGATCAGTCGCTCGGCCAGCGAGAGCGGGTAAGGGGCCGGATGATGACGTGTCGACGCGCCGGTGACTCCCGTCCAGATTTGTTGAAACCATTCTTTATGATGAGCATCGCTGATGACGCTCAACACGCGCGTGGCAACGCTCGGGCTACGGTAGCCGCCCGGCTTGCGCTGCATGAGGATATATTCCAGGTCGTTCTTGATGACCGCGTTTGGTTCATACGGCTTGCCTAAGAACGCCGATCCGTTGCCTGCGACCTCATATGCTGCGTTGGCAATTTTGTGCCAAATGATCGGTGCCAGGTTGTCATATCCGATCGCGCGACAATGTTCTTGAATCGAGGCATGGAGCGGAACGACGGTGTGTCGCCCGTCGTTTTTGCGACGCGAGAGACAAACATCGCCGACCACACAAATGAGTCGCCCGCCGGGCACGAGAGCACGAAAGCAGTGCTTCCAGATTTTGTCGAGTTCTTTTAAGAAGCCTTCGTAGTCGGCGAAATGACCGAGTTGGCCTTCACCTTCACGGTACTCTTTCAGCGTCCAGTAGGGTGGTGACGTAAGCACGAGATGAACCGACTCGGCTTTGAGCCGCATCTGACGCGAGTCGCCAATGAACATGTCGTGCGCGGTGGGAACGCAGCGCACGGCATTCTCGATCTCGGCAATTAAGTTCGCGTCTTTGGCGATGGCGGGCAGGGCGGTCTGGGCATTGGCCAACGAGGGCAAGCCGGCCGGCAAGTATGCCTCGTGTTCGTGAGCGGTTTTTTGCACTGTGGCCATCGCGGTTTCCTTTGTTCTGGCTGATTCTATCGGCCCCCGTGCTCGGCGATAGCCCGGCGACAGCGTTTCGCGCTGCAGCCCAGTGGTTGCGCACCCCAGGGTATTTTGGGGCAACTTCCCGTGCGGCTTGACTTATCTCCTTGCGGCAAGAATGCTTAAAGAAATTCTCCTGCGCTAGGCAAGATTCTTGTCCCGGCGGTAACTATTGAGCCTGACATGACTGCTGTTGACCGATACGAAGCCGAGCCTCGCGTCGACTGGGCCGCGCTGTTGGCCCAGCACGATCGCTGGCTGCGCATGGTGTTATGGACGCGGCTCGGGGATCGCGAGGCGGTCGATGAGGTGCTGCAAGAAGTTGCCTTGGCGGCGGTTCGCCAGAGTGCTCCGCTCGAAGATCTGACCAAGGCGGCCCCGTGGTTGTATCGACTGGCGGTGCGGCAAGTCTTGTTGTATCGCCGACGATGCGGACGACAACGCAAGCGGATCGATCGCTACGCCGAGTTGCGGCAGCCGCGCGAGTACGACAACCGCGAGAGCGACCCGCTCCGCTGGCTGCTCGCGAAAGAGCGGCAGCAGATGGTGCGCGTGGCGCTCGAGCAGTTGCCTGCCCGCGATGCCGAGATGCTACTCCTGAAGTACGCCGAGAATTGGAACTACCACCAAATTGCCGCACACCTGGGCATCAGTCACAGCGCGGTCGAAACCCGGCTGTTCCGAGCCCGACAGAAATTGCGTGATGTGTTGAGTCGCACGGCGGAGTCGAGCGCCCCTGAGTCTGGCTTGAGAATCGTGAGTTGAACTGTGATGCGTGACCCTAAGTTAGAATTCAACGATGAGCATTGGATTGACGCGCTGGTTGACGGCGAACTGGACGAAACGTCGCGGCGCGATTTGCTGCTGCGGCTCGACGCTCGGCCCGAGTTGTGGCGGCGCTGCGCACTCGCGTTTTTAGAAGCCCAAAGTTGGTCGAGCGCGCTGCGGGAGTCCCCCGCTGCGATGACGGTGGTCGCCGCTCCGGTGGTGCGCCAGCCTTCGCGCTTACGAACCGTGTGGCGCCCGTTGCTCGCCGCCGCCAGCGTGCTCGTGGCCTTTGGTTGCGGATTGTGGTGGGGAACATCGTCTGGCGATCGCACACAACTGGCCGTTAACCGCGCATCGTCGTCGGTTCAACCCACGGAGCCGGTGCAACTCTATGAGGCGGCCAGCCTTGACGAAGCGGCGCTCGCGCAGTTGCCGCCAGCCTTGTCGCCCGAGATGGTGCAAATGCTCGAAAGCCTCGGGGCGCAGGTACGGCAGCAGCGACGGTTTGTCCCCTTCGAGTTAGAAGATGGTCGCCGCGGTGTGTTGCCGCTCGACGAAATTGCCGTGCAGCCCGTGAGTCGACGCAGTTACCAATAAGTCTTCGTGACACACAGGTCATGTAACACTATGAACGCTTCAAGTCGTTTCTTCATCGCCAGTGTGATCGTGCTCGGCACGCTCACCACAACAGCGCAAGCTCAGTTCCCGTTCTTTACGAACCCGGCCGAACACAATTTGTCGCCGACCGGCGGTAACTACTGGATCGGGGTCGAGTGCGCCCCGGCCGACGCCGCGCTGCGTGCTCAGTTGAAGTTGCCTGAGACCCAAGGGCTCGTCATCTACGAAGTGATCGCCGACAGCCCGACCAACACGGCCGGCCTGAAACGGTACGACCTGCTGCTCACGGCGAACGACAAACCGCTGGGGATGATCGGCGACCTGATCGCGGTCGTGCAGGCAGCCAAAGAAGGCGAATTGCGGCTCACGTATTTGCGCGCGGGTCAGCCACACTCGACGGTCGTGCGGCCGGTCAAGCGTCCCGATTGGCCACCGCAGTTGGCCGCGCCCGGGGCAGGTATGAAGATCGACCCACAAATGCTCGAACAAGCGCTCAAACTGTTGCAGCAGGGGAATGAGGTGCGACTGGTCAATCCGGGCGTAGTCATCACGCCTCCGCCGGGTGCTGCCGGCGCGATCGCTCCTGGAACCGCCAAGCTGCCTGACGATATGTCGATCACGGTCGAGCGTCACGGTCAACAGCCCGCCAAGGTCATCGTCAAGCAAGGGGATCAGACCTGGGAAGCCACGGAAGACAAGCTCGACACGCTGCCTCCGGAAGTTCGCAAGCATGTGACGCTGCAGCTACACGTCGGGCGAAATCCCTGGCTGGGGAGCGTACCGCTCATCAATAAGCTGCCCCGTGGTGACAAACAGCCTCTCGACAAGCCATCGGCGGATAACGACAACGCCAAGGCTCCGCAGTTAAAGGAGACCCTCGATCGGGCTCGCGAGGCCCTGCGTGGGGCTCCCGGCGTCGAACAGCGACTTGAACAACTCCTCGATCGGCTCGAAAAGCTCGAAGGCCGTCTACGAGGCGAGAATGGAAGCGATGCAAGTAAGTAGCCGAACATCCGGCTCACCGCGTTCACCCGGCCGTGGACCGTTCCTCCCCACGGCCGGGTGACATTTTGTTGCCCAGTAACGACTTGCGATCAAATCCCCCGCTGACAGATCGTGCTTTTCGCGGCGTAAATCGTTTGACACCCGTGACTCGACCTGCCTAAGATCGAGTCTAGGCGATTGTCACCCGGGTGCTTCTTCTGGCGACCTCTAGTAAGGTCGCCGGCCGTAGCGTTTTGGTATCAATCGTTCTCGTCTTTACGCAACGACCTTGAACGTCGATATGACACAACCTCGGGTGTCGTCAATATGATCGCTCTGGTGCGATGGATTTCGATTCTCGGTCTGATCATCGGCGCTCCGCTGCTGGTCTTTCTCTCGGCTCGGGCCTTCGAGGCGCGGAACAGTTGGACCCGAGTGGTCAAGCAGCTTGAGAAATCGGCCGACGAGGTCGAGCAGGAACTGCTGCTCACGCGCGACGGTGGCGCCAAGCTGCGCTACGCGCTGTACGACACAGAGCAAGAGGTGCCCACCTCGGGTGCCACGCCCGACGAGCGGGTCGGTCTCAAACAATTGCGGCAGGCGAACGCCCGTTGGGCACTCATGCGTGGGCGCACATGGCGAGCGACTCCCGGAGCGATTGACCCGGCCCAGCCCATCACGATCCAGATCAACGACCCGGTGGAATTGCCGGTCAACGAAAAATCGTTTGTCTACCTGTTCGATAGCCGCGACTTTGCCAGCGGCGGACGTTACCTGGGCGAGTTCGCCGTGACGTCGGTCACCGTGGCCGAAGCCGATCCGCCGACGCAAACGATCACCGTGATTCCGTCCGATACGTTCTCGCAGGCCGAGATGCAAGTGTTGCAGGCCAGCGCCGCAGCCGTGGCCGCTTCGAACAAGCAGGCGTTTTGGCTGATTCACGAGACGATGCCCAGCAATCGGCACACGGTTGCCGCAGCCGAGCCGGCCGATCCTGCTGCCGCAGCGCCCCCGCCGGTCGACGAGAACGCGCCTCCATCGCTCAAAGATGTCCGTGACTATGTTGGCTTCTTCCGGCTGATGCGCGCCAAGCGCCCCGAGTTGATCGACGCCCTCGTGGCGATCACTAACGACGCCCAGTCGTTTCGCAACGCAGCCATGGGGCTGTCGAAGCAAGCTGAAGCCCGTACGATGACGGAAGAAATGCTCAAGAAAGACGTGGCGACCGCGACCACCCAGCGTGACGAGGTGGAAAAGGCGCTCGTCGCGCTGATGGCCGAGGTACAACAACTGGCCAAGGACAATCAGCAGCGGTTCGATGCGAATCGCGCGCTGGGTCAAGAGATTGTGCAGTCGCAACTCGACGCGCTCAAACGTGCCGTACCGGCCGTTGCCGTGCAAAGTGCTCGTTGATCGCGCCACCACCTAGATTGCCTCGCTCACGCGGCCTTTTTCTCTAACTTCGATCGGACCGCCGCACGTTCATGGGCCTTTACGACCGCGACTACGTCAGGGACGACGACTCCGACTCGGGCTACTCCGGTGGCCGAGCCGGCGAACCGGCGCGCGTCATCCAGCTCATCTTCATAACCGCCATTGTCTATCTTGGCGATTGGCTGTTCTTCAATCAGCAATTGAAACAGCACTTGAGCTTGCAGAGTGATTTGCTCCGGCATCCCTGGGATGCTTATCAGCTGCTGACCTACGGCTTCATGCACTCGGCTGTCGATATCCGGCATATTCTGTTCAACATGCTCGGCCTGTTCTTCTTCGGCCGGAATGTTGAACAACAAATTGGACGCCGCGAGTTCACGCGTTTTTATCTCGCCGCGATCGTGTTCAGCGGCTTGGCTTGGCTTGGGGCGAAATTGCTGATGGGGCAATCAGGCTCGTTGCTCGGCGCGTCGGGCGGAGTTAGCGCGGTCGTGATCCTCTTTGCTCTGTATTTCCCACAGGCTCGCGTTTCGCTCTTTGGTATCATACCGATGCCGGCCTGGGGCTTGGCTGTGCTGTTCGTCGGCATGGATCTGCTCGGAGCGATGGGCGGCCAACGGAACGGTGACCCCGTCGCCTACGAAGCTCATTTGGCCGGCGCGGCCTTCGCCTATTTGTACTTCTCGCGTCGTTGGAGCTTCGCCAACCTCTCGCTGGGCAAGCTCACGCGGCGCTGGTCACTGCGTCGCCCCAAGCTCAAGCTGTTCAAGAACGATACCCCGGACGACCTCGCCGAGCAGGTCGACCGCATTTTGCAAAAAATGAGCGAGCAGGGGGCCGACAGCCTCACCCGCGGCGAACGCAAAACACTCGAACAAGCCAGCCGACACTACCAACAGCGCAAACAGTAATCGCTCATGTCCCATTCGCCGAGCGAGATCATCCGCCGCAAACGCAACGGCGCAGCACACACTCGTGACGAGCTAGACGCGATCGTGCGTGGCGCGGCCGACGGCTCCATCGCCGACTATCAACTCTCCGCTTGGCTCATGGCCGCGTTCCTGCGTGGACTCGACGAGCGCGAAACGGCCGATCTGACCGAGCACATGCTGCACAGCGGCGCGGTGCTCAACTGGAACGCCGGCGCGCCGTGCGTCGACAAGCACTCGACAGGCGGTGTCGGCGACAAGGTCTCGATCGTCCTCGCACCGTTGCTCGCTTGCTGCGGCGTGCGCGTGCCGATGCTCAGCGGGCGCGGGCTGGGAGCAACCGGCGGCACGCTCGACAAACTCGAAGCGATCCGCGGCTTCCGCACGCAACTCTCGACCGCCGAGATGCAGCGCATTTGCGACCAAGTCGGCTGCGTCATGTGCGGCGCGACCGCCGAGTTGGTCCCCGCCGACAAGCGACTCTACGCGCTCCGCGATGTCACGGCCACGGTCGAAAGCATCCCACTGATCACCGCGAGTATTCTGAGCAAGAAGTTGGCCGAGGGGCTCCAGGCGCTCGTGCTCGACGTGAAGTGGGGGAGCGGCGCTTTCATGCAACAACAAGACGACGCCCGGCGACTGGCCCAATCGTTGGTCACCGTCGGCCGACAGCTAGGGCTGCCCACCGTCGCCCTGCTCACGGACATGAATCAGCCGCTCGGACGCAAAGCAGGACACACCGTCGAACTGCAGGAGTCGTACGACACGTTGCAAGGACACGGTCCAGCCGATCTTCGCGGCTTAACGCTCGCGCTCGGTGCGGAACTGCTTGTCGCCGTCGGCCTCGAGCCCCGTAGCGACTCAGCTCAGCGACGACTCGCCGCGCAGCTCGACTCGGGCCACGCCTGGGAAAAATTCGTTGCCATGTGCCAGGCCCAAGGGGGCGACCCCAACGCACCGCTGAACGTGGCCCCCGAGACACTCATCACCGCACCGCGGGCCGGTTACCTCACCGCGCTCGACACCCAGCGGCTGGGGCAAGCGATTGCCGCACTCGGCGGCGGACGGCTGCGCGTGACCGACGAGATCGACAACACCGTCGGGCTCGAAATGCTCGCGCGGCTCGGCGACCGAGTCGAAGCAGGCCAACCGCTGCTCAAGCTGTTTGCCCATGAGCGGGGCCGCGACTCGGCTCTCCAGTTGGCCAACGAGGCGGTGACGATTGGCGACACGCCGATCGTACCTCCCACCCTGATCGTGGAGCGCATCGCATGAACGAACTCGACTTTGACGCACTGACCACGGCGGCCTTCAAGGCCCGCGATGCGGCGTATGCCCGCTACTCGAACTTTCGCGTCGGCGCGGCGTTGCTCGCGGCCGACGGGCGGGTCTTCCCTGGCTGCAATGTTGAGAACGCCTCGTATGGCCTCACGCAGTGTGCCGAGCGGACCGCGCTGACCGCCGCGGTATGTGCCGGTGCGCGACAGTTCCAGGCACTGGTGATTGTCGCCTCCGGAGCGGTCACCCCGTGCGGGGCCTGTCGCCAAGTGCTCGCCGAGTTCTGCGATGAATTGCCCATTCGACTCATTGATGCCGACGCACCCGAGCGATTCGTCGACACGAACTTGAACGTGCTGTTGCCGAGTCGGTTCAAGCTGTAACCTTCTCCCTTTGAGAGAAGGTGCCCGAAGGGCGGATAACGGTAGCGAGCGAATGACAGGGCTAGCCACCCTCACCCGGTTCACTTTGTTCACCACCCTCTCCCGGCGGGAGAGGGTTTGAGTCCGTTAGATCAACTCGCGGATGGCGTTCATCTCGACGAGCTTCTGCGGGCGACCGGCCGGGTCGGTGATGTGAGTCGTCGAGACATTCACCCCCACGTTGTGATACAGCGTCGCCATCACCTCTTGGAAGTGGACGGGCCGATTGCTGGCGAACTCGCCGAGCCGATTCGTTGAGCCGATCACTTGACCGGTTCGCATGCCGCCACCAGCGAGGATGGCGCAACTGACCTGTGGCCAGTGATCGCGACCGGCGCCGTTATTGATTCGCGGCGTGCGACCGAATTCGCCCCAGGCGATAACGGTCACGTCGTTGAGCATCCCCTGTTGTTCCAGGTCGTCGACCAAAGCGGTCAAGCATTGATCGAGCTTGGCGCCGTGATCGCGCACCAGATCAAAATTCTTGCCGTGACTATCCCAGCGGCCGTAACTCAGGGTCACACATCGGACGCCGGCTTGCACCAGTCGCCGCGCCATCTGCAGATGATCGTTGCACGTCGGCGCGCCGTCGTATTGGTAGTTGTACGGCTTGCCTGATCCGTAACGCTCGACAATACGTGGGTCTTCCTTCGAGAGATCGAGCGCGTCGAGCAACCGGCTGCTGGTCAGAATATCGAAGGCGTTCCCCTCGAAGGCGTCCATGGCGCGCATCTGGCCCGAGTTGTCGATCGTGCGGCGAATGGTGTCGACCTGCGCGAGCAACTGCCGACGGTCGGTGAGCCGGGGCATCGAAATCTCGTTCAACTTCATGTTCTGCAAGCCGGGACCGTCGGGCCGGAAGCATGTGAACTGCGGGCCCAAAAAGCCCGGCACGCCCGGGTCGGACCAGGGCATGTGGCCGGTGGGAGCCGCCAAGCCGACGAACGTGGGGACCGACGGGTCGACGGGGCCGTTGAGCTTGGTGAGTGCCGCGCCGATGCTCGGCCGGCCCCCCAGCATGCGCAACGAGTCTTTGTTCCAGCCGGTCGTACACTGCTCGGCGTCGTGTCCGCCGCGCGCGCCGACCACCGAACGAATGATGGCGAACTTCTCCATGCGCTGCGCGATGAGCGGAAAGGTCTCGCCGATCTCAATGCCCGGCACACTCGTGTTGATCGGTTTGAACTCGCCGCGAATTTCGAGCGGCGCGTCGGTCTTGATATCCCACATGTCTTGGTGCGGAGGTCCGCCGCCGAGAAACACGTTGATCACCGCTTTGTGACGGCGCGCGCCCGTGGCCGCTTCGCTGCGTAACACGTCGGCCAAGTTCAGCGACATGCCGCCGAACGACAGCGCGCCGATCTTCAAGAACTGGCGACGAGCAAGCCCGTCGCAAAAACGGTCTCGTTGGCGCGGGCGCTTTCCCAAGAGGGTCAACATGAGCGTGATCTCCACTACGGTGATCGAATTCGGAACGGCTCGACGCGACGCAAAGGTAGGACGGTGTCGTCGCGCGGCGGTTCATGGGTAGGCTAAAACAATCCTGTGAGCGATAGCTTATCAGGGCCTAAGCCGTCGCTCTACAGAATTCAATCGACATTGTATCAGCAAACCTGTATGGGTCAATATCGGTCGACCCGATTTGGCGTCCTTAGTCAATTGCTGATATCGGCTTGCGTCAATTTGATCGGGCCGGTCGATCCATCACCAGCGAGACGCTAAAGCGGTTCAATGGCGAGTCTTGTCGTACGATGTTGGCCGGCTTGATTCGCAGTTCGCCCACCACGCGCCCCGACTCTTTGGCCTGATACAGATGCAGTCCCGCGTCGGCTACGACCACACGCTGAAAGCCATAATGCTGCACCAACAGCTGCACCAGCTCGCTCGGGTCCCCCGTGTTGGCGCTCATCAGAATGCGGGCCACGCGCTGCTCTTTGTTGAAGTAATACGTGAGCGACCCGGCCAGATCGGTGGGGCGAACGCCAGTGACCAGCGCCACGCGATATCCTTGCAGTTCCAAGTCGGCTAGGCCGGTCGTCACGCGCGGCCAAGTCGACAGCACCCAGGTGGTCGTCACATCGAAGCGCAGCACTTGGCCGATCGGGATCGAGCGCGGGCCGTCGAGCGCCTGCATCGGGGTCGTCTCGGCCTGTACGGCGTGACCCAGTGCGTCGGTATGTCCGGCCGTGGCTTGTTCGGTGGGGCTGTGTTGTACGTTCGACGCCAGATACGGCACACCGGCGGTCGCGGCGACCACCATCGCAATCCGGCTGGGGCGGAGCATGTCCATGATCGAGTTTCAATATCGGAGTAAGAATCGATTTTCTCATCCTCATTATCGACGCTCAGCCCCTCAGGGCCTTACTGCGTGACGCGTGCCCCGTTCCAGCGTTGCGACCGCTAGCGGCTCATGTCCGACGGTAACGAACATGACCGTTGCATTGGCTTGAGTTACACTAGGTCGAACCGTCCGCTTGATTGTTGTGCCGGTCAGCCAATTGGCACACAATAGGCAGACTTAAGCGGCTATTCGCTTTTTGACACGCCCCCTACCCGTGAGTTTCGACAGCAATGACTTGGTATTCCCGCGCGCTCCTTGGCACCGCGTTGTTGGTTGGTTGTGGTGGACTCTTGCTGTCGCAGGCCGATGAGCCGCAGCGGCCGGTGTTTCCGCAGGTGATCGATACACAGGCCACGCCCAACGGCGTCACGATGCCTCAAGAAGCCTTGGCGAAAATCACCCTGCCACGTGGGTTCCAGGCCACGCTCTTCGCGCATGAGCCCGACATCCAGCAGCCCATCGCGCTGGCGACCGACGCGCGCGGACGACTGTGGGTGGCCGAGAATTATACCTACGCCGAGAGCGCCAAGAATTTCGACCTCTCGATGCGCGATCGGATCGTCATCCTCGAAGACACCGACCACGACGGGCGACACGATCGCCGCACCGTCTTTTGGGATCAAGGACAAAAGCTCGCCAGTATCGAGATCGGCTTCGGCGGCGTCTGGGCGTTGTGTGCTCCGCAGTTGCTTTTTATTCCCGACCGTGATGGTGACGATCGCCCGGACGGTGAGCCGGAGGTGGTGCTTGACGGTTTCAACGATGCGAACATTCGGCACAACATTGTCAACGGCTTGCGTTGGGGACCCGACGGTTGGCTCTACGGCCGACACGGTATCTTGTCGAACTCGTATGTCGGGCCGCCGGGGACCGCGCCCGACGACCGGGTCCGCTTCAACGCGAGCATTTGGCGCTATCATCCGCAGCGACAGAAAGTCGAAATCGTCGCGCAAGGCACGACCAATCCGTGGGGCATGGACTGGGACGACCACGGCCAGATGTTCTTCATCAACACGGTCATCGGCCATCTTTGGCATGTTGTGCCCGGGGCCAGCTACCAGCGAATGTATGGCGAGCATTTCGACCCTTATCTGTATCAGCTCATCACGCAGACGGCCGACCACTACCACTGGGACACCCGCGAGGCGTGGAGCGACATTCGCAAGTCGGGCGTGACGCCCACGACCGACGAGGCTGGCGGCGGACATGCCCACTCGGGTCTAATGATCTACCTGGGTGATAACTGGCCCGAGCGTTATCGCCACACGATGTTTACCGTCAACCTGCATGGCCAGCGGTTGAACAACGATCGGCTCGAGCGACATGGGGCGACCTACGTCGGCAAGCACGCCGCCGATTTTATGCGCTCGACCGATCCGTTCTTCCGTGCGGTCGAGTTGATCTATGGGCCCGATGGCGGCGTCTACCTCGCCGACTGGAGCGACATTGGCGAGTGCCACGAGAACGACGGCGTGCATCGGTCGTCGGGCCGGATCTTCAAAATCACCCACGGGAGCCCCGAGAAGCCCACGGTCGGCGATCTCGCGAAGCTCGACGATCGGGCGCTGGTCGCGTTGCACACGCATCGCAACGACTGGTACGTGCGACAAGCTCGGCGGTTGCTCAGCGAGCGCTCGGTTGCCGGGCGTGATATGAGCGCGGCCCGCGCGGCGCTGCATGAACTGTATCAGACTGCGTTGAGCGTGCCACATAAGCTGCGGGCGATGTGGTCGCTGTATCAGATTGGCGGCGCGGACGAAGCGTGGTTGCTCACGCAGCTCAATGCTGCGGACGAACATTTGCGCACCTGGGCGGTGCAGTTGCTCGTGGATCGTGGCGCGCCGTCGGCCGCCGCTCGGCAGGCGTTCATCGATCGGGCGCGGGACGATGAGTCAGGGCTGGTGCTTGTATTCTTAGCCTCAGCCTTGCAGCGGATCGAGAAGGCTGAGCGTTGGTCGCTGGCCGACGCATTGGCCGCGCGGAGCGAATTTGCTCACGATCCGGTATTGCCGCTGATGATTTGGTACGGCGTGCAGGGAGCGATTCCCGAGCACATCGAGCGGGCTGTGAAATTGGTCGGTGCGACACCGATTCCGCTCGTGCGACGCTTTGCGGCGCGCCGAATCATGGGGCTGCTCGACCACCAGCGCGACGCGGTAGCGACCCTCGTGCGACAGTTGCCCAACATGCCCGAAGGTGAGCCGCGGCGCGACGTGCTCGGCGGGATGAACGACGCCTTGCGTGGGTGGCGCAAGGCCAAGCAACCTGACGGCTGGGCCGAGACGCAAACGGCGCTCGCGATCGTACCCGACCCGCAGGTCGAGCAGTTGCTGCGAGAATTGTCGGTCGTGTTTGGCGACGGTCGGGCGATTGACGACCTGCGACGGATTGCAACCGACAAGAAAGAAGACATGGAGGCGCGACGCAATGCCGTGCGCCGGCTCGTCGAGTCGCGCAGCGAAGGGATCGTCCCGCTGTTGCAATCGTTGTTGGGAGAGCGTGACCTGGCGATCGACGTGATCCGCGCGCTCTCGGCATTCGATGCCGCCAACACGCCGCAGATTCTGCTCGACAACTATCGGCGGCTATTTAATCAGGCCAAGGTCGAGGTCGTGAACACGCTCGCCTCGCGCGTGACATTTGCTCAGGCGCTGCTCGCGGCGGTCGAGAAAGGAACGGTCGATCGGCAGCATGTGACGACGTTCCAGGTGCGGCAGATGCGGAGTTTTAACGACGCACAGATCAACACTCGGCTCGATCTGTTGTGGCCCGAGCTCAAGGGAGTATCGGCCGCCAAGGAAGCCAAAATGGTCGAGTATAAGCAGCAGCTGACGAGCGAATGGCTCGCTCAGGCCGATCGACAACAGGGGCGGCTGCTGTATCAGCGTGGCTGCGCTAACTGCCATGTGCTCTTCGGCGAAGGGGGCAAAGTGGGGCCCGACCTCACCGGCGCGCAGCGACATAATATCGATTACCTGCTGGAGAACATCGTCGATCCGAGCCGGACGGTGCAGCCGGCTTTTCGTGTCTCGACCATCGTGCTCAGCGATGGTCGCGTGCTCAATGGGATAGTCGGCAACACGACCGGTCGCACGGTGAGTGTGCAACTGCCGAACGAGAAGTTGGTCATCGAACGCGACCAGATCGAAGAAACGCACGAGACGCCGTTGTCACTGATGCCCGAGGGGCAACTGGACGTGCTCAAGCGTGAGCAGGTGCGAGACTTGATTGCGTATTTGATGTCGAGCGCTCAGGTGCCGTTGCCGAGCGGAACGACACAAGCGGGGGGCAAATAGAGGCACGCGAGTCAGGCAGGGGAGAGCGTTAATCCTGTTTGGATTTGCTCTTCGATTCGCTTTTGGTCGACGAGGAGGATTCACTCTTCGATTCGGACTTACTCTCGCCCTTGGATTCGGTCGAAGCTTTGGCGTCGGCGGCCGCCTTCTGCTTGTAACCCTCGCTGCGATAGTCGGTGATGTAGAAGCCACTCCCTTTGAACATGATCGCGGCCCCCGCGCCGATCAGCCGGCGCAATTTGTTCTTCTTGCACTCGGGGCACTTCTTCTTGTGTGCCTCGGTGATCGACTGGAACAGCTCGAACTTGTGCTGACACGCGTCGCAAACATAGTCGTAGGTGGGCATGGCAGGAAAGGGGTGAGGGGTGTGGGGAGAGGGATGCGGCTTATGGTTTGCCGGTTGAGACGATCACTTGGGCGGGGCGCACGCAACGGTCAAACAACTGGTAACCGTCTTGGGCGATCAGCGTGATGTGGCCGGCTTCGACCGTGTCGCTCGGTTGCTGCATGATCGCCTGATGGATCATGGGGTCGAGCGGCTTGTTGAGCGCGTCGATCCGCACGCAGTTGTGCTGCACAAGCACCTTGTCAAGCTGCTGTTGCACGAGCCGTATGCCGTCGATGACACTCTGCGCGCCGGCGGTTTTTTCGGCCGCCTGAATTGCGCGGGTGATGTTGTCGACGACGCTGAGTAGATCGGTGAGCAGCTTTTGCTCGGCGTAGCGGCGCTCGTCGTCCATTTCGCGACGCATGCGCTTGCGGAAGTTTTCCAGCTCGGCCTGTGAGCGGAGCGCGACTTGTCGCGATTCTTCCGCCTCGGCGCGCAGGCGTTGTAACTCGATGTTCAACGACACGTCTCCCAGCGACGCTTCCGTCGCGCTCGGGTTCAGGCTGGCCGCGTCGACGGCCGCATCTTGAATGGCTGATGGATCAACCGATGAATTATTGCTCTTGTCACTCATCATAGCACCACAGGACTAACGTACAGTTTTGATCAGGTCTTGCCTGCGGCGTCGGTTTCGCCGGGCACAAAATACTCTTTAAGCTTGTCGAAGAAGCTTTTGCGTTGCGGACTGACGTTCGTATGCTCCTCGGCGGCCAATTCGCGCAGCAACTCTTCCTGACGCGGCGTGAGCTGCTTGGGGATCTCGATCGCCACGTGCAACAGCAGGTCGCCGACGCCGCGACCGTGCGGGTCGGGTACGCCGCGACCACGCAGCCGCAACAGATCGCCATGCTGCACGCCGCGCTCGATCGCCACATCTTCGGTCCCTTCGAGCGTGGGGACCTGCACCTGAGCGCCGAGTGCCGCCTGCGAATAGGTCAGCGGCAAAGCGCAGATCAGGTTTTGTCCTTCGCGGCGGAACAGCGGATGCTCGCGGACTTGAATGAAGCAGTAGCAATCGCCCGGCGGGCCACCGTTCGGGCTCGCTTCGCCTTCGCCGGCCAAACGCAGTCGGGTCCCGGCATCGACCCCGGCGGGGATGTTCACTTCGCGCTCGACCCGCTCGAACACTTTGCCTTCGCCGGCGCAACCGGGGCAGGGGGTCTTGATCAGCGTCCCCTTGCCGCCGCAGCCGGGGCATGTGGTCTGCACGCGGAAGATGCCCGACGCTTGGATCACTTGCCCCGCACCGTTGCAGTAGCGGCAGGTCTCGGGCTTGGTGCCGAGTTTGGCTCCCGAGCCTTCGCACCCTTCGCAGCGGATGTGGCGACGGATGGTGAGCGTTTTTCGGCAGCCGCGCGCTGCTTCGAGCAGATCGAGCGAGACGTCGGTCCGCACGTCGGCGCCGCGTTGCACTTGGTTGCGCTGACCGCGTCGGCCGCGATTGAACAGGTCGCCGAAGACCGAGTCGCCGAACATGTTGCCAAAGGCGGCGAAGATATCGTTGATGTCGTTGAAGTGGGCCGCGCCGCCCCCTTGCACGCCATCGATGCCCGCGTGACCGTAGCGATCGTAACGGCCGCGCTTGTCACCGTCGCTGAGGACCTCGAAGGCCTCGGCGCACTCTTTGAACAGCTTGACCGCGTCTTCATCGCCCGGGTTTTTGTCCGGATGATATTTGACGGCCAGCTTGCGATAGGCCATGGCGATATCTTTGTCGCTGGCCTCGCGTGCCACGCCCAGGATTTCGTAATAGTCGCGTTTGTTGGCCATGGCGGAATTGGCTGTCGCTCGCTCGAGTCACGAAGTGCTTATGTCATTCTACCATCGGCACTTGGCGCGCCGCGTCGTTTATGGAACAGGCCACTCGTGCGATTGTAATGCCGCACGAGTGGCCTGATCGTTACGTTCGTTATCATCGCCCGGCTCTGGTGAGCCGAGCAACTCATGGACACTTAGCGGACCGAGCCTTCGATCTTGGCCTTGTGCTTGTCGTCGTGGTCGAAGTTGGTGACCATGACTTCGGTCGTGAGCATCAACGCCGAGATGCTGGCGGCGTTCGACAGAGCGCTACGCACGACCTTGAGCGGATCGATGATACCGGCCTTGAACATGTCGACATACTCGCCCGCGTTGGCGTCGTAGCCGATATTGGCTCCCTTTTGCGAGACTTCGTCGGCGACCACGGCGCCGTCGATGCCGCAGTTGTCGGCAATCTGCTTGAGCGGAGCGGCGAGGACGTCGAGGATAATCTCGCCGCCGATCTTCTCGTCACCCTTGAGCTTGCCGACGATCTTCTCGACGGCTTCCTTGCAGCGGAGCAATGCCACGCCGCCGCCGGGGAGAATGCCTTCTTCGACCGCCGCACGGGTCGCGTGCAGGGCGTCTTCGACACGGGCCTTCTTCTGCTTCATGTCGGCTTCGCTGTTCGCACCAACCGAGATGATCGCCACGCCGCCGGTCATCTTGGCGAGCCGCTCGTGGAACTTTTCCTTGTCGTACTCGCTCTCGGTGGCGTCGAGCTGGTTGCGGATTTGTTGGATCCGGTTCTGGATGTCGGCCGTCTTGCCGGCACCGTTGACGATCGTCGTGTCGTTCTTGTCGACCGTGATCTGCTTGGCGCGGCCCAGGTGTTGCAGCGTCAGGCTGTCGAGCGAAATGCCCAGGTCTTCGCTGATGAGCGTGCCACCGGTCAGCACGGCAATATCGCCGAGCATGGCGCGACGGCGGTCGCCGAAGCCCGGGGCCTTGACCGCACAGACGTTGAGCACGCCGCGGAGCTTGTTCACGACCAAGGCCGTGAGGGCTTCGCCATCGACGTCTTCGGCAATGATCAGCAGCGGCTTGCCGGTCTGAGCGACTTGCTCGAGGATCGGTACCAAATCACGCAGGTTCGAGAACTTCTTCTCGAAGATAAAGATGTAGGCGTCTTCGAGCACGCATTCCATCTCGGCCGGCTTGTTGATGAAGTAGGGGGAGATGAAACCCTTGTCGAATTGCATGCCTTCGACGATTTCGAGCGTGGTCTCGGTTCCCTTGCCTTCTTCAACCGTAATGACGCCGTCCTTGCCGACCTTTTCCATCGCGTTGGCCAGCAGGTCGCCGATGTCGGTGTCGTTGTTGGCGCTAATTGAGCCGACTTGGGCAATCTCTTGCTTGCTGCTCACCGGCTTGGCGATGCTCTTGAGGTGCTCGATTGCGGCGTCGACGGCCTTTTCAATGCCGCGGCGAACCGCCATCGGGTTGCTGCCCATCGAGACCGAGCGGATGCCGGCCTTGAAAATGGCGCGGGCCAGCACCGTAGCGGTGGTCGTCCCGTCGCCGGCGATGTCACTGGTCTTGCTGGCCACTTCGTTCACGAGCTTGGCGCCCATGTTCTCGAAGCGGTCTTCCAACTCGACCTCTTTGCTGACCGTGACGCCGTCCTTGGTCACAGTCGGACCACCGAACGACTTGTTGATGATCACGTTGCGGCCCGTGGGGCCCATCGTGACCGACACGGCGTGGGCCAACTTCTCGACCCCTTTGAGCATGCGGGCGCGAGCCGAGTCGTCGAACAGTAACTGTTTGGCGGGCATAGGAGAATATCCTCGATTGGTGGTTGTGTTGGGGCGAGTGTCCGAGTCCAGTGCGGCGCTCGACTAGGCGAGCACCCGGGCGAGGATGTCGGCCTCGCGCATGATCTTGACGTCTTTACCGTTGACTTCGATCTCGGTGCCCGAGTACTTGCCGAAGATCACTTCGTCGCCGACCGAAACGTTGAGCGTGCCACGCGCGCCGTTGTCGAGCAGCTTACCTGGGCCGACGGCAATGACCTTGCCGCGTTGGGGCTTTTCCTTGGCGGTGTCGGGCAGCACGATGCCGCCGGCGGTCCGCTCTTCCGCTTCGAGCGGCTCGATCACAACGCGGTCGTCGAGGGGGCGAAGATTGATTTTGCTCATGGTGATATTTCCTTTGCTATTGCGATTTTTAAAGTGTGTGTTGGAGAGCGAACCGGCGGCTTACATCATGCCGCCCATGCCACCCATGCCGCCCATCGGATCCATGCCGCCCATGCCGCCGTGGTCATGGTGATGATCGTCGTGCGAGCCTTCCTCTTCTTCCTTGGGCAGCTCGGTGACGAGCGCTTCGGTCGTGAGCAGGAGGGCCGCGACGCTGGCCGCGTTTTGCAGCGCGACGCGCACGACCTTGGCCGGATCAATGATGCCGGCGGCGATCAGGTCGGTGTATTCGTCCTTGTCGGCGTTGTAGCCTTCGTTCTTGTTCTTGAGCTGACGCACGCGATTGACGACCACCGAGCCTTCGACGCCGGCGTTGTCGGCAATGCTGCGGAGCGGATAGTCGAGCACGTGCCGAATGATCTCGGCGCCGAGCTTCTCGTCTCCCTTGAGGTCGAGCTTATCAAGGCACTTTTCGCAGCGGAGCAGCGCGACGCCGCCGCCGGGAACAATGCCTTCTTCGAGCGCGGCTTGCGTGGCGGCCTTGGCGTCTTCGATGAGGTACTTGCGTTCCTTCATCTCGCTCTCGGTCGCGGCGCCGACATTGATCTGCGCGACGCCGCCGGCCAACTTGGCCAGCCGCTCTTGCAGCTTCTCGCGGTCGTATTCGCTTTCCGTCACGGTGATCTCGCGGCGAATTTGCTCAGCACGGCCTTCGATCTCGGCCTTCTTGCCGGCCCCTTCGACGACCGTGGTGTGTTCGCTGCTAATGATCAGCTTCTTAGCCCGGCCTAGGTCGCTGAGCTTGACGCTGTCGAGCTGAATGCCGAGGTCCTTGAAAATGGCGGTGCCGGCCGTGAGGACAGCAATGTCGCCGAGCAGTGCCTTGCGGCGGTCGCCGTAGCCTGGCGCCTTGACGGCACAGACGTTGAGGATGCCGCGCATCTTGTTCACGACGAGCGTGGCGAGCGCCTCGCCTTCGATGTCTTCGGCGATGATCAAGAGCGGCTTGTTGGCCTTGCTGACCGCTTCGAGCAGCGGCACGAGGCTCTTGACCGAGCTGATCTTCTCTTCGTAGATCAGGATGTACGCGCCTTCGAGTTCGACGGTCTGCTCGTCCTGATTGGTGACAAAGTGCGGCGACAGGTAACCGCGATCGAACTGCATGCCTTCGACCACTTCGACCGTGGTTTCCGATTGCTTGCCTTCTTCGATCGTGATGACGCCGTCCTTGCCAACCTTGAGGAACGCGTTGGCGAGCACTTCGCCGACGCTCGGGTCGTTGTTGCCGGCAATCGTGGCAATCTGCTTGATCTCGGTGCGATTCTTATCGCTGATCGGCGTGGCGAGCTTCTTGATCGCTTCGCTGACGGCATCGACCGCCTTGGTGATGCCGCGCGAGAGCGCCATCGGGTCAGCGCCCGCGGCGATCATCTTGAGCCCTTCGCGGAAGATGGCTTCGGCCAGGACCGTGGCGGTCGTGGTGCCGTCGCCGGCGACGGTGTTGGTCTTGCTGGCGGCTTCCTTGACCAACTGCGCGCCCAGGTTTTCGTAGGCGTCGTCCAGTTCAATGTCTTCGGCGACGGTCACACCGTCCTTGGTCACCTTGGGCGAACCCCAGCCCTTGTCGAGCACAGCGTTGCGGCCACGCGGCCCAAGGGTGCTGCGAACGGCACGGGCCAGCTTCGAGACCCCGGCCAATAACGGCTGGCGGGCATCGTCATCAAAGACCATCTGTTTCGGCACGGCGGAGTCCTCCTGGTTGCAGGCGTGTTGAGTCAAAAAGCGATTTCGTCAGGATACGGCGACCACCGCGATTGGTTCGGCGGCAGAGACCGTCCCCCGGTGGGATAGCGGTCGAAAACTGCCTCGCCGCGGCGCATGCCAACAATGGCAGCGTCGTGCGAGCGACCGGCTATTTAAGCAACCACTGTGCCATGAAATGAACGAAAATATGTAAGGCTTTTTAGGGTAATGGTTTATGGGCGGCACATTTTTTATTGTGCGAGCATCGCCGCAGGGGCACCCTGGCGTCGCCTGTCATTTTGGCAGCGGCACGGGGAGGAACCGACCGCGAGCCATAAACAGCCCTTGGTCGGCGTCGGGGGGCTCGCTATACTCCGCCGCCCATTCTTCTGCCGACGTCCTGAATTCCCCGTCATTTCTTCTCTCGGACACCCGAAGTATGTCGTCGCTTGCGCGTTGCGGTGGTTGGCTGATCGGTGCTTGGCTGTCGATCGTGCTCTTTGGCGGGTGTTCGTCGTTTGGGCTCACCAAGTGGCGCAATCCCTTCGCGGCCAAGAAGACCGTCGTGCCCGGCTTGGTCTCTCCCACGGATCGGATCGAAAAGCTGCGCGAGATAGCCAAGGCCGCGCCGCAGATGCCTCCGGATCAGGCCGAGCTGCACAGCACGCAGCTGCTGCAAGAGATCAAGAAAGAAGACGACGCGGTGATTAAGATGGAAATTCTCCACACCCTGGCTGTGCTCCCCACCGCCACGGCTGGTGCCGTGCTTGAGGCCGCGACGCGCGATCCGGACCGTAACATTCGTGAGTACGCCTGCACGGCTTGGCGCATCCGCGGCGGACAGCAAGCGGTCGAGCAACTTAAAAAGACGATTCAAGGCGATGCCGATCGCGACGTTCGCATGGCGGCGGCCCGCGAACTCGGCACGCTCGGCGACCCCAGCGCGGTCGCGGTGCTCGGACAAATGCTGGAAGAGACTGACCCCGCGATGCAGTATCGCGCGATGCAGTCGCTCAAGCAGATCTCGAAAAAGGATTTCGGCGACGACGTGGCCGCCTGGAAGTCGTATGCCCAGGGGGGCACACCGCAAGAGTTGTCGCTCGTCTCCCGCATCTTCCGCCGCTCGTAAAGCAACTCCCGGTCGCCGGCAACGAAGCGTCCTGCCGTTGAAAACGGACAGCTCTCTAGGCAGCTTTGCCCGAGCGTGCTTACAATGCCGCTCATGAACAAACGTCCACATGCCAAGGGTCGTGGTTCGCAGCTCGCTCCGCCGAACCGCTTTGGGGTCTTGCAGCCGATCCTCGACTTGGAGCACTTCGAGCATGATGAAGCGTTGCTTGACTCGCTTCGCTCGACCCCCACGGAGTATCTGCGAGACCAGTCACAGAGCATCATCAGCGAAAATAACAGCCCCGACATCGGCTTTCGCTACAGCCTCAATCCCTACCGCGGCTGCGCACACGGCTGCTCCTATTGTTACGCGCGGCCCACGCATGAGTATCTGGGTTTCAACGCGGGGCTCGACTTCGAGACGAAAATCCTCGTCAAGCACGAGGCGGCCAACTTGTTCCGCGACTTTTTGTGCAAGCCGTCATGGCAGAGCGAAGTGATCGCCATGTCGGGGGTGACCGACCCGTATCAGCCGGCTGAGCGCGAGTTCAACATCACGCGCGGCTGCTTGGAGGTCGCGGCCGAGGCGCATCAGCCGATCGGCATCATCACCAAAAACGCTCTCATCACGCGCGACCTCGATCTACTGAGCCGCATGGCTGCCGAGAGTACCGTGCATGCGAACATCAGCCTCACGACGCTCGATCCGGAATTGGCCCGGGTGATGGAGCCGCGCACGAGCACTCCGGCCGCGCGGTTGCAGGCGATTCGGGCGTTGCACTCGGCGGGGGTGCCGGTACGAGTGATGGTCGCGCCGATCATCCCTGGGCTTACCGACACCGAGATCCCCGCCATTCTGGCCGCGGCCCGCGAGGCCGGCGCGAGCGACGCGAACTACACGATCTTGCGGCTGCCATTGACGGTCGAGCCGGTCTTCCTGGAATGGCTCGAGCGGACTCAGGAGTCGAAGCAAGACAAGGTGGTCTCGCTCATTCGTCAGGTGCGCGGCGGCAAGCTGAACGAGTCACAATTCGGCCAGCGAATGCGCGGCACGGGGGAGGTTTTCGAGCAGATCCGACAGCTATTCAAACTGTTCAAGCAGCGGTTGGGCTTTACCGACTTGCCGCCGTATGACGTGACACGCTTCACGCCCCCGCGCCCCTCATCGGGCCAGTTGCGGTTGTTTTGAACGCGCTCGTTGACTTGCACGGGGTTTTATTGTCCGCTTGGGAAAAATCGTGTCCCGTGCTTGAGAAACTCGACGATGAACCGTTCCTGGGAACAGCTGTATCGCACACATCGATTTGGCGTCTTGCTCGTGATGCTGATTATGTTGACCTTGGGGACGGCGCTGACGATGGAATTGCAGTTGAGCGGGCAATGGTTCCGCGGCGCGCTGTCCGTGCTGACCTTTGCGGCGATCGCCTCGTTATGTTTCGAGCGTCATCAACGCATCTACTCGCTCACGTTCGGCGTGCCGACCATCGTGTTCTCCTGGGCTGGCGAGCTCATTCGGGCCGAAACAGCGAACTGGACTCATGTGACGGGGCAAGTGTGCGGCGTGCTGTTTTTAATGGGGACGGCCTTTTTGATCGTGCGGTCGTTGTTCAGCGCCTCCACGCTGACAGCCGACAGCGTTTATGGCGCGATCTGCGGCTATGTCTTTCTGGGAATCGGTTGGGCGGTCATCTTTTCGATGATCGAAGGCTTTTGGCCCGGCTCGTTCTTGTTTAACTCGTCGTTGGTGCCCACGGGGCAGGCAGCCCAATCGCAGCCCGACGTGATGGTCTATTACAGCTTCATCACGCTGACGACGGTCGGGTACGGCGACATCAGTCCCATCTCGCCGCTGACCCGCACGCTGGCCTGGATCGAAGCGATCAGCGGGCAGTTTTACTTAGCGGTGGTCGTGGCCGGGATCGTCAGCATGTTGGCCGCGCGACAAGAACCGTTGCGCGGCGAGTAGGGACGTGCGAGGTGAGACCGGTGTTTCCCTCACTTGATTCGTGCGGGTCTCGCAAATTCAGAGGGCTTGTTTTTAGTGGTTATCACGACATAGCAATCAGGGAGTGACTCTTTCAGACGCGTCACGCCGTTTTCAGTCACCTTGGTACTTGTGAGAATGACGGCCCGAAGGCTTTCCATCTCCTGCAAATGCCACAAGCCTTGGTCCGTGATGGCCTCCTCGTCCAGGATCAGAAGCTCTAACTTTTCAAGTATGTGCAGATGGATGAGGTCTGAATCGGACAACGCGGTATTGCTCAACTCTAAAGACCGTAGGTTTTTGAGAGTCTGAATCTGTGACCAGTCAGTCCTGGCGGTCGTTTGGGGCGACTCGTTAAAGACCTTAACCTTGACAATCGTGTGGATGACAAATGCGGATAAATAGGAGCGGAGATAGTCGACAACCGCTGGGCTCGGAATTAGGACGGACTCTGGATTGAGGTCTAAATCGAAATTAAATGCCTGGCCATTCGTGAATTTACTCAGGGCAGCATCCTCTTGCCTGACTCGTATCACTTCGAAGCCAAGCCAAGCCCAAACAACACCAACTAGAATGACCAAGCTCGACACGATCGAGTAACGTAGCACGGTTTGTTGAACCAACCAAAGGGCCGCTACAGTCCCGCCAATGATTGCACCGTCGATGCATCCTTGCCAAAAAACAATCGTGAGAATATCAGTCCAGTCACGTGACCATTGAAAATAGTTGGGGTAAGCACGGCCAAAACCGGTCGCAATTTCAACGGCAAGCGCGATGACAACCGCAGTAGCCAATGAGGCCCCGGCAATCGCCCCTTTCAATAACAGTTGTCTAGGGCGTAGATCCTGTCGACGAGCTATTACGCCAGCCAATGCACCGCCCAGTGCGGCAAACAGTGAACTTCCCCAAAGTGCACGAAAGATGGTTGTATTCAAGGCATCAGACCGCATTACGGTATTGCGAAGTGCCAAGTAAGCCGCGAGAAAAAACACGGCGAGAAAAAGCGTGCTGAGCTTAAACTGAAACCAACGACGATGTCCCAGCTCGGTGGCAGATTTCGTCATTTTCACAGTGAATGCTGGAGGGGCACACGCTCGATGTTCAACGGGTTGCTTGACGCAGCGTGCGGAGCAACACCCACAGTATATACACGATCATGCGAATACATGATCGCGAATCCTGTCCGCAGGTAATTTCAGAGCCTCAGACAAAACGCAATGCGACCGGCGGCAGAGCCGCCGGCTTGGGGAGGGCGTTGAGACCGTCGAGCGACGTTAGCTCCGCTTGAGCTTGGCTTCGATCGAGGTGATGTTGGCGCGAATGCCTTCCAAGCTGGGATTGAGCGCCAGCGCGCGGCGGAAACTCTCGAGCGCCCAGAGATGGTTGCCCAACTGCAAATAGCACTGGCCCATGCCGGCCACGGCACCGAAGTGATACGGGTTAAGCTCGACCGCCTGACGGCAATCGTCGATCGAAAGCTGGTAGTGACCCAGGCTGTAATGGGCGATCGCGCGTTGATTCCAAGCCTCGGCCAGATGCGGAGCCTCGTCGAGTGCGGCCGACGCGCGCTCGATGGCGGTCTCGAACTGCTGTGACGCGTTCAAGCGGATGAGCGCCCCGAGCTGTTGCTGTTGCGGAGCGGTTCCCTGACGGCACCAGACGGCGCGAATGGCATTTTCCACGAGCAATCGGACGCCCCGGTCGTCGTCGCACAGGGCCATTCCCAGCACATGGTTCGACTCATAATCGGCAAGAAAGCCCATGGCCAGGGCGGCGGCGCGACGCGCGAGGCGTGGCCCGACCGTGAGCAGACGTTCGAGCGTGCCGGTGGTATAACACTCGGCAACCTTGCGAATGTAGGCGGCCGAGTTCTGGTTGGCCTGGTACTCGTGGTAGATACGTTCCAGGTGCGAGATGCGGGGAGCGGTTTCGCTCACGGCCGAACTCCAGTTATAGTAATTAGTTAGAGTTGTTTAACCCAATCCGATGGCCTCACGGGCACAAGTTCCAGAGTAGTTACCACTCGCAAAACCGCCAGTGTCATTATGACCGTTACACTCAGATTTTTGAGAATCCTCAGGGTTGTCGTTATCAGACCACTTTGCGCAGGGCTCGGCTGGGGGGGCGTGCTCGCCTGTTTACTCGCGCTCAGCGCGGTGGGCGAGGTCGCGGCGGCCGCGCCGGTGTGGAAGACCGGGAGTGCATTGCAGCAGCAGGGGACGTTGCCGGTCACGATCGAGTGGCAAGGGGTCACGCTACGCAGCGCGCTCGAAAGTTTGGCGCTCTCACAAGGGGTGGCCACACTCATCGATCGCCGTTTGAATCCGTCCCGCAAGCTCAACGTCTCGATTCGCGAACAGCCGCTGAGACAGGCTTGTGAGCAGATCGCCGAGACGCAAGGTTTTGGCGTGTGCGTCGTGGGGCCTGTCACCTATTGGGGACCGCCGACGCTAACGACGAAGCTCACCACGCTCTCCGCGCTCATGCAAGAGCAACTGGCCAAGCGCCCCGCCGCGACGCGCGGTGTTTGGAACAAGTCGGTCGCCTGGAAATGGGACGATCTGACCACGCCGCGCGAATTGCTCGCACAACTGGCTCGCGAAGGGAACGTCACTTGGCAGGGACTTGAGCGCGTACCGCATGACCTGTGGGGGGCCGCCGATCTGCCCGCGTTGCCACTCTACGAGCGGGCCTTGCTCGTCGCGGCGCAATTCGATCTGACGCTCGACATCAGCGCCGACGGAGCGAGTGCCGCGCTCGTGCCGATCCCGGCGCGCGTTGCGATCGAGCGTCGCTACCCGGCCACGAACGACCCTCCAGCCGTCGTCGCGCGTTTCAAGTCGCTCGCTCCTGAGGCCGAGATTGAAGTGCAGGGGAACCAAATTGTCGTCCGCGCGACGATCGACGATCAGCAGCGGCTCAGCGGTGTGAAGAGCGCGGCCGCACCGGCGAACAACAAGCCGGGCGTGCAAGTCTACACGCTTACGCTCAATGACGTGCCGCTCGACAAGCTGCTCACGGCACTCGAAGGACGGCTGATGATCCGCTTTCAGCTCGACCGCGCGGCGATCGACAAGGCGCAGATCAAACTCGATCAGAACGTCTCGCTCAAAGTGCAGCAGGTCTCGCTCGACGAGTTGTTGCGCGCCGCGCTCGAGCCCGTGGGGCTCACGTTTCGCCGTCAGGGTGATACGATCGAGGTCATGCCCAAGGCGAAGCCATAATGTCGAGTCTTACTTGTCGTTCATGAGCCCGTCGAGCGCGACGGTCGTGAAATGCAACTCGGGCCGATACTTCTCTCCGGCTCGACTCATTTCGTAGAGCACGCCTATGCGACCATCGGCGAGTTGCACGAGGCAGCAATACTCGGCCGGCCCGGCATGGATGATCTTGACGACAGGCCAACTCGCCCCTTCGTCGCGGCTCAGGCGTAGGGTGAGGTCGCGGCGCTTGGTGGGGCCGGGCGGATTGCAAAACAGCCACACTCCCTTGTTCGTGTCGCGGTCACCGCGCAGCGCTAACAACGCCGCCTGACACGCGGGCTCCGGCAGATTTTTATCCAGCGCGGGCTCGCTCCAATGTACGCCACCGTCGCGACTCGTGGCCAGTGTGCGATAACCCTGTTGGTTCGTGCCGCGCATATTGAGTACCACCGTGCCATCGCGACGCTCGGCGACTTGGCACTCGGCCGTGTGCGTGCCGACGGTCTCGCCCAATTGCCAGCTCGCGCCATGGTCGTCGCTGTAGATCATGTGGCTGCGATAGATTTTCGAGCCCGCCTCGGCGTGGTAGGCCGGGACGAGCAATCGCCCACTTCGGAGTTGAATGCTGATGCCGGGGCCCGTGCCGTACCAGGTCCAGTCGTCGCGGCGCGTCGAGGCGGAAATCTCACGCGGCTCGGACCAGCTCACGCCGTCGTCGGTGCTGTGAATCATCCAGACCGAGGTCGGGGCACTGCTCTGGCCATCGATGATCTGCTGCTCGGTGAAGGCGCCCGGACTGCGCGTGAACGGGAGCCAAATTGTGCCTGTGGCGCGATCGACGACCGGACACGGATTGCCGAGTGTGTCAGCGCCGAGGTCGGCGATCGTTTGCTGGGGCAACCAGCTGCGGCCGCCATCGGTACTGCGGCGCAACACGAGGTCGATATCTCCGGTGAGCCCGGCGGGTTTAACACGTCCTTCGCACAGCGCGAGCAACGTGCCGGCGCGGGTGGCGATCAGGGCTGGTATCCGATAGCGGCCATAGCCGGCCTCGCCCGAGACAAACAGCGGTTGGGTGGCGAGCGGCTCCGCGGCGCTGAGCAGTGCGGGGGTCATCGTGAGTAGTAGGCTGAGCAGGAGCCGCTTCATGAGCAAGCCTCAGGGGTGGTGGACAGAGAACCGAGCACACGGCTCTCAGTTTACCATTGTGTCGAGAGGCTGCTACCTCAACGCAGCGAGCCCAGGATGCTGGCACCCTGGGCTCGACTGTCGTGGAGAAGGAGAGTTTTCTTTGTCTACGGATGGCTTAACGCACCGCCTCGTTGAGCATCTTCGTGTTGGGGACCGTGTGGCGATTCACGAAACCGTCTTCGTCGGTCTCGATGATCGTGGCGACGGGACCCACTTCGCGAACGATTCCTTCGAGGCCGCAGACCGACACATGGTCGCCGGCTTGCAAGCGTTGGCGAGTGTAGTAACCGGCCAGGATGCCTCCCATCACTTCGCGTCCGCCGAGGCCAAAAGCCAAGCCGAAGCCCAGCGCCAACCCGGCGAAGCCGATCAGCAGCATCTCGCGCAACAGCCCGAACTGGAAGCCAATTTGGTCGAAGGCAGCCATGACGGTCATCAGTGCGAGCACATAGTAGCCGATGTCGGCCAGTGTCTGCGCGTAGCTGATGCCGACGCGATCCGCACTCGTGGCGATCACGCCGCGGAAGAACTGTGCGACGAGCAAACCGACGATGATAATTACCGAGCCCACGAGCAGCTTCGGAAT
>CAYLYE010000033.1:0-37577 GCA_964387325.1 uncultured Planctomycetaceae bacterium
ACTGATCGCCCCATCGCTGCGCTGATCGCCGATCTGAAACGGACCGGCCTTTGGGACGAGACGCTGTTGGTGTGGGGAGGCGAGTTCGGCCGGACTCCCACGAGCGAAGGGATCAACAAGCCCGGCCGAGACCATAACTGGCTAGGCTTCTCGATGTGGCTTGCCGGCGCAGGGGTGAAAGGGGGACAGGCCGTCGGGGCCACCGACGAGTTGGGATTCGAGGGGGTCGAGGACCGCTGTCACGTCTCCGATTTGCACGCCACGATCTTGCATCTGATGGGTTTCGACCATCATCGGCTCACGTACTTTTACAACGGCCTCGATCAACGCTTGACCGGAGTGCAGGAGTATCGCGTGATGCGCAAGGTGCTCTCCGCGGCGTGAGAGCGGCTAGCGAAGAGAGATTACGCCTTGACCTTCAAGAAGGCATCGAGCTTGGTCCGTTCGTCGTCGGTGAGTGGTTTGTAGTCGACGGTCACGCCCTTCAATTGACCTCGCAACGTGTCGACCTCGGCGCTGCCGATATCGATCCGTTGAAGTTGCAGCTTCTTGAGTGACTTAAGCGCTTGCAATCGCGAGAGCGCGGCGAGCGACACTCGGGCTTCGTCCAAAATGAGCGTTTCGAGCGTGCCAAGCTGGCTGAGCACATCGAATGTGCTGTCGTCGAGGCTCGCGGCGTTCGGGTTACCGTCGTAACGGCGCAGGCGCTGACCGAGCCACAGCGAGCGGAGATGGGGCAGTTCGAGCAGATGCTTATTGCCGGCCTGGGTTTGATAGGTGTGCCAGGTACGGAAGTCGCGGAGTTGCTTGATCTGAGCCACCGCGGCCATGCCGGCATCGTTGAACGGCGTGCCGGCGATCGTGAGCTTCTCGAGCTTGGCCAGTGACTTGAGCGTGGCGTAGCCTGAGCCATCGAAGCCTTTCATGCCGAACGAAGGATGAAAGAACGACAGCGAACGCAAGTTCGGCAGCGCCGCGAAGCCCGCCAAGCCCTCGTCGGTCACCTGGATACCGTCGGTCCCTAATTCTTCGAGTGCGCTGAGGCTAGCGAGGTGCCGCAGCGTATCGTCGGTCAGTCCTTTGCATTGGCCGTACAAGGTGAGCCCCCGGAGGGTGCGGAGCTGGCCGATGAGCTGGAACTCGGCGGCCCCCAGCTTCGAGCAGTCTTTGAAGGTCGCTTTGGTCACCGCGCCTTCGGACATGGTGAGTTGCGCGCCGAGATCAGCGAGTTGCTTGGCGACGGCCGCGTCGTCGGCACGTGCCAGCGAGGCGCGAAGCGCGGAGTTCGACACGATGGCGGTCGAGGCGATCAAACCGAGAAAACGTCGACGCGAGCAAGCGTATTGGGGAGTCATGGTCCGCAGCGCCTCACATGAGTGATGAAAATTAAAAACGCAATAGGGGTCGCATCTCGGCGGCAATGAAAAACGAACCGGCGACACAAACCAGATGCTCGGGGGTGACCCGACGGCGGAGCAACTCCCAAGCGTCGGCGGGGGTGTCGGCGATCAGGCAGCGGCGCGTGGCAGCGTCCGCGCCGAGGAGTTGCTCAGCAATGGCGAATACCTCCGCCACGGGCACGCCGCGCGGATTGTTCAAATATCGGGTGAGCACAACCGTCTCGAAATGATCGAGGAGCCGTGACAACATTCCGGCAATGTCTTTCTCGCGTGTCGTGGCAAAGACGAGCAGCCTGGGCGAAGGGGCGAAGCAGGTGTCGAGGGTTTCGAGCAGCGCTTCGATCGAGGCGACATTATGAGCCGCGTCGAGCACAACGGTCGGCGCAGTCTGCACACATTCGACCCGCGCTGGCCAACAGACCTGTTGCAAGCCGCGACGGATCGCCTCGGCGCTGAGTTGCCATCCTTGTCGACTCAATTCGTTGAGCGCGGCCAAAGCCACGGCGGCATTGGCGGCCTGATGTCGGCCCAGCAGCGCCAACTCAACATGATCGAGCTGCTCGAATGTCCCCTGCGGCTCGCGAAAGGTCATCTCGCCATTGGTCGAGCGATGCGTCACATCGCGCGGCGGAGTGTACGTGCAATCGAAGTCGACACCGATTTGTCTGAGGGTGGAGCCGTGCTCTCGCGCCACGCGTTCGATAACCTGTCGCGGTTCATCGAGCCGCACGCCGCTGATGACCGGCACACCGGTTTTGATGATGCCCGCCTTCTCACCTGCGATGGCGGCGAGCGTATTGCCCAATTGTCGGGTGTGATCGAAACTGATGCTGGTGATGACGCTCACCAGGGGCGTGATGACATTGGTCGAGTCGAGCCGCCCGCCAAGCCCAACTTCGAGCACGGCCGCGTCGACCGCTTGCTCATGGAACCAGAGCAGGGCGAGAGCCGTGGTGAGTTCAAAATACGTGGGGCCCATCTCACAGATCCCCTGCGACTGGGCCAGGGCATCCATCTCGGCGACGATCGGAACCAGGCGTGCCACAAGTGCCGCAAACGCTTCAGCACCGCAGCATTGGCCGTCGATGCGGAACCGCTCTTCGATCCGTTCGAGATGGGGTGAGCTGAACAGCCCGGTGCGTCGGCCCGAGGCGCTGAGCACCGCGGCGATCATGGCGCTGGTGCTTCCTTTTCCCTTGGTGCCGGCAACATGGATCAGTGACAGCCGTCGCTGCGGATCACCCAAGCGGCGTAACAAATCGCGCATCCGGTCGAGACGAAAGGCCTCCTCGCCATACGGAACAGTCAGGGACCGCTCGTAGTCGATGCGACGGATCAGAAAATCGAGCGCCGAGTCGTGTGTCCACGGCGCGCTGGCCACGTTCATGCGGTGTATCCCCACGATCGCTCAGTGCTGCTGCCGTTATAGCCGATCCAGACCGTGTTTCCAGCCGACTCGACAAACCGGGGAAATTGTTTTGCGTTCGCCGTGGCGACTGCGGTAAGCTCACAGAACTGGGTTCGAGAGTCGTGTCCGTACCGATCAGCAAGGACCAGCGCATCATGGCGGCAAGGCAATACGGTCGAACGTGCCTTCAAACGATGCTGTTGTCTTTGGTCTGGGCGACGACGCTGCTGGCCCAATCGGCGAATAAGCCCGCCACAACGCCACAGCCGCCGACGCTCTTGTCATCCCCGTCGGGCTCATCCGCCGCCACAAAGGCTCCTCAGCCCCGCAGCAAGACAGCGAAGGAAGACCCGAGCCGCCGGGTGTTGGTCAAAGACGACGAGTTGGGGACCGTCGTGGCGCGCATCCACGCCGAGACGCGCGATACCTTTCTGGTCTTACTGCCCGATGGTCGACTCGACGAAAAACCCCAAAAGCAAGCCACGCCCACCGATCGCCCCTTTGAGCAGCTCGATAAAAAAGCGATGGTCGACCGGCTCAAGGCGCGGTTCACGGGTTTTCAGGTCAAAACCACCAATCGCTTTGCCTATGTGTACAACACGAGCGAGACTTTTTACACCGGCACGAGCCGCATCCTGGAGACGATGTACCAGCCGTTGTACGACTACTTTAAGCGGATGAAGGTGCCGGTGCATGACCCCGACACGCTGTTGGTGGTGCTGATGTTTCGGACCGACGGCGAGTTTCAAGACTATCGCAAGATGCCCGAGGGGGTGGTCGCGTATTACAGTCAGATTGACAATCGCGTGGCGATGTACGAGCACTCGGCGCTCAGCCGCGTTGCGCCAGCGATTGCCGTGCGCGAGGCGATCGCGACCGTGGCCCATGAGGGGGTGCATCAAATCCTGGCGAACATTGGTGTTCAGCAGCGGCTGTCGCGTTGGCCGATCTGGGTCAGCGAGGGGCTCGCCGAGTATTTTGCACCCACCGACATCACGAGCGACGTGCGCTGGAAAGGGGTGGGAAAGATCAACGAACTGCGGCTCGTTGCGCTCAACCGGGTGATGATCTCGGCCGTGAGTGCGCGCTCCAATGTGAGCTCGAATACCTCGGCCAACAAGCGGGACGATGCGGTCGACGATCTGATGACCGCGATCGCGGGGACCGATTCGCTCAACTCGACGGGTTACGCCTGCGCCTGGGGGCTGACCCATTTCCTGGCCGAGAAGCGCCGCACGGAGTTTCAAAACTTTCTGGCAGACATTAGCCAGATGCGGCCGCTCGATGAATTGAGCGAAGAAGAAAAAGTGCGGAAGTTCACTCAGCACTTCGGCAAAGACCTGGATGCACTCAGCAAAGCGTTTACAGCCCATGTGAAGGGGCTGAACGTGGGTAAAAAATAGTCGCCGCTGCTTGTTGTCGACTGACGCTAGTTGTCGTCGACTGAAGTTGCTTGGCGTCGAGTTACTCGCCGCGACTCGCTTGCCGCGACTTACTCGCCGACGTACGGCAACAGCGCCATAAAGCGAGCCCGCTTCACGGCCTGACCGACGGCATGCTGGCTCACCGCGGTGCAGCCGCTCTTGCGACGTCCGAGCAACTTGCCCTGACGGCTCGTCAGCTTGCTAAGCAACTCAAGATCGCGGTAGTCAATATACATCGGACGGGGGCGCTCCCCCTCGACGAATACCGGATCCTTCTTCTTGGTACGCGCACTGACCTTACTTCGCTTCTTGGCCATCGGACAACCGCAACGTAAATGACTGAGGAACCGCATGCCCGGGCGTACCGCCGCGCCGGACGACAAGCCATGTAGACTACCCGATCGAGCCGAGGTCGTCAAAGGGTCGCACGTGGTTTGCGTTTCTCCCCCTCTTCCGTGACGGGAGGAGGGGGCTGTTTCCAGTCGTCCCTACCAGCGGGCCGGCTCATGTGAATGGAACCAAGATTTACTGTAAATTAACAGTTCAGCCGCCCGGGGGCTGCTACCATATCGACCACGTTGATCTTTTGGCCGGTATTCGGGATCGTTCTGGTTGTGTGAAGTTTGCCGAGCGACCGAACCTAAACCGATTGGGCTACGTACTCATAGTGCCCCCGTAGCGAACCATTTTCGTCGTCGGAAGTTGAACCCTCAATGAGCCTTACCTCCAGCGAATCCCCCACCTCTGAACGGTCTCCAACGACGGCCGACACGGTCGTTGAAACCCGAAATCTGAGCAAGGTTTATCGCGATTTCTGGGGCCGAAAAAAAGTCCAGGCACTCCGCGCACTCGACCTGACGGTCCATCACGGCGAGATATTTGGTCTGCTCGGGCCAAACGGCTCCGGCAAAACAACCACGATGAAGCTGCTTCTCGGGCTGCTTTACCCGACGGGGGGCGAAATTCGTGTGCTGGGCTGCAAAGCCACCGACGTGCAAAAAAATCAGCGGATCGGCTATCTACCTGAGGAGACCTACCTCTATCGGTTTCTGAACGCCGACGAGACGCTCGACTTCTTTGGCCGACTCTTCGAGCTGCCGAAGGCCGTCCGTCGGCAACGGACCGATGAGTTGATCGCGCTGGTGGGCCTGGAACGGGCCCGGCATCGACCGCTGCGTGAGTACTCGAAGGGCATGGCCCGTCGCATCGGCCTAGCCCAGGCGCTGATCAACGATCCGGAACTGGTCATCTTGGACGAGCCGACGAGCGGCTTGGACCCGATCGGGTGCCGCGAGATGAAAGACCTGATCATCGAACTCAAACGGCGTGGCAAAACGGTCATCATGTGCTCGCACCTGCTGGGAGACGTGCAGGATGTCTGCGATCGGATCGCGATCTTACATCAAGGCGAGCGTCGTCTGTTAGGCCGCGTCGACGAACTACTGCGGATTCACAGCCTGACCGAACTGCGCGCCTCGCCGCTGTCGGCCGAGGCGATTGCCGAAATTCGTTCCGTCATCGAGCGGCACCACGGCGAGCTACTCTCTAGCGGCACGCCAGCCACAACGCTCGAAGATTTGTTCCTGCGAATCGTCCAGCAGGCCGACGAAGCGCCGCAGCCCTCCTCCTCAATATCATCACGGTAGCGGATCCAGTAAAGGAACGACGCGCATGGTCTTTGAGGGTGGCTTAGTCAAATTCCAGACATGGCTGACTGAGGCTTTTCCAGATTGGAGCCTCGTCGTTGGCGTATCGTTGCTCGCGCTATTGTTGATCGCATATATACGCTTGGCGTTGTCGCACGGTCCGATGCGCGCCGGCGAGCTGCTCGTGATGTGGTTGCTCGAAGCCGCCACGGATCTGGTCAAGACCTCGCCGCGGCGAGTCTTGGCGCTGGCTTGGCTGACGACGCGCGAGTCGCTCCGGCGACAGTTGATCGCCGGCGTAGGCGCGTTCTTGGTCATCCTGGCGTTCGCCGTCTGGTTCTTCGATTCCGCGACGTTCGACCCGACGGCACAATATCTAAACTTCGCCATGTCGAGTATCACGTTCTTGTCGCTCGGCTCGGCCGTGTTGATGAGCGTGTTCGTCTTGCCCGGCGAGTTGCAAAACAAAACGATCTACACGCTCGTCACCAAACCGGTTCGTTCGAGCGAGATCGTGCTCGGCCGGGTGCTCGGGATCGCCGCGATCGGCACCGCACAACTGCTGTTGCTGGGCTTGATTAGCTATCTCTTCATCGTCCGCTCGTTGAACCACACACACACGATCCGTGACAACGACTTGTCCCGCATGGCGACGGCAGCGCACGATGGTGCCCAACGGCAGGGCAAATCGTCGCGCGAACAAGGTCATACGCACGTCGTCACCGAGTACTCGGATGGCACGCTCGGGACCGACGAGATCCACGGCCACTGGCACCCGGTCAAGACCGTCACGCGCGACGGCCAAAAGTACTACGAGCTCGGCCCTCCGCAGGAACAATTACACGCTCGGGTACCGATCTACGGCAGCCACTTGCGGTTTTACGACCGCGCCGGCAATCAGACCGACAAGGGAACGAACGTCGGCTACCTCTGGACGTATCGCAGCTACGTCGAGGGAGGCTCACTCGCCGCGGCCGTGTGGCGCTTCGACGGCGTCACGGCCGACAAATTCCCCAACGGCGTACCGATCGATCTGGATTTGAAAATCTACCGCACGCGCAAAGCCGAAAACGATCAAGGGGTCGTCGGCTCGCTCGTGGTCCGTAACCCTCGCTCGGGCCGCACGAGCGAACCCATCAACTTTATCGCCCACGAGTTTGTCGTCGATCGACATCTCATCCCACGAAAACTGCTCGATAAAGAGGGGCAACAAGCCGATCTGTTCGAGGACTTGACCAACGATGGCGAGTTGGAAGTGCATCTGTCGTGCCTGGAGCAAGGGACCTACTTTGGGCTTGCCCAGCCCGACGTCTATCTCTTGGCTCGCGAAGGCTCGGTCCCTCTCAACTACCTCAAGGCGCTCTTGAGCATCTGGTGCCACATGCTGCTGGTAGTCTCGTTTGGCGTCACGTGGAGCACGTTCCTCAGTGGCGCGGTCGCGATGCTGGGCACCATCAGCGTGCTGATCGGCGGTTACTTTCGGGCCGACCTGCTGCAACTCGCCAGCGGCAAGGTGTACGGAGGCGGCACGTTCGAGTCGCTGCTGCGTATTGGCCAGAACAAGGCCGCGATGGTGCCGCTCGACGATGGGACCGCGAGCCAGCTGGCCACGTCACTCGACAAAGTGTCCGACCAAGTGCTGGGCCTGGTTTGTCATCTCCTCCCCGACTTGTATGCCACGAGCTGCAACAACTATGTGACCCATGGCTACGACATCCCTTGGGACCCGGCACTGAAAATTCAACTGGTCACGTCACTAGCGTTCGTCGTGCCTTTGTTCTTGGTGGGGTATGTGTTGTTCCGAGCGCGTGAGGTGGCGGCATGAGTGAATTTCGTGGACTCTCGCGGCGGAAGCTGGCGATCGTCGCGCTGCTACTTGTACTGTTGCTCCCGCTGTCGATGCTCAGTCAGCCAGCTCCGTCGGATCGACATTCAGGCCAAGGCGGTCAACTCGCGCAGCTCCGTGCCCATCATCGGCTCGGCGCGGCCGACATCGGTCAGATCGATCCCCGAAGCGAGACCGTGCGGCTCGTGTCGTTGGGGCTGGGCGGCTTCGCGAACGTCATCCTTTGGAATCAGGCCGACAAGCTCAAAGATCGCCAGGACTGGACCGGCTACCGACTCTCGCTCGATCAATTGAGCCACTTGCAGCCTTATTATCCCAAGGTCTGGGAATTCCAGGCTTGGAACCTGGCCTATAACGTGGCCAGCGAGTTCGACGACCGTCGCCAAAAATACGAGCAAGTCATCGAGGGGATTCGTTACCTGCAACGCGGTAGCACGTATCTCGAAGACAACCCTCAACTGCTGTATTACACTGGCTGGATCATCGGCCACAAGATCGGCAAAGGAGATGACCGCATCTTGTTCCGCCGGCTGTTTATGAAGGACGACGCCTTCCATCGCGATCAGTTCGTGCAGCAGCGCGACAATTGGTTGTTTGCCCGCGATTATTACCGCTTGGTACTCGACGCTGCCGACAACAAGAACATGCCCATCAATTTCGGCAACCCGGTCATCATCTGCTCGGAACCAATTCGCGCCCAGATGTTCGGCGCGGTGGCGCTCGAGAACGATCACCTCCAGTCGATCGAACAGGAATTGTCGCAACCGAAAGAAAAACAGGATCGCCGCGCCGAACGATTGCAGGAACTCGATCAGACGTTTCTCGCCCGGATCCGCGGACACTGGCACGAATCAGCCGAGCAGTGGCAGCAGCTTGATAGCCGCGAGTTTGCGCTGGGCAACGGCGAGGTGATGCGGTTTCAGGATGCCGACTCGGTCGTTCAGCGGCTCTCGGCCATCGAGCAGGAATTACTCGCCATCGCTCCCGGGTTACGTGAGAAGCTAACGGACGAACGGCAGGCGAAACTCACTCCCGAACAACGCGAGGCAGTAACGACCCCCGAGGAACAACGTACAAAAAAGCAACAAGGGCTGGTCGAGCAAGTCAAACTGCTGATGAACGTTTCTTTTCAGGAGGTCGCGTCTCACGTTCCGAGCGAGCATCGCGCGGTGGCCGAAAAGCTGGCCGCCGAAGGAAGACTGTTCTCCGATAAGAACGATGCCATCCAGCAAAGTCGCAAACTCCTTAATCGCGAATACTGGGTCGAGCGTTGCCAGATCGAGCAGCTCGACGATGCCCGTGAGGCGCGTCGGCTGCTCAATCGCGCCATCGCCCTGTTCAAGATCGACGCCGATTTGGTCGAATCTCGCAAACGCTTCGAAGAAGCGTTCGTTCGCTGGCGCCGCGTGATCGACGGCCATGCCGTGCTCCTCGACGACCAGACGAGCGAGTCGCTGCGCGAGCCGATCACTCTGTATCAGCAAGTATTGCAGCAACTCGATGAGCCTTTTCCCGAGAAGTTCATCCTGCAAGAAATGCTCGACGCGATCGATCAGCGCTGACCCGAAGCTAGCGTGAAGAGTCGCATTCGTACTTGTCCCACAGGCCAGCTTCGTCTTGCGCGTGGTGGTGTCGGTGATGCTGACACGTGTGATGTCCGCGGTGTCACGATCGGTCGTCGATGTCCGGCCTCGGAGCACGATTCGCGCGTTCGAGCGGTTTACACCGCCTGTAACGGTCGTGCGGCCAAGATGCGTTATTGCAACGTAAAATGTTGCCCGAATGCCACAAGTTGCCAAATCGCGTGCTAAGGTTGCTATGCGAGAACGTCTCGCTCTGCGCCCTGCTCGTCGAGTGTCTTGGCCATGCAACATCCACGCACGACAAACCGCCTCACGCTCGGGACCTTAGTCCTCGGACTCCTGGTGGCGCTGATGAGTGTCGAGGTGGCACAGGCCTTTACCTGGCCGCGCATCGATCCGTCGGGCAAGCAGATTTTCCTCTGGCCCAATCAGAACCCCAACTATTTGTACCAGCCTGGCTATGTGCGGCGCTGGCATGAGTCGGGCGTGCAGGTGTTACCCACGCGGGTCATTGCACCGGTCGGGGCCGAGGTCATTATGACGGCCGGTGTGTGCGGCAAGGACGGACACCTCACGGCCCATGAGAGGGTCGAGTGGGCGATTGCCCCCGGCAGCGTGGGTCACTTTGTTGCCGTGGGCGACAACCCGGGCTTGCATCTGCTCGGTACGCAGACCCGCCCCAAGAAAGTCGACAACACCTTTGCCATCGGCACGACGTCGTCACAGTACCTGCGACTCAATCGCGGTACGCCGACACCGACCGACGACGTGAAAGTCAATCGCGGCCAAGCTTGGATCACCGTCACCTCGCCCATCGAGGGAACGAGTTACGTGACGGCCTACGCGCCCGAGGCCTACCCTTGGGACAAGCGGATCGACACCGGCTCGATCTACTGGATTGACGCCCAGTGGACGTTTCCGCCACCGCGCTTGGGTCGCAGCGCGGGCACACCGTGCGTGCTGTCGACCAAGCTGATTCGCAAGACCACGTTCCGCCCGCTCGTCAACTGGCGCGTGCGTTACGAGGTGCTCGATGGCCCACAAGCGGGTTTCGACTCGGGACTCGACACCGGACCCAGTCGCATCACCGAGGTTACGACCAATGCCGAGGGCGAAGCGGTGGCCAATCTCCGCAAGCTCGACGGCGCACGCGGACTGAACAACGTTCGTATCACGATCATTCGCCCCTCGACCGCCGCGGCCGACGAGTTGGAACTGAACATCGCCACCGGCCAGACCGCCGTGCAGTGGAACGAGACGGGACTCACGATCGACAAGCAAGGTCCGCAGCAAGCCCTGGCCGGGCAACGTGTGCAATACCGCATCGACGTGCATAACGCCGGTGTGCAAACCGCGCGTGACGTCACCGTGCTCGACGACCTGCGACCGGGCCTCGAGTACCAACACAGCGACCCACCCGCGGCCGTCACGGGCAACCAAGTGCAATGGCGGCTCGGTGACATGATCGCCGGCGAACGCAAGTCGCTCAGCGTCACGTTGCTTGCCAGCCAACCGGGCACGTTCCAGAACTGTGTCACGGCACGCACGGCTGATGGACTCACCGTACAAAGCTGCACGACGACGAGCGTCGCTCCGGCCGCAGCCGCCGCGCCTCCCATTCGTCTCGAAGTCACAGGCACCTCGCAGACCACGGTCGGCGCTCGGGTCACGTTCCTGCTCAATGTCATCAATACGAGCTCTTCGCCGACCGCCAAGTTTGTGCTCATCGACCGCTATGAAGCCGGTCTGCGCCACCCGACCTTGAAAGAGAACCCCATCTATCGCGACATCGAGCCGCTCGCGCCAGGCGAATCGCGGCAGATTACGGTCGAGTTCGACGCGATCGCACCGGGACAAGCGTGCAATATCGTCGAGATTGTCAACGACGGCACCAACGCGCTGGTGGCCAGCAACCGCGCCTGTGTGAATATCGCCCCGGGCAACGGGGTCCCACCGGCGACAGCGCCAGTGACGCCCCCCACAACGCCGCCGGTGACGCAACCCCCAACGACCACTCCGACCACGCCGACTCCGGTGACCCCCGACGCCCCACGCCCCACGTTGCAAATCCGTAAGACAGGACCCAACCAACGGCTCGCCGGTGAGCAAGCCGAGTTTACGATCGATATCACGAACACGAGCAACGTCAATGCGACCAATTTAAAGCTCACGGACAACTACGATACCGTGCTGCGTCCGGTGCAGGCGACCGACGGACATGCGTTCGTCGGCAACGATTTGGTGTGGGTCGTCGATCAACTCCCGCCGAATCGCACGATCCGCTTTCAGGTCGTGTGCCGCTGCGACCGCGCCACGCAGCGGGCTTGCAATCGTGTGACGGTCGTCAGTGCCGAGGGGGCCCGCGCCGACGATGAGTTCTGTTTAGCCATCCAGAGTGTCGTCGTACCGCTGAGCATCTCAGTCACTGACTCGACCGACCCGCTCAATGTGGGGACCGTCGGGCTCTATGAAGTCCGGGTCACGAACAATGGCGCCGACTCGGACCGAGGCGTGGCCGTGGGGGTGACCTTTCCTGCCGAGTTAACCCCACTTGACCAAGGTAACAGCGGGCCGTCTCCCAACACCCGTTTCAGTGTTCAGGGGCAGACCGTCCGTTTCGAGCCGATCGCCGAGATTCGGTCGAAAGAAACTCTGGTCTATCGCATCAATGCCCGGGCGATCCGTGCAGGCACGAACGTCAGCGTCCGCGCCGAAGTAACGAGCCAGAACACCCCCACCCCGGCTACGGCAGACACCACGACAACCGCTTTTTGAACATTCGGCAAATAATGGCCGCTCGGGTCTCTAGCGTGAAATGGCGGATTGCACGCAACGGCTAGACGGATCGGGTGTTTGTGGTATGATAAGCGATCTGATTAGAGACTATTGCCGCAGGCGATAGTACGAGCACACGGCAAAATCGTTTGGATGTTATGGCTCAAAAGGAAGAAGCACTCGAAGTCGACGGCACAGTGACCCAAGCACTGGCCAACACACGTTTTCGCGTGGCTCTCGAAGGGGGTCACGAGGTGATCGCCCACGTGGCTGGCCGGATGCGTAAGAATTTTATTCGCATTGTGCCGGGCGATAAAGTCAAGGTCGAACTCTCGCCATACGACCTGACCAAGGGACGCATCACGTTCCGCGAACGTTAAGCGCTGGCTGAGCGCACCGCGGATCGTTCCCCTCGCCTTCTGCGCTCACTTTATGCACCCAGACTTTCTAAAGCTGCGCAATAAATTTCTTATCGCGGCGAATTATGTTCGGCGAGGCGCTGTGGTCGCCAGAGCCAAATTGGCGTAAAACTCTCATCTAGCGGCGCGGGTATATGATGTATTGCCCGCGTTGCTCGCCACGGATGTTTTTTGAGTCTAGCCGGAATTCACGCGCCGTAGATCGATCGAGCGCGACGAACTTGGCAACTTTTGTAGGAGTACAACTTGTGAAGAAGTTCATGCTGACGGCACTAACCGTCGTCGCGGTCACATTCAGCGCGCTCGCCGCTCGCGCTCAAGAACCAAAGCCCGTCGTGGTCGTCTCCTGGGCCGGCTACGATGAACTGATCCGCGATGTCGACTATCTCGGCAAAATCTCGGATAACCCCGATCTGTCGAAGAGCATCGAAGGGGCAATCGCCTTCTTCACGCAGTTCCAAGGCCTGGCCGGGCTCGATAAGGCCAAGCCCGTCGGCATCGCGCTGAACACCGATGGCGCGTCATTCACGCCGCTCGGATTCATCCCCGTCACCGACCTCAAGAAGCTGCTCGGCGTGTTGGCCCCGCACGTCGGCGAGGCGGCCGATGCCGGCGACGACGTCAAGCGACTGATGGCCGGCCGGGCCCCGTTATTCATCAAGGAACAGAAAGGCTGGGCCTTCATCGGCATGAGCAAAGAGGCGCTGCAAGGCACCCTGCCGGCTGATCCCGTTACGCTGCTCGACGGCCTGAACAAGGAATATGATCTCGGCGCGCGAATCTACGTGCAGAACGTTCCGCCCGCCTATCGCGATTGGGCCATGCAACTGATCCAACAAAGCGCCGAGCAAAACCTCCGCAAAGCCGCCGGCCCGCAAGCCGAACAATTGCAAAAGCAACTCGGCCAGCTCAAGACCGTCTTCAACGATCTCGACCGCGTATCGTTCGGTTGGGCCATCGACTCGGTCGAAAAACGGTTCCTGGCCGACTTCTCCTTCACGGCCGTCAAAGGTTCGAAGCTCGCCCAGCAGGTCGTCGCCTCGCAGCAAGTGCAAACAAGCCTCGCTGGCTTCATGCTCGACGACGCCGTGTTCAAGGCCTTGATGACCAGTGTGATTTCGCCCGAAGATATCGAGACGGCGCTGTTCGCACTCGCCGATGCCCGCAAGCAATTGCTCGCCTCGATCGACAAGGGCTCGTTCAAGGACGAAACCGAACGTGACTTGGTCCGAACTTGGGCCACACAACTCGTCAGCGTCGGCGAAGACACGCTCAAGACCGGTCGTTACAGTGCCGGCGCGGCGGTCGTGGGCGAAGGTCCATTTACCTTCGTCGTCGGTGGCGAAATCGCCAGCGGCAACCAACTCGAAAAACTATTCCTCGACGTCGTCAGCCATCTCCAGAAGAAGCCCGAGTTGAAGAATCAGGACATCGAGATCACGCTGAACTCGGACAAGGAGTCGGGCATCACCTTCCATGAGATCGCGCTACCGGTGCCCCCGATCGGCAAGGATGCCGAAAAAATCGAGGCGATCATCGGCGAAGAGATCGTTCTGACCTTTGGATTCAGCAAAGATCGGTTCTTCGTCGCGCTCGGCGAAGACGGCGTCGACACGATTGTCGACATCATCGAAAGCTCGGCGAAGGGGTCGCTCAAGACGCTTCCCTTCCAGGCCGCGTTGGCCTTGTCGCCGATTCTGGATGTGGCCGCCGAGTTGGACGACGACCCCAAGCTCAAGCTGTTCGCCGATTTCCTCGAACCGCCCAAGGATCACATCCGCCTCACGACTCCGCTCAGGAACGAGGGGATTCAATCCCGGTTCGAAATCGAAGAAAGTATCCTCGCGGCATTCGGCAAGCTCGTGCATGCTGAAATGACCAAACCGCGTCGTTAACTTACGCACCGCACACGGCGCTCGACCTGCCATGAAACGCGTCATCCTGCTGCAAGCTCGGGTCAACTCGACACGGCTAAGAGGCAAGGTGCTGCTCGACTTGGCCGGCGCGCCGCTGTTGCGTCGCATGATCGAACGCCTGCAACGCTGTGGCCACGTCGATGAGATCGTCGTGGCCACGAGCGTTGACAGGGCCGACGATCCACTGATTCCGCTGGCCGACGCGTGCGGCGTGCGTTGGTATCGCGGCGACGAACACGACGTGCTTCGACGCATGACCCTGGCCGCAAAAGAAGCCCGCGCCGACGTCGCCGTTCGCGTCACCGGCGACTGCCCGCTGATCGACCCGCTCACGACCGATCGCGTCATCGCCGACCTCGTCGAGCATACCAACTCGACCGACTACAGCAGCAACGTGATCCGCCGCACCTACCCTCGCGGCCTCGACACCGAAGCCATGTTCATCGACGTGCTCGAGCGGATGGATCGCTTGGCGCAGTCGACGCCGGCCCGGGAGCATGTCACGGTTTACCTGCGCGGCGAGCGGCGCGACCTGTTCGCGGTCCGCGACGTGATCGACGACGAAGACAACAGCGATTTGCGATGGACGGTCGACACGAACGACGACCTGGAACTGCTCCGCGTGCTGTTTACCGATTTACAACTGGCCACGCGAGACGTCTCGTATCGCGAACTACTCGCCTACGTACGGTCTCGTCCGCAACTCATGCACCTCAATCGCGAGAGCACGACATGGTCCCCCACCTAAGCGCGACGCTGGTCGTATGTGCCGACGGTCGTCCCGCGGCCGGCTTGGGACACGTTCGCCGCATGCTCGCCCTGGCACAATCGTGGCGCGACGCCGGCGGTCGCGTGCAGTTCGTCACCAACGTCGCGGCGACTCGCTTCGTCACCCTGACCGACGAACGGTTGCAAATCGTCAGCGTCGAGGGGCACGATCCTGAAACACTCGTCGAGAGCGCCGCGACCCAGGCTCTGGCCACGAACGCCGCCTGGATCGCGCTCGATGGATACGCGTTTGGCGAGACCTGCCAGCGTAAACTGCAAAGCACCGGCTGCGCGTTGCTCGTGGTCGACGACCTCGCACAGCTTACGCAGTACCACGCTGACGCCATCCTCAACGGGAACGCGGGGGCCGAGACGATCATCTATCGCAGCGGCCGCGCCACACGCGTGCTCGCCGGCGATCTGTATCGACTCGTGTCGCCGGCACTCGCTCCGTTGCGCAAGCCACGTCGCGCGGCGCCAAGCGTCGCTCAGCGATTGCTCATCAGTCTGGGCGCGGCTCCGCAGCACGAGCTGATGCGCACACTGCTCACGGCCCTCGATCTCATCGACGACGTCGAACTGGAAGTCCGCATCTTGGGCGGCACGACTTACGACGAGTTGTCGAGCACCGCCGCACTCGTCAGCATGCACCGCCTCGAACCGCTCCCCCTGCTCGCGAATCTCAACGCGCACTTTCAATGGGCCGACGTGGCCATCAGTGCCGGCGGACAAACCCTTGCCGAGCTCCTGTACCTGGGCATCCCCTGCTTGGCCGTGGTCGTGGCCGATAATCAACGTCAGGGGGTCGAGACCTGGACTCGCGACGCACTCATCGAAGCCGTAACGACCACCGAGCTAACCGATGCCCCGGCATTGGCGAAACACATTCAGCGATTGCTCCACGACCCGGGCCAACGCGATCAGCTCAGCGCTCGGTCGCAAACGCGGATCGATGGCCAAGGGAACCAACGGGTTGTGCAAGCGCTTGCCGATCGTGGGCTGGTACTCGAACCGGGGACGGCCAAACATGCCGAGTTCACCTTCGCTTGGGCAAACGATCCGGCAACGCGCAGCGCCTCGTTCGCCGATGCTCCTATCGCCTGGGAAACACACGGCCAGTGGCTAGCTGACCGGCTCGCCGACCCGCTCGCTCGCATGTACATGGCCCAGGACGTGCATGGCGCGGCGTTGGGTTGCCTTCGTTTTCAGGTCGAGCCGCGCGAGTTGCATAGCGCGGTCGTCTCGATCAATGTCGCCCCCGAGTCTCGTGCGCGCGGTTGGGGACGCCGACTGCTCACACTTGGCGCGCGACGGTACTGGCGCGACGAACGCTCGGGCCAAGTCACCCGACTGCTCGCTCGTATCAAACCCAGCAACCTCGCCTCGATCAAGGCCTTCGAGTTCTGTGGGTTTCAATATCTGCACGCCGAACCGTATCAGGATCAACCTTGTCTGACGTATGAATTGCGGCGAGAAGCATGAAGTCCTCGATCCATATCGCCGGCCAACTCGTGGGTCCCGACGCCGAAGACGTTCTGATCGTCGCCGAGTTGTCGGCCAATCACTTGGGCTCGTACGAGAACGCCGAGCGGCTTGTGATTGCTGCCAAGCAGGCGGGCGCTGACGCCGTCAAGCTACAAACCTACACGGCCGACACGCTCACGCTCGACGTCGACTCGCCGCTCTTCCGAGTAGAGCAGGGGACGCTTTGGTCCGGCCGCAAGCTTCACGATCTGTATCGCGAAGCGTCGACCCCCTGGGAATGGCACGCGCCACTTCAGCAACGCGCGCATGAGCTGGGGCTGATCTTCTTCTCGACACCGTTCGACCCCACGGCGGTCGACTTGCTCGCTAGCCTCGATGTGCCTGCTTACAAAATTGCCTCGTTCGAGTTGGTCGATCTGCCGCTGCTCGACTATGTCGGCCGACAAGGGAAGCCGGTGATTATGTCGACCGGGATGGCCTCGCTCGATGAGATTGACGAGGCGGTCGCGACGCTCCAGCACGCGGGCTGCGACGAGTTGGTGCTGCTCAAATGCACCAGCGCCTACCCGGCCCTGGCCCAAGAAATGAACTTACGCGCCATGACAACCCTGGCCGAGCGCTACCACGTGCCGGTCGGATTGTCCGATCACACGCGCAACTCGATCGCGGCGATTGCGGCGGTGGCACTCGGCGCGGTGTTGATCGAAAAGCACCTCACGCTCGACCGTCGCGCCGGAGGACCCGACGCGCCCTTCTCACTCGAACCGAGCGAGTTCGCCGAGTTGGTGCTGCAAATTCGCGGGACGAGTGCGTCACTGGGGACGAGCGTCATCACCTGCGGCCACGAGGAGAGCAAGAGCCGTGCCTTTCGCCGCTCTCTCTTCGTGGTCGAAGACATGCAGCCGGGCGAACTCTTCACGGAGCGAAACGTCCGCTCGATCCGGCCGGGACACGGCCTGCCACCTAAACACCTCGGCACGATCTTAGGTCGCCGCGCGCGTTGTACGATTGCGCGCGGTACACCGCTCGCCTGGGAGTTGGTCAGCGCAGGGTGAATGTCTCGCGTCGTGCTCAGAAAGGGGTTCGCATTGCGGTCACAAGGAAGTGTGCCATGGCCACGCGAAGAGTGGCCATGTGCCAACATGCCCACGCCGAGCCGTGGGCATGGCACCCATGGTCGCGGCTAACGAACGGAGAGAGTGTTCGCGATTACACGAGTGCCGGGGTCCGCTCGTGGGTCGCGGCGGAACTGACCACCGCTTGCTCGACCTCGCGCACGGCGGCGGTCGCGTTGGCATCGACGAGTTGCGTGAGACCGATCGCGGCCGAGACCCTCAAGTCGCGCCCCTCGTGCCGGAACCGGAAGCCTCCCAACGCCCGCTTGAGTCGCGCCGAGCTTTGTTGCGCCGCGGGCAGATCCGTCCGGGTGAGAATCACAGCGATCGAGTCGGTGCCGTGTCGTAACACCTTGTCGAGCTGCGCTCGCGTCGTCGCGCGAATCATTTGCACCAAGGCGCGAAGCATCGCCTCGGCGACGCGCGGACCGTGATCTTGTAGCAAGTCGTTCAGGCTTTCGATCCGCACGAGCATTAGCGTCAGCGGTTGTTGGTTCGCGCTGAGAGCATCGTGTCGTAACACCTCGACGAGCGCGTCGGTGTCGACGATCGCGGTCAGGGCGTCGATCGCTTCGTCGGGGGCGAGCGCGCCGAGCTCAAGAAGCCGGACCGTCCCCGAGTGTGGAGGCCTAAATTGTGCGGTCGCGGTTGGTACCTCGGCTCGCACCGAAGTCGGCAGCCGCCACAAAGGTCGCCACGGCTTTCCTAGCGCGACGGTGACGATCACCCCGGCGGCGAACGACATGGCACACAGCATCAGCATCCCGAGGGTAACGACCATGACCGCTTCAACTCCGCGCACGAGAAACAGAACTCTCTAAGGGTGATTTAGGTCACCCAGAGCGAAAGTCAAGCAGGGCCCGCACAATCGACAGAGACCGTCTTTTCCGGTGTCCAGCGAGGCTTCGGATCGTCGAGTTGCTAGCTATTTCCAGGTAAATCGCGATTGACCCTGAGGGGCTCTTTCGGCGACGATCTCTCGTCGACTGGGGCTTCCGAACGAGGTTGCACGAGTGAAGGTTTCGCTGATTCACGATTGGCTCACAGGCATGCGCGGTGGCGAGAAATGCCTGGAAGTGCTCGCCGAGCTGTTTCCACGCGCCGAGTTGCTTACGCTTCTGCATCGTCGCGGGTCAACATCTCCGGCGATCGAACGCATGCAAATCCGCACGAGCTGGCTTGGCAAGCTCCCGATGATCGAGCGGTATTATCGAGCCACGCTCCCCTTGATGCCCCGCGCGATCGAGTCACTGCGCGTGGCCGACGACACCGAACTGGTCGTCAGCCTGAGCCATGCTGTGGCTAAAGGGGTGACGGTCCCGACGGGCGTCCCACATGTCTGCTACTGCTTTACGCCCATGCGCTATGCCTGGGAACGGCGCGATGATTATGTCGGCCGCAACTCGCTGAGCACGTGGACGACACATCGTCTGCTCGATCGGCTGCAAGCCTGGGACCGTCGCACGGCGGAACGTGTGACCCATTTCATCGCGATCAGCCGCGAGGTCCAACGTCGGATCGAGCGTTGTTACGGTCGATCGAGCGACGTGATCTATCCGCCGGTCGACACCGACTATTACACGCCCGACGAACGGATCGCTCGCGACGATTATTATCTGTGCGTGTCGGCGCTCGTGCCGTATAAGCGAATCGAGCAAGCGATTGCCGCCTGTCAGCGACTCAATCGGCGGCTGGTCATCATCGGCCAGGGACCCGAGTGGGCGCGGCTAAAGTCTCTGGCCGACGACCGAATCACGCTGCTCGGCTGGCAAAGCGACGAGACGATCCGCGCGCATTTGCGTCGCTGCCGGGCGCTGATCTTTCCGGGACATGAAGACTTCGGCATCGTGCCGCTCGAGGCCCAGGCCTGTGGCGCGCCGGTGATAGCGCTCGGTCGGGGCGGCGCTGAGGAGACTGTGCTCGACGCTCGCCGCATCGGTCGCGGAACCGGCGTGCTCTATGAGCAACCGACGGTCGACTCGTTGTGTGATGCGATCGAGTGGTTCGGACAACACCCGTCGAGTTGCGATTCCACGCAGTCACGCACGCATGCCGAACAGTTTTCTCGCCCGCGATTTATTCGACAACTGCGGGCTTATCTCGACGGCGTCGTGGGTCGTCAACGCGATCACTCGAACTCGTGCGCCCCCGCGCCGCGAATGCTATCGACGACCTGACGGCACTTGGGAAGCGAGTCGAGGAACGTACGGCCGTAGGGCTTGGTGGCCACGCGCGGGTCAAGGATCACGACGCGACCGTGATCGGTCTGTGTGCGAATGAGCCGGCCAAAGCCTTGCTTGAGTTTGAGCACCGCCTCGGGGAGTTGATAATCGGCGAACGGGTTACCGCCCGCGGCGCGGATGGCTTCGAGTCGGGCTTCCAAGAGCGGCAGGTCAGGCACACTGAACGGCAGCTTGGTGATGATAACGGTCTGCAAAGCATCGCCGGGGACATCGACCCCCTGCCAGAAGCTGTCAGTCCCCAGCAGCACACCACGCGGCTCGGCCTTGAACCGCGCGATCATTTGCGATCGCGGTACACCGTCGGCCTGCGAGTACAATGCCAACTCCCGATCGACGAGCCAAGGCGTCAAATCGCGGGCCACCTTGCGCAGCAAGTCGTAGCTCGTGAACAGTACGAAGGCGTGTCCATCGGTTTGTTCGACATACCGGCAGATCATGGGAATGAGCTGCTTTTCGTATGCCGCCGCGTCGCGGGTCGGGTCGGGCATGTCTCGCACGACGACCAACTCGGCCTGCCGCTGGTAGTCGAACGGGCTGCCGAGCACGTGCCCCTCGCATTGCGTGAGGCCGATCCGTTTTTGAAAGAACTGAAACGACTTGGACTGCCCGACGGCGAGCGTGGCGCTCGTGAAGATCGTGCTCGACACTTTATCGAACAGCGCCTCGCGGAGCACGGGCCCCACGTCGAGCGGCGCGGCACACAGGGTCACCCGCGTGCGACGTTTCTGCGCCAGCTCGACCCAATAGACGTTGTCGACCAACTGCTGTTTGAGCCACGAGTCAAGCTCGCCGGCCAGAACAGTTAAGCGATCGTGGGCTGAGGTGAAATCTTGCCGCAGCTCGATGTCTTCTAGGCTTTCGCCGTGCCGCTTGACGACCCGAGCCAGCTTGAGCAGCGTCGGGCTGACCGGGTTGTCGAGCAAATTGGGCGCGGCCACTCGACCATTACGCAGGCGTGGGAGCAGTTCGCCCACTTGAAAGAAAAACTCGTCGACGAGCGCCCGGCATTCGAGGACCAGCCGCTGGGCATCGGCGAGCTTGTGATGCACGAGCAGGCCTTTGTTCGAGCGATCGTTGTACAACTTGTTGAGCAGAAAATCGATCTGACTCGACGACAGTGACAGCCCCAGGTGATCGCTGGCGACATGCTCGACCGTGTGGGCCTCGTCGAAGATCACGGCGTCGTAGTCGGGCAGGATGCTGATCCCCGAGCGGCGCAAAGCCAGATCGCTGAAAAACAGCGCATGATTCACGACCAGCAGCTGGGCGTTCTGCGCGCGACGACGCGCCTGGTAATAGAAACATTGCTTATAGGTAGGACACTGTCGGCTCAGGCAATTGCCATGATCGCTGGCCGCCTCGTCCCAGACGCTCGGGAGCGGGCGATAGTCGAGGTCGGCGAGCGAGCCGTCGCCGGTCTGCTCGCTCCACTGGGCCAGATGATGGAGTTGGTCGAACTCGGCCTCGTCGCGAAATAGATGATGGGCCCGCTTTTGTGCGTTACGCAAGCGTCGCAGGCTCAGATAGTTCTGCCGCCCCTTGACAAGCACCGCCGTGAACTCGAGTGGAATCACCGCGTTGAGCAGTGGCAGGTCTTTGTTCAGCAGCTGCTCTTGCAGGCTGATCGTGTGGGTCGAGAGGATGATCCGGCGACAGCGTGGCTCGCCGTGCTCATCGGCCTGGGCCGTGGCTAAGATCGCGGGGACCAAATAGGCAAAGCTCTTGCCGACTCCCGTTCCCGCCTCGACAATCAGGTGCTTCTTGTTGAGCAGAGCCTGTTCGACAGCCCGGGCCATCTCGAGTTGCTGCGGGCGGAGTTCGTACTGGGGGAGCCGCGCGGCGATGCGCCCCTCGGGACCCAGTATGGATTGGCACTCAAGCAACATGGAAGCATCAGCGGCGGTAATCGGTCGAGCAGAGCATGGGGAGGCAGACTAGCACGCCTTGCTCCGCTGCGAAAGCGGTGAACGCAATCGTGAGTCGGATTGCGACTCGACCTGCTCCCACGAGGTGAAGGGGACTTTGCAAGCCGCCGGGTGCTCAACCAGAATTGATTGACACACTCGGGGTGGGAATTTAGGCTGCCGATACTCATCGCGTTGTACGGCAGTCGGAAAGGTCATCAGCGACCGTTACTCACTAAAAGGGGGAGGCCATGCCGATTCAGTTTAACTGTTCGGGCTGTCAGAAGTCGCTGCGCGTGGCCGACGCGAACGCGGGCAAGCAGGCCAAATGCCCACAATGCGGCACGGTGCTGTTGATCCCTGGCCCCGCAGGTGTCCCCGCGACGGCACCGATCCCCACGTACGTTCCGCCCCCGGCGCCGACGCCCATGGCGGTTCCCACCTACTCGCCCTACCCGACCTTCGGTCCGATGGGTAATCCGTATCAGTCACCGGTGGTCACTCGACCCACACGCAGCCTGAGCGATTTGCAGCCGGGCGAGCTACGGTTCGTACCGGTCTGGAATCGCACCTGGGAATTGTTTCGTGACAACGTCGGGACGTTGGTGTTGGGTAATGTGATTGTTCTGCTCGTCATCCTGGGGCTCTATGCCGGTATCGTCACGATAATGTACCTATCGTTTGGTGGCATTCCCATCAACCCTGCGGGCGGCCCCAACGCCCAGTTGGGCGGACCGGCCCTCGGCATCTTTAGTGCCATCATGTTCTTCTTCGGGCTGTTCTGCTTGTGGCTGCAAGGAGGGCTGTTGCAGTTCTATCTCAAGTGTGCGCGGCATGGAAAAACGCGAATCTCGGAACTGTTTTGCGGCGCGGACCACATGGTAGGGCTGTTCTTGTCGAGCTTGGTCACCTCGCTGTTGATGGTTGCCTTGATGGTCGGCTTTGGAGCCGCGGCGAACGCGCTCCGCGGTGTGACGCTCGATGCCGAACCCGAGATCGCGGCCGCGGCGGCCATCATCTTTGCCACCGTTTTCTGTTGCTTTTTTACTTGGGTCAGTTTGGGGGTCAGTCAAGTTGCCCACCTTACCGTCGACCAGCGAGTCGGCCCGTTGCAGTCGATCGGCTTGTCATTTCGACTGCTACGCGGCAATCGGCTTCGTATGCTCTTGATCATCTTCGTGTCGATGCTGGTTTACTTTGCGGGCGCGCTCGCGCTCGGAATCGGCATCATTTTCAGCCTGCCATTCATGATGTTGATGTTGAGCGTGGCGTATGTCGCGCTCATGGACCCAGCCACCGTCGCCCAACCAGAGAGGATTTAGCGATGCCCATCGATTTCGCATGTTCGGGTTGCAACAAGACGCTGCGTGTCGGCGACGAAAACGCCGGCAAACAGGCCAAATGCCCGCAATGCGGCGCGGTGCTGCAAGTGCCGTTGAGTTCAGGCAATTCGTCTGCCGCTTTCACGCCACCTCCTCCCGCGGCTGGCGCACCCAGTTTTAATCCGTATCAAGCTCCGCAGGCGTCGGCAGGATTTGCAACAACAGGTTCACCTCACGAATTGGCATCGTTAGGCGATCGCTTTCTCGGCGCACTGGCAGATGGGTTCATCGGTGTCTTTTTCGTCGGACCCGGATATGCGCTGATCTTTTTGGACAATAACCCGAACAACCCTGGTCCTATGTTCACGGCGGGCATTGGCGCGGTGGTCATCGGCGCATTGGCCCTGTTGGGATTGCAGATTTACTTCCTGGCCACCAGTTCGCAAACGATCGGTAAGAAAATTGTCGGTACGCAGATGGTCATGGAAGCCACTGGCGTACCGGCCGGACTCGTGAACACGATCGTATTGCGTGGGATTGTGAACGGCATTATCGGCGCGATCCCTTGTGTGGGAGCGATCTATAGCTTGGCCGATATTCTGTTCATCTTCGGCGCGGACCGGCGGTGCCTACACGATCGGATCGCAGGGACGATTGTGATCAAAAAGCGTCCTTAAGTGTTTAGATTGCACCATCATCGAGGACCGTCATGCCGATTGACTTTAATTGTACGGGCTGCAACAACCGGCTGCGCGTGGGTGACGATACCGCGGGCAAACAGGCAAAGTGCCCGCAATGCGGCGCGGTGCTGACGATTCCCGCGGCGGAAGCGATAAGTTATACCCCATCGCCATCGAACGGAGAGGCGTTCAATCCGTACCAGGCACCACAGACGACGAGCCTCGAATCTTCCGTGTCGGTCGTGGGGGGCGCCTTTCAACCTTCGCGGCTGGTGAGCGCCGAGGTCCGCACGCTGGCTTGGGAAATCCTCAAGCAGAACATGGGTCTGTGCGTCGGCGGTGGGCTCGTCATGATCGTCCTGAGCCTAGCCATCGGAGGCGTGAGCAGCGCGATCGCGGAAGGGGTCGCAGCGCTGATCACGGCTAACCCCATCTTGAAGCTTCTCGTTCAGTTCCCATTTGTTTTCATCAGTTGGGTCCTGAGCACCTGGATCACCGGCGGCGCGATCGCATTTTGGCTCGCCCTTGTGCGCAACGCCCAGCCAAATATCCAGCTGATCTTTAGCGGATCGTACTATTTCAGCCGTCTGATCGGACCCTCGATCGTGTTTTACCTGGGAATTTATCTCTACCAAATCGCATCGGTCGTGATCGGCTTCGCCAGCGGCATGGCCAACACGCCGTTGTTGTTTTTGCTGTTCATCCCTTTAACGCTGATCATGATCTACGGCTGTTTCATCTACGGGCAATTCACCTACTTGCTCGTCGAAGGTCACGCCACGGGGATGGATGCGTTCCGGTTGTCGAGGCGAATCATGCAAGGTAATTTTCTCGCTTACCTGGGACTGATGATGATTTGTGGACTGGTGATGATCGGTGGCGCGATACTCTGCGGCGTCGGCGTGTTGATCGCCTATCCGTATTTCATGCTCAACGTCATCCTCGCCTACCTGATGATGACCGGACAGTTAGCGCGACGCGCGGCATAGACGATGCGGCACAGACGGCCGAGCCGCTGGCTTGAGGGGCGCCAAGGGAACGAAATGCGCGAAAACTACCGGCCGCGCGCGGGGGCGATCACCCCGTCGTCGGGACTGCTCGCGCTGGCGTACAACTTGCGCGGGATGCGACCGCTGCGATACGCGAGCCGGCCTGCCTCGCTGGCTGCCCGCATCGCTCGAGCCATGCCGAGCGGGTCCTGCGCATGCGCTATCGCCGTGTTGAGCAACACACCGTCGACGCCTAACTCGAAGGCAAACGTCACGTCGCTCGCTGTCCCCACGCCCGCATCGACAATCACCGGGTAGTCGGGATCGTCCTCTTTCAGATACTCCAAGCAGATGCGCAGATTATTGGCGTTGAGGATTCCCTGGCCCGACCCGATCGGACTGCCGGCCGGCATCACGCTTGTCGCGCCGGCTTGCTTGAGTCGTCGGGCAATGACGGGATCGTCGGAGGTGTAGCACAGCACTTGAAACCCGTCGGACACGAGGCGCTCGGTCGCTTCGAGTGTGGCGACCGGGTCGGGCAACAAGGTCTTGGTGTCGCTGAGCACTTCGAGTTTGACCCAATCGGCGCCAGGATTGTTGAGCCCCAACAGGATTTCGCGCCCCAGTCGGGCGACCCGCACAGCATCGTCGGCCGTGAAGCAGCCGGCCGTGTTGGGTAACAAAATATAGCGCCGCGTGTCGATGTGGTCGAGGATATTGCGACCCTGGCGATCGACGAGCCGTTCGCGACGGATGGCCACGGTGATGCAGTCGGTCCCTGACAATTCGAGCGCCTCGGCCATTAATTCATAGCTCGAGTATTTGCCGGTGCCGACAATGAGTCGGCTCTGCAACAGGTGCGAGCCGAGTTTGAGCGTCGAGTCGTGGGTAGCGGGCGTTACAGTCACAATGAGCCTTCGAGCGAATAAATAGGGTGTTGCAAGCGACGTGGTACGAGCATGAATTCTGGGTGACATGGCCACACATCGGGTGGCCACGCTGCACAACGTGCCCACGCCGAGCCGTGGGCATGGCACCCGCCGGCTTGGGTACGCCCCGCGATCGATGGGCTTCTGGGGGGGCGCTAACCGCCGCCGACCAGCGTGACGACCTCGACACAATCCCCTTCGCGCAGCACATGCTCCGCATGGCGAGCGCGGGGCACGAGCTGCAAGTTGACCTCGACGGCGACCTGTTGCGAACGCCACTCTTTGGCCTGCAGCAGATCGGCGAGCGTGAGCGCCTCAGCGACGCTGCACGGCTCGCCATTCAAAATAATCTGCATGTTCGTTTTCAAGTCGTATTACGGACGGACGGCCGTCGTGCGGATCGGGGCGGGTGGACCCATCGGCAACAGCGGCACCGAGATGTTCGGCGAATTCGTGTTCAGCATGTTGGCGTTGAAGGGCATGGCGTAGACCATCAACTGACCCGTGGTCATCTCGGCCACGTACACGACCGAGTCGCCGTACTGGGTTAAGCCTTGGGTGCGTAAATCGCAACCGCCGGTCACCATGATGAACTTAGGCGCTTTGCCTTCTTCGAGCTTCATGTCCTTGGCCACATTGGCCTTGAACTCGACGGTGAACTGCCGCTTGTTCGGGTTGATAGCCACGGCCCGCAACTCGCCGGTGAGTCCGTCGAGCATGAACAGCGCTTCGACCCCCGAGCCCAACGAGCCGGTGGCGAGTGCAAAGGTTTCGCCTCGATCGGTGGCGACGGCTTGCACGCCGCGCAGGGGAGCAAAGCTCATGACCAACAAGCCGGTGATGACACCGACGAGGAGTACGATAATGTGACTGCTACGGATTCGATTCGACATGAGGAGGAACCTCCGACTCACAAGAGAAGACAGTGGCGACACGGGCCGCGCCGGCGTCACTCTGACACCGGCTTCGACGCTAACAACCAGGATCGTACCGCCCCCGCGCGCTGCAATCCAGCGTTGCGCGCCCCTCGACGGCGAAATTTGCTCGTCGCCGGGGGTAGCCTCCCCCAGGAGTTGTGCTAAAAATGAGCAACTCAACCACTTTTCCATCGACATCTTTTGACCCCTCGGGAGCGTCGCGCAACCATGCCCACCAACGGATCACTTAATCGCAAACTGCGTATGGCCTTGGTCGGTGGCGGCCAAGGGGCGTTCATCGGTCGCGTCCACTGCACGGCTGCGGTGCTCGACAATCGGGCCGCACTCGTCGCCGGCGCACTGTCGAGCGATCCTGCCAAGGCCAAGGCCTCGGCACCCGACTACGACATTCCGGCGGAGCGAGCCTACGGCTCCTACTGTGAGTTGTTCGAGTGCGAGAGCAAACGGGCCGACAAAATCGACTTTGTCTCGGTCGCCACTCCGAACCACACACATTACGAGATCGCGCTGGCCGCCGTGCAAGCAGGCTTCAACGTGCTGTGCGACAAGCCGATGACCTACGATCTGGCCCAGGCCGAGAAGCTCGCCGAGGCCGTCGATCGCTCCGAGGTTGTATTCGCCGTGACGCACAACTACACCGGTTACCCACTCGTGCGGCAAGCGCGCGAGATGATCCTCTCTGGCGAGTTGGGGGAGATCAACGCCTTCCGCTCGAATTACATTCAAGGCTGGCTCCGCACCCGGTTGGAAAGCGAGAGCCAGAAGCAAGCCGCCTGGCGCACCGACCCGGCCCGCAGCGGAGCGGCCGGCTGCTTCGGCGACATTGGCACACACGCCTACAATCTCGCGCGGTACATGACAGGCCTATTGAGCGAGAGCATCAGCTGCAACTTGAAAATCTTCGCCGAGGGGCGCAAGCTCGACGACTACGGTCACGCGGTCGTCCGCATGGAGAACGGCGCGCTGGGGACCGTGACCGCCTCGCAGATCAGCCACGGCCGCGAGAACGACCTATTCATTGAAGTCGACGGCACCAAGGGGGCGCTCGAATGGCACCAGGAGGAGCCCAACAAGTTGCTCGTCCGCCGCAATGGTGAGCCGCTCAAGGTTTATACCCGCAGCCCGGGCGCTCCGTACATGACCGAGTTGGCCAACGCGAGCTGCCGCTTGCCGAGCGGACATCCCGAGGCATTTTTCGAGGCGTTCGCGAATGTGTATCGGTTCGCCTACGACGACATGATCCGCCGCGCCGAGGGGGCCAAGCTCGACCGCAACAGCTCGATCTATCCGAACATCAACGACGGCGTCGAAGGCATGTTCTTCATCCAGCAGTGTGTCGAGAGCAGCAAGCAAAGCGGCGCGTGGTTGCCGATGAAGCACGCGCGTGCCCGGCGGTAAGACCTATACACTCGGCGATTGATTCCCGCAAGCCGGCGGCTTTGCCGCCGGTCGACTGGCGTCACATCACCTATTATTGTCGCGTGCTGGCCAACGCCCCGAGCCGCTCGATGACCTCGGCGTCGGTCGGTAGCGGCGAGGAGAGAATGGCCCGCAACGGTACGGGGACCTCGTCCATGCGATACGCCGTACCGGCACGGTGGATGCCGTAGATCGCGGTGGGAATGCTCACCGTGGGCGTAAAGGATAGCTTCCCTTTCGCGTGACCGACGAGCACCGTGGGCATGTTCGCCAGCGCGTGCTGTGCTGCCGACGACAGCGTGTCGACCCCATCGGTGCCGACGAGCAAGCAGCGATCGATCTCGCCGCGTGTCAGCAAGCCGTCAGCACTATACTCGCCCGGGTTGTAACGCGGATAGCCGCGCGCCAGGTTGACGCTGAACGGGTAGCCGGTCTGCCAGCAGAGCACCATATCGGCGCCGGCCACGTCGCCGTACACTCGCATCCGCCGGGCATAAAACCGCGTGAAGGCATTGAGTTCGCGCGTCAATTCCAGCAGTGCCTCGACATTCGCATGGGCGGTTGGTCCCGCAGTCAGGCCTCGTCCAAAAAAGAACACACCGCTGCGGCAGCCTTTAAGCAACGTGGCCAATTGTGCCAGCTGATCGCGTGACACGCCACCGACACTCGTCCCCTGAATGTCGTCGCCGTTCACCAATGCTCGCAACGCCCAGAGCACATCGAAGTCGCTCTCGGGGGCGATTTGCAGGAACCGATCGGCTTGCTCGGCGGTCTTGGTCCGCTCGACGTCGACGACGATCAGCCGCCGGCCGACTCGCCCCGCGGGCACGAATAGCCCGTGAGGATCGAGTGCGTAACGTTGCATGTGTCGCGGGTGACTGGTGGCTGGGTCGGATCCCCAATAGACGACCAGATCGGCGCGTTGCGCCACCTCGCCCAGCGTGCAGGTCGACTCGCCGACGCTTTGCAGTGCCATGATCGACGGCCCATGACAGGTCGAGGCCGAGGTGTCGATGGTTGCCCCGAGTTGGTCAGCGAGTCGGATCGCGGCCCGCTGTCCGAGGGTGCTGCTGCTCGACAGGCCATAGATGAGCGGAGCACGCGCATCGCGAAAGATCGCAGCGGCGCGTGCGAGCGCCTCGTCGAGCGGCGCCGCACGGCCGGCGATTTGCACCTCGGCCTGGCTCGCCGCTTCGACCGAGTGAAACCAACGCTCGGCCAACGGACAATCGGGCGTAAAACTGGCCAGTCGATTGTCGATCACGCTCACGCACAGGTCGTCACACACACAACCGCAGGCAGTGCAGGCGACGTCAGTAAACTCCTGCGTAACAGCAGACAAGCGAGCACTCGATGAACAAGGTGGCCTTGAGCCCCGGCGAGGATACGCATCCGCGCGCAATTTGACTCGTCGACGCAACGGTCGTATGGTGGGTGAGAACGCTCGATTCTCAAGGTGCCCGTCGGGTGTGTCAAGTTGCCCGCCGCTGGTCTTCGCTTCCCATCCAGAGTGATTGTTATGAAGTTATTATTCTCCACCTCGCAGGTATCGCGCCGCGATTGGCTCCGCACGGCGGCCACCGTCGCCATTTCAGGCTCGTTCGCCACGCGCTCGACGCTCCGCGCCGGCGAACCGGTCGCAGCCAAGGAATTTCGCCACGCCCGCATCCTCGACGCCTGGGAAAAATACGCCGGGCAACTCACCTTCGGCAAAGGACAAACCCTCGCGCTGGTCGACGATGGCTGCCGCGGCGGCATGCCCGAGTGGAACACACCGGTCGAGGGTGTCGCCAAAGTGCTCGTGCAGTACGACAGTGTCGACGGCGACAACGATCCCAAGCACGAAGGACGTGGCTACCACGGATCGACGATCGGAATGCCCTCGTCGCTCAACTATCAGGGCAAATGGGGCGTGGCCTATAATAACCAAGTGGCGATCATTCGCGGCCTGGAATGTTGTCACTGCAAGATCACCGATGGCAAGACGCTTGGCGCGGCGCTCGAGTGGATTGTGCAGAACCACGCCCAGTATCGAATCACGACCGTCAACCTCGCGCCGGTCGACGACCTGGCGCACGACATGCCCGTCGCGACACCGATTGACGAGCCGCTCGCTGCCCTGCGGGCGAAAAACATTTGGGTCAGCGCGCCGACGGGGAACCACAACTTCACGACGGGCATTTCCTGGCCCGCCTGTCAGCCGAATTGCTTTGCGATTGGCGCGGTACGCAGCAGCGCGGACGAAGTGTATCTCGATCGGCATGCCAAGGTCGATCTGGTCGTGCCTGCCGCGGCAACCAGTTCGTCGAACGCGATCGCCTGTGGTGCGGCGATGTTGTTGCGCGAGGCCATCGAGAAGACGGGCTACGACTGGCACCAGGATGGCCCGACGCTCGGCGATGCCCTGCTGGCGATCATGCAGCGAACCGGCGTGCGTGTGCAGGACAAGCCGACTGGGCGCAGTTATCAGCGACTCGACGTGTGTGCCGCGCTCGATCACGTATTTGCCAAGCAAGCTCGCTAAAACCAGATCAAAGCGTCGAGCAAGAGCTTATTGAGGCCAGCGCGGCTGCGGTCTAAAAACAGCTGCAATCGTTGGCCGGGGCGTACATCGGCTGCTGATAGACGGGTCCGCCGTAGCCACCGTACTGCGGCTGACCACCATAGCCATGTGGATCGCCATACATCGGATGATTCTGACACCACCACGGCCGCCAACAGCAGCCCATCGCCCCGCAGAGTAACCAAATCAAAGCCCCCGCGTAGATCATGCGACGCATCGGCGCGTACCTCGGACAAGAACAGTAGACCGGAAGAACAAGAGCGGGTGCGGACGTTAGGTAAACGCCGCCCGAGCGTCAAGGGCAGTCGTCGGCCGCATCGAGTTGTGCTGACACCGCTGGCAGTGCATCGCTCATGCACATTGAGTGAGTGCCATGTCCACGATTCGACGTGGACATGGAGCGCGATTGGCCACCTGACGTGTGGCCATGGCACCCCCAAGCGTTCTTCCCTCGCCCCTTCCTCCTACGACACGAACGCTTCGCGCAACTGGCTCAGGTAACGCGGGCACTCGGTGCGCGGATCGCCGGCTTCCTCGAACTCGAGCACAATGTACCCCTGATAGCCGGCCTCGCGCATGATCTTGGCGAGCCGCTTAAAGTCAGCCGGTTCGGCCGCGCTGTTCTTAGGCTTCATCACGACCTTAATCTGCACATTGACCGCGTAGGGGGCAATCTTGGCCAGGTCATCGTAGGCGGTCGCACTGTGGAAGTTGCCCGTATCGACATTCACGCCGAACCAAGGACTCTTCACGTCGCGAATCAGCTTGAGCATGTCGTCAACGTTCTCGGTGAGACCGCCGTGATTTTCCAGTGCCAGATACACGCCGTGGTCACGGGCATACTCGCAGCACTCCTCGATTCCCTCGACGGCGAGTTTGTGCGCCTGCTCGACGGTTTGGTCTTTGCCGGCCTTGCCAGAAAAGATGCGAATGACCGGAGCGCCGAGCGTGTCGGCATGGTCGATCCAGGTTTTGACCAACTCGATCTGAGTGTCACGCTTTTCACCCTTAGGCAGGCACAGATCGTTGCCCACGGCGGTGCCCGAGATGTCGAGTCCCTGCACGAAGCACTCTTGCTTGATGTGCGTCAGATACTCGTGCGTGATCTCCTTAGGAAAGTAATAGCTGGTGAGTTCGGTCCCCTCGATGCCGAAACGGGCGCAGTCGGCGATAAAGTCTTCTAGTTCGAGCGATTTTTTTGGACCGCTCAAGAGAGCGCGGTAGCTATAGGCCGCAAGCGAGAACTTGAACTTGGCCTTGCCGCCACGCACGATCGGCTCGATGGCCCGGACCGAGCGGTTGAGTCCCGCCAGACCTGCGACGGCGAGCGAGGCGGTTTGCAAGAACTGGCGTCGAGTGGCGGTCATGAGCGGCAACTCCCTGGAGCGTGATGAAGAGCGAACGATCGGCTGTCAATTGTCACTCACCGCGCGACGCGAATCAATCCTCTTCTGGAACAAAGCCCGCGGTGAACGAGCCCCGGCTTAGACGATCGCCATCGTCTCGTTCGTCAACATGCGCCAGCGAGGCATGAAACGACCGGTGCGCGCGCAGTACGCCGCATACCTGGGGCCATGCAAGGAGAGCAAGAACCGCTCTTCATTGCGCGCCTTGAAGTGCATCAGGCCGAGGTGCAGGAGCCCCATCAGGGCCAGGGCCGGAATCGGCACTACCCCCACGGTGCAAGCCATCATGAGAATGCTCAGCGCGTAGATCGGATGACGGACCCAGGCAAATAAGCCGGTCGTCACCAACTCGGTTTTCACACCGGGCAATACGACCACACTCCAATTACGTCCCATTCGAATCCAGCAACGCACGGTCATCAACAGGCACACGACCGCCACGGCCGCCAAACACCAGCGCAGCGCATGCAGCCAAGCGATCTCGCGCGTCCATTCGGGCAGCGCCAACCCATAACGAGACGAACGCAACGCGCGATAGGGCAACACAATCCAGGCCGCGATGACAGCGGTCCACAATGGCCAGACGGCCCACTCGACGAGCGTTTTGGGAACCAGACCACTGGCCGGATATTTACGCGCCCAGCGCCAAATAGCCATCCCGACCACACTGACCCAATAGATGGTGATCGTGAGTGCCACGATCATCGTCGCTCCGTCACGCATTCAGTAAACTCCTCGAACATACCGCTAGCTGCTAGCGGCGAAACTCGACTGTTTTGATCGCCACGAGCCCTTGAGAGGGGAAATCGAGCGGGCGATACTGTCTTGCAAAGTGGCTAAGCTGTCAAGGCGAGGTACTCTCTTTACGGGGATCGCTCTATGCTTGCACGCTGGTTTGCGGTACACGTGATGCTAGCGACAACGATTCAAGGCGGCTGCTGTTACCCTGATTTTCTGAATGAGTGTGGCCACGTCGATCACCTCCGCTCCGTCGACGGTCAACGACGCGGCACATGTCGCGCCGCCCCAACGCGTCCATGCGCTGGATGCGCTGAGAGGGGTGGCTATGCTGCTCGGCGTGGCGTTGCATGCTGCGGTCAGCTACATGCAAGGTCGAGTGCCCGAGTTGCTCTGGCCGCTGTTTGATTCGACCCAGAGTGTGTGGTTCGACGCCTTCTTCTGGTGGTTGCATGCCTTTCGGCTGCCGCTGTTTTTTCTGATTGCCGGATTTTTCTCGAGGCTGGTGCGCGAGTCGCACGGCTCGCGGGGCTATTTGCGCCATCGCACGCAGCGGTTGCTCGTCCCGGCGCTGGCCATCGGCGCCATCGTGCTACCCATCACGATGTATGTCTCATGCTTCGGCTGGCTGTTGAGCGGCCAGTGTACGATTCGGGACGTGCTACGGTTGCGGTTTTCGCCCGCGTTGCAGCCGAACGTCATCGGTCCGGCCCACCTATGGTTTTTGCTCGACCTGTACGTGATATCGGTCGTGTATTGGGCTTACACAGCACTCGTGCCGCCCCGACATGCCGGACCGCATCCCGTCTCGAATTGGCTTTGGTCGTCGCGGTTCAAAGGCCTATGGCTCGCGTTGCCCTCCGCGGCCTTGCTGTACTACGACGCCTCGCCCTACGTGATGCATGACAACACATTCCATCTTCATGTCTGGCGCATCGTGTACTACGGCAGCTATTTCTCCGTCGGAGTGTGGTTGTACGGCTATCGACATTGCCTGGGCGAGTTGGCGCGCGGCGCGACGTTTAACGTCGCATGCTCGCTGCTCGCCTTTGGGGGGCTCTGGCATGTGCTACCACAGTACTTGGCAACACCCGATGACGCGTCGTTGACGCCCCTGCTCGCACTCAGCTTGGCGGGGGTGGCTTGGTTCTCGATCTGGGGTTACCTGGGGTGGTTTATGAGATGGTTCGATCGACCAAGCCCTGCGCTGCGATACCTGGCCGACGCCTCATACTGGATCTATCTCATTCACTTGCCAATCGTCGCCTTGGTGCAGATTCGCTTGTATCACCTCGCGTGTCCGGCGCTCGTCAAGTTTCTGACCGCGATTGGTGTGACCGTGGGATTGGGGCTCGTCACCTACCAGCGCTATGTGCGCTACACGTTCATCGGCGGCTGGTTACACGGGACAAGAAAGCGCCCGACCGCCGAGTTGATCGCGGCATCAGGGAGCTGAGCGTTGCAGAGCTTGCCTGCGCAGCAGGGCAGCCGAGCGTTCTGGTCCCATGACCTTTTGATACGCAACCACGGCGTCGGCCGTTTTTCCTTGCCGTTGCAAAACCTCGGCCAAGAGAAATTGTGCGTGCGACTTCCAAGGACTCGCGGGATACACCTGCACGTACCGCTCGTCGAGATACTCCCGTGCTGTGTCCAGATTGCCACGTTCCAGCGCAATGACCCCCAGCCAATACGTGGCCTGCTGCTTGGCAAAGTCGATCCGGTCACGATTGATCTTACTCAGATCGAGCTTGTCGAGCCGGTCTTTGGGAGGGCGAGACGATTGGTAGGCCCGGCTCGCGCCGACCTCGCCCAGCAGTTGATTGCGCAGCTGCAAGACCCGACCGGTCCACAAGAACGGCGCCGGCTCATGATACGGCAGTAACTCGTCGAGTACCTTGGCCATCTCGGCCCGCGACGCCTGTTGTCGGTGCGTGAACCGTTCGAGCGGCAACGACCAGAGCGTGACATTTGCTAAGAACGGCAACTTTTTAAGTTGCGTGGCGAACCCCTCCGCGTCGGTCGACAAGACCATCCGCTGATCACCCGATAGCCGAAGCTCGACTTGTCGGAAACGCTCCGCAAAGTATTGAGGTGATGATTCGATGCCCACCGCGAGCTGTTGGAGATCGGCAGCGTTGAGCGGATACGGTTGACCGTCGACGGTCCATTGCCCGAGCAACTCGGCGCTCTCGGCGAGATCGGCGAGCGTAGCGAACGTGAGTCCGTCTGCCTTTCGTAGCGGCAATCCCAACCCGACATCGAACAGAGCCAACTGCCCGCCGCTTAATACTCCGACCAGCCTGGGTGCCTCACGCTGTGAGTTGGGCAGTAGCACGACTGCGTTCAAGCCTTGTTGTCGCGCCAGCAGCAAGAAGATCCATGTCCGCTCGACGAGCGTGCCACGTCCATGAATCAGCACCTCCCAAGCGAGCCGCGATGACTGATCCGTCAGCGGCTCAGCCTCGAGCGCGATGTTGCGGGTCGTCCACTCGAGCAATGCCAAGGCTTTGTCCGTGTCGGACTTGAGCCCCTCGGCCACATGCCGCGCCGTGTCGCGTAGCCACTGCGTTTCTTGCAGCGCCCAGCCATCTCCCGCCACGAACTTCAACTCGCTGAGCGATTGAATCGCCGCGGTCTTTTGCAGCGACTCGGGCAACGTTAGAAGCAACGGGTCGCGTCGCCAGTCTTTCAAATGCTCGCGGCTCTCGACCCATTGGTTCAAACGATTCACCACGTCAGCGAGCAGATCGCGCGAGGTGATCTGCTCCGGGTCGTCCAGCAGGCCGATCGCATTGTCAAACAACTTCTCGACGAGCGAATGCTGGTTGGCCCGCTGGCGACGGTCGAGTTCAGCCGAGGCGTCGATCGAACGCTGACAGCCCAAGAGCAACGACAACTCGAGCAGAGCAATCACCGTCGCGATGGCCAGCAACCAACCACGAAACCACGCGGTGGTCCGGTTCAGCTCGACAAGCGGCGCGGATCGGTCGTTCATGACGGGAATTGCTCCACCGTGGCACGCAAAGCCAGGATACGTTGCAAGAGGCGCTCGAACTGATCGAGCGGCACCATGTTAGGACCATCGCTGGGGGATCGATCGGGATCCGGATGGGTCTCGAAGAACAGGCCATCGGCTCCGACCACCGTGGCGGCCCGCGCCAGAGGCTCGACCATCGCGCGATTGCCCCCCGTCGCCCCTCCCAATCCACCGGGCTCCTGCACACTGTGCGTGGCATCATAGATCACCGGAACGCCAAGTGACTGCATTTGTCCAATTGAGCGAAAATCGTTGACGAGCCGGCCGTAGCCAAAAAATGTGCCCCGCTCGCACAGCATGACATTCTTACAACCGGCCGCCGAGAGTTTATCGACCACGTACTTCATATCGAGCGGGGCCATGAACTGCCCCTTCTTGACATGCACCGCGCGATGCGTGGCCGCCGCAGCCAACAACAGGTCGGTCTGTCGCGCCAGAAAGGCCGGGATCTGTAACAGATCGCAAACCTCGCCCGCCGGCGCGGCCTGATACGACTCGTGAATGTCGGTCGTCACGCACAGCCCGGTCGCCGCTTTGACCTTGGCGAGCACAGCGAGCCCGGCCTCGAGTCCCGCGCCGCGGAACGCCGCCGCACTGGTGCGATTGGCCTTGTCGAACGACGCCTTGAAAATGAGTTGAATACGCAACCGATCGGCGATTGCTCGCAGCGATTCGGCGATTCGCAATGTGAGCGTTTCGCTCTCGATCACGCACGGGCCGGCGATGAACAGCAGCGGCGCACCTCGCCCGCAGCGATGCGGACCGATCGAGGCAGGCAAGTTGGGCCGACTTTCGGAGTGTTCCATGACGGACTCAGCGCGCGAATGAGGGGCGACGGGGACGACCGCGTGCTTACACACTACGTATGCCCCTGCACGATGGTTGATCCACCGGCGATCAAAACCATGAAGCGAAGCATGTGGCGTGTACAGCTCGGAAAGCCAACATAGAGCCGCCCAGCGGCGGGCGTCAATCAGCGGCAGAATCGATCATCAGAATCGAACACAGACCTCAAACGACACACATGCTGACGTCATCACTCGACTCCCCGGGTTGGAAGCAATTTAGACATAAGTCATTATTAAAAAACATCTTGTGTCGATTTATTGCCTAATTTGAATTTTTTAACCCGGTTGGCACACGGTCTGCTTTAGATAAAGCCACACGTGCCCGAGTTGGGGCGCGGCAACGCATGTTGAATCTGACTAGCCCAAGGCTGTGGACGCGATTTTGGTCCGGTGATTCACGCCCCTGGTCACCGTATCCTGCCGGTTTGACAACTGGCACGTCCACAGCCTTTTTTATTACCCTGTAATGAGTTGCGACAATTCTTCCCGTCCAGTTTTAGGAGTTTTTCAGGCTCGTCGCAACGTCAGCTATACACGAGTGCCAACCAGGAGCTAAGCTAGTCGCAGTAGGAATTTGCCCGGCTTGTGCGACAAGGGCATTGTTCCTCGTCCAATGCACTGTCTCAACTTCGCCGGCGTAACTCTTGACGCCGCAGGGTAGTTGCCCTAAGTTTCGAGGTTTCGGCAACGCGCAGTTCGCAAGCCAGCCTAGCTTCAATTGGCAGAGCACCGCATTCGTAATGCGGGGGTTGCGGGTTCGACTCCCGCGGCTGGCT
>CAYLYE010000034.1:0-36992 GCA_964387325.1 uncultured Planctomycetaceae bacterium
TGCGCGTGGCCACCGAACGCCGCGAAGCCGCGCTCGTCGGCGACGAGTTGCTCAATTACCACCTCGTGTTCATGCAGGGTCGTAATGCGTTTCAGCTCACCGCGGCCGAACGGCAACGTTGTCAGACGTTTGTCGAGCGGGGCGGGATGATCGTGGCCGACGCGGTCTGCGCCAGCGAAGCATTTCGCGAGTCGTTCCGCCGTGAGATGGCGATGATCTTTCCGCAGCAGAAATTGCAGCGTGTGAGTGCCGATCATCCGTTGTTCAGCACGCAGTTCGGCGGCTTCGATCTGCGGACCGTCAAGCTCCGCGTGCCCGACGCTCGCGCCGGCGGTGGTCCGCTCAAGGCCAACGTTCGCGAGGTGCCACCCGAGTTAGAGGGGATTTTGTTTAGCGATCGTTATGGCGTGTTGCTCTCTCCCTACGACTTGAGCTGCGCCCTCGAAAAGCACGACTCGCTCGGCTGTAATGGCTACATCCGCGAGGATGCCGCTCGGCTTGGGTTGAATATCGTGCTCTACTCGTTGCATTAAAACGTCTATTGCTGTGTCACAGCAACGAACCGGGAGCTGGGGATTCGACGTTGATTTGTGATTCGGCTGGGAACACGGAGATGTCCCATGCAGAAGAAGATTATCGTGCGTTTGTCCCGCAAGGAGCGCAGCATCCCGGGGGAGATCGTCCCCAGATCAAGCTATGGTAGGCCACGAATTTTTGAAACGCCTCTTACGAGCGGCGGCGGTCGGCCACCTGCGGGTTGACCCAGGCTCGCAGCGGCTGACCCGTCGCGCCTAAGATCAAGTTGTCCGCGGCGATTTCAGCCATCGCATTGCGACTACTGACCGTGGCGCTGGCAATATGCGGCGCGATCACGCAGTTGGGCAACGTCAGCAGCGGATTGTCCATCTTCGGCGGCTCGGGATCGGTCACATCGAGCCCCGCGGCAAAGATCCGTCCTGTTTTGAGCGCTTCGTACAAATCGGCCTCGACCACATGTGGCCCGCGGGCTGTATTAACAAACACGGCTGTCGGCTTCATTTTAGCAAAGGCCGCTTTGTTAAACATGCCGCGGGTCGAGTCATTCAGATCGGCATGCACGCTGATGAAATCCGCCTCCGCTAACAGCGTATCGAAGTCGACGCGCCGCGCTTGTAGATCGCGTTCGGCCGCCTCGTTCGGGTACATATCGTGATAGAGGACGCGCATCCCCCAGCCACCAAAGCAGCGACGAGCAAACGCGAATCCGATGCGTCCCATGCCCACGACCCCGACCGTCTTACCAACGAGGTCTTGGCCAATATGGCCGCGAGGCTCCCAGGTCTTCCACTTGCCGCTGATCGTGTAGGCATGCCCTTCGACAACGCGTCGGGCGGCGGTGATCAGCAGCGAAAAGGCCATGTCGGCCGTTGCGTCGGTGAGCACGCCCGGCGTATTACCGACGCAGACTCCCCGCTCGGTTGCGGCGGGAATATCGATATTGTTAAACCCGACCGCATAATTGCTGACCACTTTCAACCGTGGAGCGCTATCCAATAGCGCCCCATCGATACGCTCGGTGAGCAGCGACAGCAAGCCATCGCACTGCGCGATGCGCTGTCTGAGCACCTCAGGCGAAGGGGGCAACGGCTCGGTCCAAATGTCGGCGTCACATGCGGCACGAATTTTGTTCAACCCAACTTCAGGAATCAGTCGCGTCACAAAGACCCGGGGCTTCGACATGGCGTGGTGTACCTGCGGCAAAAAGAAAAATGACTCGCTCCGCTGATCGCTCCTTGAGCGCGTGAACCGGCGAGATATGAATGCTGCGATTATGACGCAGAGTTTGCACGGAACGCAAGTCGCTTCACAGGTAAAACCGATTCGATTGACGACGGCGCGGTTAATGAACCAGCACGACCAGCGGAAGCCCGAAATTTATCGTCTTCGCGTTGCTCGCCTGGGCTCCTTCGCTGCGCATACTTCTACTTAGCCCGTGAGCCAGCTCTTCCAGTCGAGACCGAAGGGCCGAGGGAGCGCGAGCTGCAATTTCTCCGGGTGCTTGGCGAGCTCCTTGTTCATTTTGGCCACGATCGGCTCTTCCTGTTTATGAATGAGCTTGGTAAGCGGTGGCGTGAGCAGGTCGCCCACTTCTTGCACGAGGGGGCCGTCGAGCTTCCAAACCTTACGCAGGTCGAACTCGACGAGATCGAGTGTCGCCGCGAGGATGTTCGGTTCGAGCACGAGTTGCGTTGAGGATGTGGCCGTGTCGAAACGGTAACGCACCTCGCCGGCGATACGCGCCTTGACCGTCGCGTCGGCGTCGCCGGTCCCGTTGAGCAGCTTGACACCAAATCGCCAGCGTTCGAGCTGCACATGAACTTTCAGCGGCGACATGGCCTCGATCACGAACGCAACCTGTCGTGGGCCGATGTTGTGCGCATCGACGATCTGAAACCGCAATTGCTGCTCGGGTTCGACAAGTTGAATCTCGTACCGTTTCCACAGTCCGTGGTTGACGCTTTTGGTCTTTTTCTCGAACTTGAGAGGTCCATTTTCTGCATTGAGCCCCACACCGGAAAAGATTTCCTTTTGGTCTCCCCAATCATCTTTCCCCTCGATGGTCGGCGGCAGCGAGTCGATCAGCACGCGGCGGATAAACCGCGAGAGGGACTCGCGTTGTTCGGGTAGGATATGCTCGGCCGAGGGGGCGGCCGCCAGGCCGAGTTGGGCCGTCGAAGCGAACCCCGCCGTCAGACTGACCTGACGCAACCAAGTACGGCGAGAAATTAGCGGCGATGGACACATATAGCCTCGACAGTTTTAGCTAGCAGCGACGACATGATGATTCATCGAACGAAGCGGGCCCCCAACTCAACTCGAAGTCGCCATCTTATACGCTCCGACCGGTTATGCAGTTCGAAAAACGTGGCTTGATGATTCGAGGGTTGGCGGGTGGCTCGTGACGCGAGAGCCGGATAAAATGCACCGCCCCGGCATCGTATCCGCACCCTGAAAAGAGCGCCAATGCCAAGCTTTGTCACCCATCTGGAAAGCGCCCTTGATGGGACGCAGTTACCCGCTGATCGACCGCAGACGCTGCACCGCGACCGCCCGCTGTGGGTCCGGTACGACCTGGCAGCCATCGGCCGGGTGCTCACCAAGGCAGTCCTGGCCACGAGGCCGAAGACACTGTGGCGATACCGTGAATTGCTGAGCCTGGCCGACGACGCGCACATCGTCACCCTGGGCGAGGGGCTCACCCCCCTGCTGCCGACCCCCAAGCTCGGCGCTCGTTTCGGCCTGGACGATGTTTGGATCAAAGACGAGTCACAATTGCCGACCGGCAGCTTTAAGAGCCGTGGTCAGGCGCTCGCAATCAGCATGTGTCGTCAGTTCGGCATTCGCCGCGTGGCAATTCCGACGGCAGGTAATGCTGGCGGCGCGATGGCCGCGTATGCCGCTCGAGCAGGCATCGAGGCCTTTGTGTTCATGCCCGACGACACCCCCGCGATCAATCAATACGAGTGCCAGCTCTATGGTGCTCACACCTTCCTGGTCAACGGGTTGATCACCGACTGCGGCCGGATTGTCCGCGAAGGGAAAACACACCTCGATTGGTTCGACATCTCGACGCTCAAAGAGCCCTACCGCATCGAGGGGAAAAAGACGATGGGGCTCGAACTGGCCGAGCAGTTCGACTGGCAATTGCCAGACGTGATCTTGTATCCCACCGGCGGCGGCACGGGGCTGGTCGGCATGTGTAAGGCGTTCGATGAGCTTGAGCAACTCGGCTGGATCGCGCCCGGAAAAAGACCGCGCATGGTTGCGGTGCAGAGCACGGGTTGCGCTCCGATCGTGAATGCATACAACAAAAATGAGCGCTTCGCCGAGCCGGTCACCAACGCGGCGACCATCGCCAGCGGCATTCGGGTCCCCGCCGCGGTCGGTGACTTTATGATCCTCGACGCGATACGAGCCACCGGTGGCCGAGCGATCGCAGTCGACGAGCAACGCATTCTCCACTGGATGGCCTTGGCCATGTCGAGCGAGGGGATCGCCGTGTGTCCCGAGGCGGCCGCGTGTGTCGGCGCGCTCGAGCAACTCGCCGCCGAGGGGTGGATCAAGCCGCGCGAACGGGTCGTGATCTTCAACACCGGCGCGGTGCAGAAATATCCTGAGGCGATGCGTGTCGAGTTGCCTCGAATTGATCGCCATCAGCCCATCGACTGGGCGAAACTAAGCCGTCCCGCATAACAACCGCCCCAAGCCGGCGACTCGATCGCCGAAGGATTCAGTGATGCAGTTCTACTTTCGCGGCCAGTGGCAATCTCGGCCAGAAACCATCTCGGTTCGCAATCCTTACGACCACACCGAGATCGACACCGTTCCCAAGGCCAGCGAAGCCGACGTGGATGACGCCCTGTCGGGGCTCGTCGAAGGGGCCGCAGTCATGCGCCGCACCTCGGGCTACGAACGGTATCAAATCCTCTCGCGGGCCGCGGTCTTGATGGGGGAACGCATCGATGTGCTTGCCCGCCTCATCAGCCTGGAGGAGGGCAAAACGCTCTTCGAGAGCCGCATCGAAGTGCAACGTGCTAAGGAGACGATGGAACTCTCGGCCGAAGAGGCCAAGCGACTCAGCGGTGAAACCTTGCCGCTCGATGGCTCGTCTGGAGGCAAAGGCAAATTCGGGTTCACGCTCCGCGTCCCGTGCGGGATCGTCGCGGCGATCACGCCATTTAACTTCCCGCTGAATTTAGTGGTTCACAAGGTCGGCCCCGCCCTGGCCGCGGGCAATGCCGTGATCATCAAGCCAGCGAGCGACACGCCCCTCTCGGCCTTGCAACTCGTCAAACTGCTGCTCGAAGCGGGCTTGCCCCCGCTGGGGATCGCGTGCCTCACAGGCTCGGGCAGCGTCGTCGGCGAAGCGATCGTCCGCGACCCCAGAGTGCGCAAGATCAGCTTCACCGGCAGTCGTGATGTCGGCGAGCGACTCTGTCAGGTGGCCGGACTTAAACGAGTGACGATGGAGTTGGGCTCGAACAGCCCGTTGATCGTGATGCCCGACGCCGACATGAAAAAGGTCGCCGAGGCGACCGCGGCTACCGGCTTCGGCAATGCTGGTCAGGTCTGCATCTCGTGTCAACGGCTGCTCGTGGTCGGCGACGCCTATCAAGATGTGATCGACGCCGTGACGCCCCGAGTGGCGCAAATCCGCTGTGGCAACCAACTCGATCCGCAAACCAACATGGGCCCCATGGTTCGCGAAGCGGATGCGATTCGCGTCGGCGAGTGGGTCGACGAAGCGGTCAAAGCGGGCGCTCGCTTGCTGACCGGTGGCGGACGACAGGGCGCTCTGTTCGAGCCCACACTGCTCGCCGATGTCGACCCACGGATGCGTATTAGTTGCGACGAACTATTTGGTCCCGCCGTGGCGATCACGCGCTGCGCGAGCGTCGAACAGGCGATTGCCATCGCCAACGATACGCGTTACGGACTGAGCGCGGCCATCTTCACCCAGTCACTCAACACGGCGCTGCGATTTGCCCGCGAGGTCGAGTCGGGGAACATTCACATCAACTGGGGAACCGCTTGGCGGGCCGACCTGATGCCCTACGGCGGACTCAAAGAGAGCGGCTTCGGCAAAGAGGGCCCCAAATATGTGATCCACGAAATGACCGAGGTGAAAACGGTCGTCATTCACGACTTAGCCTAGCACGCCAGGCTCGCCACACGCTCGCTTCAGCGGGTTAACCTTCCCAGCGGACGACGAGGTCGCCGGTCTCGACGCGCGTGCCGGGAGCAGCGAGCACCTCGGCAATTTTGCCATTGCGCTCGGCGTACAGCGTCGTCTCCATTTTCATCGCTTCCATGCTGAGCAGCTTCTGACCTTGTTTCACTTCGTCCCCTTCGTGCACGGCCACGGTTACGACCATGCCGGGCATGGGTGCCCCGACGTGCAAGGGGTTCGTCGCGTCCGCTTTCTTTCGCGCCGAGGCGACCGCTTCGATCGACTGATCGCGGACCGATACGTCGCGCGGCTGGCCATTGAGTTCGAACGACACTTTGCGATGTCCGTCGTCCTGCACCTCGCTGATCGATAAGAACTTGACAATGAGTGTCTTGCCCCGCTCGATCTCAACGGCCGCCTCGTCACCGGGCTCAGGCCCATAGAAAAACAGCGGCGTGGGGAGCATACTCGAATCGCCGAATCGATCTTGATGCGCCACCAACTCGTTGAACACACGGGGGAACATCAGATACGAGAGCACGTCGCGGCGTTGCGGCTTGCGTCCGAGTGTCTTCTCCAACTTGGTTGAGGTGGCGTCGAAGTCAGCCGGTGCGAGACCATCGCCGGGGCGCCCTTCGACCACCGCTTGGCCTCGCATGACGCGCTCGATGAGCTTGCCCGGAAATCCGCCCGGGGGCTGTCCCATCCGGCCCGAAATAAGATCGACAAACGACTCGGGGAACGCCAACTCGCGTTGTGGATTGAGCACGTCGTCTTTGCTGAGGTTATTAGCCACCATGAAGATGGCGAGGTCGCCGACCGCTTTCGATGATGGCGTCACCTTGACGATATCGCCGCAAAGCTCGTTCACTTCCGCATAGCGGAGACGAATTTCGTGCCAGCGATGGGCGAGCCCGACCGCCTGGGCTTGCTCGTACAGATTGGTGTACTGACCGCCGGGCATCTCGTTGTGATACACGTCGGCCGTGCTGGCGAGCATGCCGGCCTCGAAAGGTGCGTAGTACTTGCGAACCACGTCCCAATATTCGTCAAGGATTTGAATGTTTTTCGGTTCGAGCTGTGTGTCGCGCGGCGTGAATCGCAGCGACTCGACAATCGAGCCGAGGTTGGGTTGCGATGTGAGTCCGCTGAGTGGGCCCATCGCGGCGTCGGCGATATCGAGGTTGACCTCGGCCCCCTTGAGGATCGAGGCGGCTTGAATGCCCGCCGTGTCGTGCGTGTGGAAGTGGATCGGAATGCCGACTTCTTGCTTGAGGGTCTTGATGAGCAATTCGGCCGCGTAGGGCTTGCAGAGCCCGGCCATGTCCTTGATGGCCAGGATATGCGCGCCCATCTTTTCCAACTGCTTGGCCATGTCGACGTAGTACTTCAGATTGTACTTCGTGCGTTGGGGGTTGAGCACGTCGCCGGTGTAACAGATGGCTGCTTCACAGAGCGCGTTCGTCTCGAGCACGGCTTCCATTGCCACGCGCATGTTCGGCATCCAGTTCAGGCTGTCGAAGATGCGGAAGATATCCATGCCGGCGTCGACGCTCTCACGGACAAATTCGCGCACGACGTTGTCTGGGTAGTTCGCGTAACCGAGCGCGTTGCTGGCGCGGAACAACATCTGGGTGAGGATGTTGGGGATTTTCTCGCGGATGTCGGCCAATCGCTGCCACGGACACTCTTTGAGGAACCGCATCGTCGTGTCGAACGTCGCTCCGCCCCACATTTCGAGCGAGAACAAATTGCTATGCTGCTTGGCATACGCCTCGGCGATTTGCAGCATATCGTGCGTGCGGAGCCGGGTGGCTAACAAGGACTGATGCGCGTCGCGGAACGTGGTGTCGGTGATGAGCAGCCGTTTCTGGTCGAGCACCCACTGGGAAAATTTCTTGGGCCCCAGTTTGGTGAGCAACTGTTTCGTGCCGGGCTTGATCGTCGCGTCGTCGAGTTGCGGCCGAGGCGCAGGGGTGCGCACGATGACGGCCGGCTTCTTCTTGATGAGCGGGTGGCCATTGACGGCGACCTCGGCGAGGTAGCGAAGCAATTTCGTCGCCCGATCGCGTCGCGCGCGGAAGCGAAATAGCTCCGGCGTCTCGTCCATGAATCGGGTCGTGACGCCCCCCTCTAAAAATTTGGGGTGCGTGATGAGGTTCACGAGGAACGGGATGTTCGTCTTCACACCGCGGACGCGGAACTCTTGCAGCACGCGTTCCATGCGGTTGGCGGCGTCGACAAACCGTCGGCCCCAGGCGGTCACCTTGACCAACAGCGAGTCGTAGTATGGTGTCACGACCGCGCCGCTGAACGCCGTCCCTGCATCGAGCCGCACGCCCATGCCCGCCGCCGAGCGATAGTGGGCAATACGACCGTAGTCGGGCAGGAACTTGTTCTCAGGATCCTCGGTCGTCACGCGGCACTGCACGGCGTAGCCGCGCGTGGTGATCTTCGACTGATCGCCCAGGTCGATTTCAGAGTCATCGAGCCGATGCCCTTGCGTGACGAGAATTTGGCTCCGCACCAGATCGACCCCGGTGACGGCCTCGGTCACGGTGTGCTCGACCTGGATGCGTGGATTGACCTCGATGAAGTAGAACTTGCCGGTGTCGGTATCGAGTAGAAACTCGACCGTCCCGGCGCAGACGTAATTCACCTGCTTGCCGATGGCGATGGCGGCGTCACAGATCGCATCGCGGATTTTGCCATCGAGATTCCAAGCCGGCGCAATCTCGACAACCTTCTGATGGCGGCGTTGGAGCGAGCAGTCACGCTCGTACAGGTGGACCAGGTTGCCGTGCTTGTCGCCGAACAACTGCACCTCGATGTGCCGGGGCCGTTCGATGAATTTTTCGATAAAAACATCGCCGCAGCCGAAGGCCGACAGGGCCTCGCGCTGGGCGGCTTCGAGTGCGCCGGGTAACTCTTTGGCGTCGCGGACGACACGCATGCCGCGCCCGCCCCCCCCCTTGGCCGCTTTAAGAATGATCGGATAGCCAAGCTTCTCGGCCAAGGCACAAGCCTCGGCCGCGTTGTTGATCGGTTCGGTGCTGCCCGAAAGCACGGGAACCTTCGCTTGCGTGGCGATATTCCGCGCCGCGATCTTATCTCCCAGCGCTTCGAGAATCGACGGCGGCGGGCCAACGAACAAGATGCCGGCTTGCTCACAAGCCCGGGCCAACTCAGGATTTTCGCTCAAAAAGCCGTATCCGGGGTGGATCGCATCGACGCCATGTTGCTTGGCGACATCGATGATCCCGGGGATATCGAGATAGGCGCGAATAGGCTCGCCCGGCTTACCAACCTGATAGGCCTCGTCAGCCTTGAAACGATGCAGCGCGTAACGATCTTCATGCGAGTAGATCGCCACGGTGCGGATGCCGCACTCGTGAGCACTGCGAAACACGCGAATCGCAATCTCGCTGCGATTGGCGACCAATAACTTACGGATGGGGTGGATGGTGCTCATAAGACCACCAGTATATCAGCCCCCGACCCCAGGCGACTAGGGTGACGAAGGAACGGAAAACAGCGGTGAATGAGCTCGACGAGGTCTGCAATTCCAACGGCATTAGCACCGGAATGAAAAAAGCCTCGGAAGCATCATGCGACCGAGGCTAACACACAACTGGAGATAAAAACTGGAGGGGACTTCCGGGCCGCGAGCGAATCGCCGACAGTCGATCCATACGTCGCCGCCCTCCAAATCTCCATGACGAATTAAGAGGACCGCGACGTCGCTCCCCAAAGGGCGCAACGCGCAGAATGCTTCACAATCAAGTGCCTCCCCGATAGGCCAACGAACGTCAGCCGTTATGCTGTCACCACCGCACGTCTCTGCGAGCGAGTCGTGCAACGGTGCTCTGTTCTGTTACGACACAGCGTTCCGTTTCGACACTGCCTGCATCGCTTGGCCTGCACCACTCGACACATGCCTCACATGATTGCTCATGTGAATGTCACTCGCGTATTTTGCTAACCATTGGGAATATGTCAAGCAACTTTTCCGCAGCAATTTTTTCTCGCGAGCTTTCAGCTTGACAATAGCGCGCAAAATCTCTTCTGGTCTACTTTGGGACAATCGCGATTGTCGCGCGACGATGCTTCGCTTTACGATACCATGTCTCTTCAGCGGCCATCAGCTCTGCACACGTTCACGATGCCTCACGAATTCACGACCGCCGAACTGCTCGATCGCTTCGGCGCGACGTTCGCTCGACAACTGGGCATCTATCCGTGGCCGGAAAACCTTCGCGTCTCGGTTGTCGTGCCCGTGTTCAACGAACAAGCGACGATCGACCAACTGCTCGAGCGTGTGATCTCGACCGAGTTGCCTATCGAAATCATTGTTGTCGACGACGGCAGCACCGATGGCACGCGCGAGCGACTCGTGCGCTGGCAAACACATCCGAACGTGCGCGTGCTTTTACTCGAGTGTAACGTCGGCAAAGGCGCGGCACTGCGCCGCGGCTTTCAGCATGCAACGGGCGACATCGTCGTGATTCAAGACGCGGACCTCGAGTATGATCCGGCCGAGTATCGCCGCGTTTTACAGCCGATCGTCGAGGGACATGCCGATGTCGTCTATGGCAGTCGCTTTCTGGGGCACAGTCACCGCGTACTCTACTTCTGGCACTACCTGGGCAATCGACTGCTCACGTTGTTAAGCAACCTCACCACGCAGTTTAACCTCAGCGATATGGAAACCGGCTGCAAAGCGTTTCGACGCGAGACGATCGCGCACGTGTCGCCCCGATTGCGAGAAGATCGCTTTGGCATCGAGCCCGAGTTGACGGCCAAGCTAGCACGGATCAAAGGGGTGCGGGTCTACGAAGTCGCAATCAGCTATACCGGCCGCACCTACGCAGACGGAAAAAAGATCACCTGGCGCGACGGACTACGCGCTCTGTGGTGCATCGCGCGTTATGCCTGGTTCGACTAACGCACGTCGTCGCTCCGCTGCAAATCGCCTTGCCGACGTCCACGGGCCACGACGCGATGAAAATGCAACTGCACCTCGCGGGCCACCACGCGTCGCACCCCTTCGACCAAGCAGCGTGGCTCGTTGTCTTCTTGTCCCAAGCGAATCACATCGGCGAGCGGCAACCCGGGCGGAATCTGGAACGTCGACTGATAGATCGTCTGGTTTCCCGCGTCGAGATCCGGCACGATAAAGTGACACGTCGCGCCGAAGGTCAACATGCGCGATCGATAAGCGTCGTGGTACGGTCGAATGCCCGGAAAACTGGGCAACAAGCCGTGATGGAGATTAATGATGCGCCCGCCAGCGTACTTCCAGCAGCTACTCGGCGGCAGCACACGCATATAGCGCGCGAGCACAATGTAGTCGACCTCGTATTGATCGCAGAGATCAATCAACTGTTCGTCGTCGGCGTCGCCGCGATCGTCGCCCACCTGATGCCACGGTACGTTGAACTGCTCGGCCAAGTAGCGACAGTTGGACCGATTGCCCAAGACCACGGCCGGCTCGGCCTGAATCTGACCGTCACGCATCGCCCGCAACAGGGCCAGCGGCGTCTCAGCACGAATCGTCGTGCAGATCGCGATCCGAGGCCGGTTCGCCCGTAGGTCGGGCGACCAGACGCGAATCGAAAGCTGCTTGGTCTTGGCGATCTCCTGCATCGCATCGCGGAGTGCGGCAAACTCAGAGTGCGGCAACTCCATGCGCAAGAGCATGGCGAACAGCCGCTCCTCGTCGTGATCGTACATCTGTATCTCGGCGATGTTGGCCCCCTGACCGGTCGCATAATGCACAATAGGGTCGGCCAGCCCTCGATGATCAGGGCCTACGGCAGTAATAACGACTTGCATAACGCAATGAACCTGTAGACGTTTGAAAACGATTCGCTGCTCAACTATCCATCACGCTTCGACGATGTCCAGTGAGACAATCTGCCGCGGTCGCACGATCGGCATTCTCGTTACAATCGGCGGCCACTTGCTTGACACACGCATGGGGCCGTGATGATATGTTCACTGTGTCTCGCCTTCAGGCTTGCTTTCTGGGAGGTTCTCGTGCGTCGTCCAGTTTTTATCCTCGCTACGCTCGTGGGTGCTCTGTGGTCCACCTTCGCTACGGCAGCCGTTGTTCAAATCGAGATACAAAAGCGCGAGCCGTATGCCGAGGGGCGCTCGATGGGAGATCGCGGCCCTTACGAGAAGCTCACCGGACGGGTTCGCTACGCGATTGACCCCAAGGCCAAGGTCAACAGCCAGATCGTCGATGTTGAACTCGCCCCGCGAAACGCTCAAGGGCTGGTCGAGTTTACTGGCGACATCGAGCTGTGGGCGCCGCGAGATCTGAGCAAGGCCAGTGGAACGCTGCTCTACGATGTGAACAACCGGGGCAACAAGACCGCTCCGAACATGTTCAACGGCGGAGCCGATGAGTTCCTGCTTCGACAAGGTTTCATCGTGATGTGGAGCGGGTGGATTCACGAAGTTCTGCCGGGCAACGGTCGCCTGCAGTTCACCGCCCCACCGGCGCTCGAAGAGGGGAAGCCGCTTCGCGGTCTGACGCGCGCCGACTGGGTCGTGAGTGCTGCGGCCAAGAAAGCAAACATCGCCCATCGTGGAATTCTCGGCAGCTACCGTCCCGCCAGCAAGCCGTCGACTCCGCCGCGACTCACGCGTCGACTCAACGCCGACGACCCGCGAGAAGAAATTTATCCTGACCAGTGGAGCTTCGTCGTCAGCGACGTCGAGTCCGACGGACGAAGTAGTCAGTTGCCGCTCGTCGAGGTCGAGATCAAAGGCGGCGTCAAGCCGGGTTACATCTATGAAGTGGTCTACGAGGCCGAGGGGAGCGTCGTTCAAGGAACCGGTATGGCCGGCATCCGTGATTTGCTCTCGGCACTGCGACACGACAAGAGCTCGACGAACCCACTGCGGCTGAGCAATGGTGCGTCGGCGGTCAAGTATGTGCTCGGCTTCGGCACCTCGCAGAGCGGACGGTTGTTGCGGCAGTTTTTGTTCGACGGCTTCAACGCCGACGAGCAGGGACGCCAGGTGTTCGATGGCATGATGCCGCACGTCGCCGGTGGCGGACTTGGCTTTTTCAACCACCGCTTTGCGAGCCCCACACGCACCAATGGCCAGCACGAGGAGTTGCTCTTCCCGGCCGATTATTTTCCATTCACCTACGGTGACTCGACCGATCCATTCAACGGGCAAGTCGACGGCATTTTGCGAAAGTGTCGCGAGACGAACACCGTACCCAAAGTGATGCACACCCAGTCGTCGAGTGAGTACTGGCACCGTAGCGGTTCGTTGGTGCATACCGATCCGCGCGGTGAAAAGGACGCCGAGATACCGAGTGACGTGCGGATTTACTCCTTCGGCGGCACCCAGCACGGCGCGGGGAGCGGCCTGCCGGGAGAAAAAGGAGGGGCGCAACTCATTGGCAACCCGGCCGACTATCGGCCGTTGCTACGCGGGCTGATCGTGGCCCTCGATGCCTGGGTGCGAGAAGGTCGCGAGCCGCCCAAAAGCATGTATCCGAAGTTGAGCACAAAAACCTTGGTGGATTTTCAAGAGTCGAATAGTGGTTGGCGAAGAATCCCGACGGTCTTTTATCCCAAGGTGATGCACTTGCCGCCGCTAGTCGATCGCGGCCCGGATTGGGCCCTGCGGCGGATCACCACAATCGAGCCCCCCAAGGTGCTCGGTCGTTACGGAGCCAAGGTGCCCGCTTATCGGGCGGACAACAACGAGCGTGGGACACTCAACCTGCCGGCGATCGACGCTCCGGTCGCATCGTACACCAGTTGGAACATGCGCGGCGAGCAGATCGGCGCACCTGGCGAGCTGTTGGGATTGCAAGGCGCGTACATTCCGTTGCTCAAAACCCCCAAGCAGGCTCAGCAAGCGAAGGACCCACGTCCCGCGCTGCTCGACCGCTACCGCGACTTTGCCGACTATCAGCAACGATATCTCCAGGTGGCACAGCAGCTGTTTCAACAACGCTACGTTTTGGAAGAAGAACTGCCGCGGCTCAAGGCCTTGAGCGAGCAACATCGCTCGCTGTTCGAGTAACTTGCCGCGAACTACAGACGCACGTCACTCATTTAAGTCGAGAGGAATATCGATGTCCCGCATCTCACGTCGCCGCTTTCTGCACACGACCGCCGCAGGTTCGTTGGCCTTTGCCGCGCCGGCGATCGTGCGCGGTCGCAACCTCAACAACAAGTTGAAGCTGGCGTTGATCGGTGTTGGCGGCCGGGGTGGCGCTCACTTCGCGGCCGCGTCGCAAGAGCACGTCAGCGCCATCTGTGACGTCTACGAACCCACGCTTGCTCGGGTTGGCGAGAAGTTCACCGAGGCGAAAAAGTACGTCGACTTCCGCAAGCTCTACGATGACGCAAAGAATTTCGATGCCGTGATCGTCAGCACCTGCGAACACACCCACGCCTTCGCCACGCTACCGGCCTTGCAGTTGGGTAAGCACGTCTACTGCGAAAAGCCGCTGACGCATGGTATCTGGGAGTCGCGAGTGATTCGCGAGGCAGCCGCCAAGGCCAAGGTCGCCACACAGATGGGGATCCAAATTCACGCCAGCGAAAATTATCGCCGCGTGGTCGAGTTGATCCAGACCGGCGCGATTGGCCCGGTCCGTGAGGTACACGTGTGGGTCTCGCGCGCCTGGGGCTGGCAGGGCTCGGCCGCCGAGGCTGAGAAGAACAAGGACATCGTGACGGTTCAAGATCGTCCACGCGAGACGGCAACGATACCCGCCGGGCTGAATTGGAATCTGTGGCTGGGACCGGCCCCCGCGCGACCTTACCACGACGTGTATTTTCCCGGCCCGAAATGGTATCGCTGGTGGGATTTTGGCAGCGGCACGATGTCGGACCTCGGCAGCCACTGGAACGACTTGCCCTTTTGGGCGCTCAAGCTACAAGCTCCGCGCGCGATCGAGGCCTCGGGCCCAGCGGTTCACCCGGAACTCGCCCCGGCGTCGATGCAAGCCACATACGAGTACGATGCCCGTGGTGAGATGCCCGCCGTCAAGTTCACCTGGTACCAAGGGGTCAACAAGCCGCCGCAATGGACCGACGGCACGATTCCCAATTGGGCGAGCGGCGTGTTGTTCGTCGGCGACAAAGGTCTGCTGCTGAGCGATTACAGCAAGTACAAACTCTTGCCGGAGGATAAATTCTCGGGCTTCAAACCGCCCGAGCCGTTCATCGCGCGTTCGCCGGGTCAGCAACTCGAGTGGCTCGAATGTTGCAAGAACGGCACGCAACCGTCGGCTAACTTTGAGTACTCCGGCTCTTTGACCGAGGCGAACCACCTAGGGAACGTCGCCTACCGTCTCGGTAAGAGGATTGAATGGAACGCGGCCGAGTTGCGTTGTCCCAACGCGCCTGAGGCGGAAGCATTGATCCGCCGCGCGTACCGTGCCCCGTGGAAGTTGGCGTGACGCCGCTTGTAGATCGACTAATCGCGAATAGGAACCGAACGAATCGGGACCATGTCGAGTAGCACAAACTCTTGCTGCGAGGTCAAGTCAGGCCGGGCCAGCGTCGTGGAGTTATACGCAAAGGTGTACACGCCCATCTTTCCGCTGTTGACCTCCGCGATGTAGATGGCACTGGGGGCCAGCTTGAAATTACTGCCGGTGCGTAGATACACGTCGCCGGTCACAATCGCGAACTTGGGAGGCTTGCCCGCCTCAAGCTTGAAGTCGTTCACGATATTGCGATGGTAGCTGATACTGAACTTGCGCGTGCCTGGGTTGAGCACCGCGCCGTTCATTTCGCCGGTGAGAAAATCGAGCGTGACGACCGCCTCAATACCCGTATCAACCGCACAGGTCGCGAGCGCAAAGTTTTCCTGACGATCCGTCGCGACGGCGAACACGCTCGTCGGACGAGACAAATTCGTCAGCCACGCTCCAGCCAGCAGCCCAACGAACAGCCACATCCAAGGTTGCTCAACCCATTTGCGTACCACGACAAGCTCTCCACGGGGATAATCGTCCGACCACGGCGTGACACGATTCGTTCGGCCTGACCAAAGGGCACCTCGGAAACATAGGTCACGAACCGTCAGCAGGCCGGGGGGGCTGGACACAGCAAAATCATCCATTAGACCGTGGCCAACACCCGTCTACTCGATTCATATCTCACTTAAATAAAATGACTTACAGCGATCTTTGCGAGACGGCTCGCGTCTCGACCGGGCGATTTACAGCGGCGCGGGCATGCCGTAAAACCTGAGTTTCTCCCAGACTAAACTTGAAAGCTCGCCATGCTACTCAACGGCCGTTCGGCTCAGCGATTTGATGCTTTGGTGTCGGCGGCGGCTGATTTACATGCGGTGGTTCAGGAAATTGCCGGAGCAACGGTTCTCGACCTGGGCATCGCGGTCCCGGGGGGACTCGAGGCCGGCGTGCAACTGGCCCAACTGTGCCTAGCCGACCTAGCAACGGTCGCACTCGTGAACGGAGACACAGCGATGTGGGAGGGACCAGCCGTCGCCGTCCGCACCGATCATCCGGTGGCGGCATGTCTGGCCTCGCAATATGCTGGCTGGCAGCTCGCTCACGGAAAGTTCTTTGCCCTGGGCTCGGGTGCCATGCGCGCTGCGGGGAGCAAAGAGCCATTGTTCAATGACATCGGACTGCGAGAGCTCGCCACGCGGGTTGTTGGCATATTGGAGACACGCAAGCTGCCCCCGCCAGAAATTGTTGAACAGATTGCCCTCGCATGTAACGTCGAATCACGCAAAGTCTGTCTAGCCGTGGCTCCCACAGCGTCGCTGGCCGGCTCGGTGCAGGTCGTGGCCCGCAGCATCGAAACCGCCCTGCACAAGCTCCACGAGCTGCACTTTGATGTGGAGCGCGTCGTGAGCGGTTGGGGCGTCGCGCCATTGCCTCCGATCGCCAAAGACGACCTCGCCGCCATTGGTCGCACGAACGATGCGATTCTCTACGGTGGCGACGTAACCTTGTATGTGCGCGGCGACGACGACAGTCTGTCTCAACTCGGTCCCCAAGTGCCGAGCAACGCATCGAGTGATTACGGACAACCCTTCGGCGAGATTTTTCGCCATTACAATTACGATTTCTATAAGATCGACCCATTGCTGTTCAGTCCGGCTCGCATCACCTTCATGAATCTCGACACGGGCCATACACACCGCTTCGGCAAACTAAATCCCGCGCTCGTTCACATGTCATTCACCTCCTAACCCTTCGCTGCCTCATCTTCCTCCTCACTGCCTACTGCCCTCTGTCTACTGCCTACTCATCTCCCGCTCATGAAATTCGCGGTCCTCTGCAATCCCGACAGTTGGTACTTGCGTGATCTCACGCGAGCGGCTCTAGCACGGCATCAGATCGTCCCCTGTTCGTTTCGCGCGATGCATGCCGCGCTCGGCTCGCATGAGACGCTCATGAGTGATGGACTTGATCTCGGCAGCGTCGACGCGGTGCTTGTGCGCACGATGCCTCCCGGCTCGTTGGAACAGGTCGTGTTTCGCATGGACCTGTTGGGGCGGCTGCAACGTCAGGGGCGCGTGGTCATCAATCCGCCCAAGGCGGTCGAGGCGGCGGTCGATAAATTTCTCACCTCGGCATTGCTGCAACAGGCGGGCCTGAACGTGCCACGCACCTTCGTGTGTCAAACAGCCGACGAAGCGCTCGCGGCCTTTGCCCAACTCGGAGGCGACGTGGTCCTCAAGCCGCTGTTCGGAGCCGAGGGTCGCGGCATCGCCCGTCTGCAGGACGAGGCGATCGCGGAGCGAACCTTCAAAATGCTCGAACAACTCGGTGCGGTCCTGTACTTGCAGCAATTCATTCCACACGAGGGTTACGACCTGCGGTTGCTCGTCATCGGCGAACAGGTATTTGGCATGCGACGCCGCAACAAACTCGATTGGCGTACCAATATCAGCCGGGGCGCAACGCCCGAACCGTTCACAGCCGATGCGACGCTCTGTGAGTTGGCGCACCGCGCCGCACGAGCCGTGGGCGCGCCAGTGGCGGGGGTCGACTTGCTCCCCACCCGCGACGGCGCGCTCTACGCCATCGAGGTGAACGCGGTCCCCGGCTGGCAAGCGCTCGCCAAGGCACACCAACTCGACGTCGCCGCGTTGGTACTCGACTACGTGGCCGAGCAAGTGCAACGAGGAACGCACGAATGACGCGACTCGAAGCGACCGTGAATGTCGCCACGCTCATGCATGAACAGGCCCGACTGCGACACGAGCAAGTGGCGATCGTCGATAGTCAGCACGGCACGTATCGCACGATCACGTTTCGCGAATTGGACGAAAACAGCGATCGAATCGCCACCGCCTTGCGTGATTGGGGGGTGCCGCAGGGTGCTCGACTGGCGCTGCTTGTCCCGCCGAGCATTGAGTTCATCACGCTGGTGTTTGCACTGTTCAAGGCAGGCGTGGTGTCGATCCTCATCGACCCCGGCATGGGCAAGCAGCATCTGATCGACTGCCTCGCCGCGGCCCGGCCCGAGGGGTTCGTCGGCATTCCTCGCGCGCAACTGGCTCGACTATTGTTTCGCAAGCGTTTTCCGCATGCGCGTTGGAACGTGACCGTGGGACGCCGGTGGTGTTGGAGAGGGCTTACGCTCGATGAGTTGCTCCGTGAAAAACAGACGCGACCGTTCGTGTGTCCGACTCAAGCGGATGACCCGGCGGCGATCATCTTCACAACCGGCAGCACTGGCCCGCCCAAGGGTGTGTTATATCGGCATGGCAACTTCCTGCAGCAGGTCGCCGAGATCCGCGCGCGATACTCGATCGAGCCGGGCGGCGTCGATCTGGCGTGCTTCCCACTGTTCGGACTGTTCAACGCTGCACTCGGCTTGACGACCGTGATACCCGACATGGACGCGACTCGCCCGGCCCGGGTCGACCCCGCAAAGATCGTGCAGGCGGTGCGAGATTGGCAGGTGACGCAGTCCTTTGGCTCGCCGGCGGTCTGGCACCGCGTAGGCCCCTACTGCCAACAACAGCGGATCGTGCTCGACTCGCTCAGGCGTGTCTACTCGGCCGGGGCGCCGATACCGCCGCGCGTCATGCAAACGATGCTCGCGTGTCTTCCCAACGATGCTGACATGCAAACGCCTTACGGCGCGACCGAGGCGTTGCCCGTGGCGTCGATCTCGGCCCATGAGGTGCTTGGCGAGACGCGAGCGAAATGGGCCGCCGGGGCCGGAACCTGCGTGGGGCCATGCTTTCCGCAGATCGATTGGAAGGTGATTCGCATCGTCGACGGACCGATCGCTTCTCTCAACGAGATCGACGAGTTGCCGCGCGGCGAGATCGGCGAACTCATCGTGCGTGGAGCGGTCGTCACGCGCGAATATGTCACCCGCGTCGAAAGCAACGCCCTGGCCAAGATCGCCGATGCCGACCAAGTCTGGCATCGGATGGGTGACGTCGGTTACCTAGACGATCGCGACCGGTTTTGGTTCTGCGGTCGCCTCGCCCATCGGGTGACCACGAGCGGCGGCCCGTTGTATACCGACCCGTGTGAAGGGATCTTCAATCAGCATCCGCGCGTCGCGCGAAGCGCCCTGGTCGGGGTCGGACCGGCCGGGATCCAAACGCCCGTGATGATCGTCGAGCCACTCGCAGAACACTGGCCGCGCCAAACTGACGAGGAGCGACAATTCATCGCCGAACTACGCGCGCTCGGCCAACAACACTATGTGACGCGCGGCATCGATCAGTTCTTGTTCCACCGCTCGTTTCCGGTCGATATTCGTCACAACGCCAAAATCTTCCGCGAGAAATTAGCCGTCTGGGCCGCAAAACACGTCCTGAATTCAACACGGGTGACGTAATGGCAACACTGGTCACCGGAGCGACGGGGTTCTTAGGACGCTACGTGGTTGAGCAGCTCGTTGCGCGAGGCGAGCGGGTTCGGGTCCTCGTGCGTCGACCGGATCGTGAACTGCAACAACTCGGTGTCGAGATCGCGCTCGGCGATCTGCGCGAACGAGACCGAGTGATCGAGGCCTGCCGCGGTGTGGGGACCGTGTATCACGTCGCGGCGGTCGCCGGTATCTGGGGACCGTGGTCGCGATATTTCAGTATCAACGTCGAAGGCACACGCCACGTGCTCGCCGGCTGTCGCGAACAAGGGGTGCAAAAACTGATCTACACGAGCAGCCCAAGCGTCACTTTCGCTGGCGGCGATCAGTCGGGGATCGATGAGTCGGCCCCCTATCCCGAGCGGTGGCTGTGTCATTACCCACACACCAAGGCCATCGCGGAGCGCGAAGTGCTCGCGGCACACGGCCCGGGGTTGGCCACCTGTGCTCTGCGACCCCATTTGATCTGGGGACCGCGTGACGGACATTTGGTGCCGCGACTCATCGAGCGCGCCCGGTGTGGGCAGTTGCGTCAGGTCGGCGCGGGCAAGAACCTCATCGACATGATCTATGTCGAGAATGCCGCGCGAGCGCATCTGCAAGCGGCCGACGCGCTCACGGCAAACTCGCTCGTCGGCGGAAAGACGTACTTTCTCAGCCAAGGCGAACCGGTCAACTGCTGGGACTGGATCAACGCGCTGCTCGCACTCGTGAAATTGCCCCCCGTGCGACGCAGCGTGTCACTGAGTGTGGCCTACGCCGGCGGAGCGGTGCTCGAGAAGGTGTATCGGTTGTTGCGAAAAAATGACGAGCCCCGCATGACACGGTTCTTAGCATTACAGCTGGGGCACGACCATTACTTCAACATCTCAGCCGCCCGGCGCGACTTGGGATACCTACCAACCGTGTCGACGACGGAAGGAATGAGGCGTTTAGGGGAATGGCTCAGTCGATAACCAAGGCCTGGCGTCACAACGGCCGGCTTGGGAGCAACTTGCGCGGGGGTCGCTTTGCGTTAATCAATAACTGCGAACGACTTGCAATCCGCCGCTTGTCAATAAGACGGCCAAGCGATACCTTCAGAGGTTTCCATGCTAACTGTCCCTTGGATTTGTCGCGATGATCGTCGGTAGCCGTAGCGATCATGACCGGATTGTGATCACCGGCATCGGCTTGACCGCTCCTAACGGCAACTCGTTGGCCGATTATCGAGCAGCCATTCTCGCCGGTCGCTCGGGGGTGCAGAACTACGATATCCGCTACGTAGGTGCAACGCACGCCGGGATTTGCAACTTCGACGAGCTGCGGTACCAGAAGAAGAAAGACGTTCGCCGAGGTACTCGGGCCGGCAGCGTGGGCATTTACTGCGCGAACGAAGCGGTGCGCGACTCGGGCATTGATTGGCCGCAGGTTCACCGTGACCGCGTGGGCATTTACGTCGGCGTCACCGAGCACGGCAACGTCGAGACCGAGAACGAAATCTATCAATTGCAGAGCTTCGACTACGACACCAAATTCTGGTCGCACCATCACAACCCACGCACGGTGGCCAATAACCCGGCGGGGGAAATATCGCTCAACATGGGCATTACGGGGCCGCACTACACGATCGGTGCTGCCTGCGCTGCCGGAAATGCGGGGTTTATCCAGGGCTGCCAGATGCTCCGACTTGACGAAGTTGACTTAGCCATCGCGGGTGGTGTCTCGGAGAGCATACACACCTTCGGTATCTTCGCCAGCTTCAAGAGCCAAGGGGCATTGGCCTCGCATGGCGACCCGACAAAAGCGTCGCGCCCCTTCGACAAAGCCCGCAACGGGATCGTGGTAGCCGAAGGGGGTGGACTCGTTACACTCGAGCGGCTCAGCGACGCTAAAGCCCGTGGGGCGAGGATCTACGGCGAGATCGTGGGCTACGCCATGAACAGCGACGCCAGCGATTTTGTGCTGCCAAACGCCGAGCGGCAGGCCGAGTGTGTCCGTAAGGCCTTGAAGTCGGCCCAGCTTAATCCGGAAAACATCGACATTGTGAGCACCCATGCGACCGGGACCGGGGCCGGTGACGCGCAGGAGTGCGCCGCCTTGCGTCAGGTGTTCGAGGGGTGCCCCGAAACTCGGTTTAATAACACCAAAAGCTTTATAGGCCACGCGATGGGGGCGGCCGGCGCACTCGAACTGCTCGGCAATCTGCCCGCCTTTGAGGACCGCGTATGTCACCCAACCATCAATGTCGATGAGTTGGATCCCGAATGCGCCCTGCCGGGCTTGGTACTCAATCAGCCTCAGGAAGGCCGGGAGGTACGAACGATTTTGAACAATTCGTTCGGCATGTTGGGAATTAACTCTGTAGTGATCGTCCAAAAACTGTAAATTGGTGGCTCGCTCGCGGCCTGGGATTGCGAGTGGTTTTGACTATAACGGAGCTACGACGGCATGACTCGCGATGAGATTCGCTCAGAGATTGTCGATATTCTTGAGAACATTGCCCCGGATGAGGATCTCTCGGGCCTGAAGGACGAACTCTCGTTCCGCGAGCAGCTTTCGCTCGACAGCATGGACTTTCTCGACATTGTGATGGAGCTGCGCAAGCGGCACCGCATCCAGGTGCCCGAGCAAGACTACCTGCACTTGGCCTCGATGGCGTCAACGGTCGCGTACCTGGAACCCAAAATGCGCGATTTGCAAAAGGCCTAAGCGGACGCTGCCCCGCCGACGATCGGTTGCCCGAATGCGGCGGTCGAGCGGCATGCACGTTCAGCGCCAAGTCGTTTTCCCATGTACGATACGATCATCATCGGCGCTGGCATGTCGGGTCTTGCGGCAGGCATCCGGCTGGCCTATTTCAACCAGCGTGTTTGCATCATCGAGCGGCACACGACCATCGGTGGGCTGAACTCGTTCTATCGGCTTGGCGGGCGTAATTACGACGTCGGCCTGCATGCCGTTACGAACTACACGCCCAAAGGGGCCAAGCAAGGCCCGCTCGCGCGGCTACTGCGGCAATTGCGTCTCTCCTGGGAAGAACTCGAACTCAAGCCGCAGCTCGGCTCGCGCATCGCCTTTCCCGGGGTCGACCTGCGCATGACCAACGACTTTGCGCAGCTCGAAAGCGACATCGCCGAACGGTTCCCCCAGCAGATCGACAACTTTCGCAATCTCCAAGCTCAAATCGTCGACTACGACGCACTCGATGCCGCGAAGATGGATCAATCCGCTCGGGAGGTGCTAAACCAATATCTGAGCGACCCGCTGTTGATCGAAATGCTGTTCTGCCCGCTGATGTATTACGGCAGTGCTCGCGAGCACGACATGGATTGGGGGCAGTTCTGCATCATGTTCCGCAGCATCTTTTACGAAGGGTTTGCTCGGCCGTTCGATGGCGTACGGACGTTGCTCAAGTTGCTCGTGAAAAAATTTCGCGCCCTGGGGGGCGAGCTACGGCTCCGTAGCGGCGTACGGAAGATTCACGAGCACGACGGTCGAGTTGCCGCGGTCGAGTTGGACGACGGCTCTCGGCTCGAAGGGGCCAAAGTGCTCAGCAGCGCCGGCCACGTCGAGACGCTGCAAATGTGCTCCGATCAGCCGATGAAGCCGACTGTCGGACAACTCTCTTTCATCGAGTCGATCTCGACGCTCGACTGCCAGCCGCGCGACTTGGGAATCGGCGAGACCATCGTGTTCTTCAACGATCACGAACAGTTCGACTGGCGGCGCCCCGACGAACTAGCCGACATGCGGAGCGGCGTAATCTGCTCGCCGAATAACTATGCCTACGAAGAACCGCTCGCCGAAGGTTCGGTCCGTATCACGTCGCTGGCAAATTTTGACCGCTGGCAAGCACTCAACGATGCGGCGTATCGTGAACAAAAACAGTATTGGTACGAGCGGATGACCGCCTCGGCCGTCCGCTTTGTCCGCGATTTTCGCTCCCATACCGTGGCCACCGACATGTTCACCCCGACCACCATTCGCCGTTTTACCGGCCATATCAACGGGGCGGTCTATGGTGCGCCGCGCAAGTTGTTCGACGGCCAGACTCACCTGAAAAACCTCTTTCTGTGCGGGACAGATCAAGGATTTGTCGGTATCATTGGATCGATCATCAGCGGCATCACCATGGCCAATCGTTATTGCCTGAGCAACGACTAGCTTCGCTGGCCTTTTTTATCTCCACTCCCCTCGCTTTCGCATGACCAAAGATTTTCTGGCAAATTGTCGCGATCAATACGATGTGATCGTCATCGGCAGTGGCTTGGCGGGCTTGACCTCGGCCAACACCTTGGCCAAGGCCGGGCACAGTGTCCTGTTGCTCGAACACCATTATCAACTCGGTGGCATGGCCACCTGGTTCAAACGCCGCAACGGTCACATCTTTGACATTTCCTTGCACGGCTTCCCGGTCGGCATGATCAAGAGTTGCCGCCGCTATTGGACCGACGAGATCGCCGACTCGATCGTGCAGCTCAAGAACATTCGCTTCGATAACCCGATGTTCTCGCTGAGCACGTCATTCACACGCGAAGACTTCACGCGCCAACTTGTCGAGAAGTTCGGTCTGCCCCAGACCCAGGTGCAAGCCTTTTTCGACTATGCCCGGGGGATGAATTTCTACGACGACCAGTCGCTCAGCACCGGTCAGCTATTCGAGAAGTTCTTTCCCGGCCGCGAGGACGTGATTCGCCTGCTCATGGAGCCAATCACCTATGCCAATGGCTCGACGCTCGAAGATCCCGCGATTAGCTACGGTATCGTCTTCTCGAATTTCATGAGCAAGGGGGTGTTCACGTTCCAGGGTGGCACGGACCGGCTCATCGGCCTAATTCGCGATGATTTGGTTCATAATGGTGTCGACGTGCGCATCCGTGCCCAGGTCGAAAAAATCCATGTTCGCCGCGGTCGTGTCGAAGGCGTCACGGTCAACGGCCGCTTTATCGGCGCGCGGGCCATCGTTGCCAACTCAAATCTCAAGAGCACGATCTTCAATCTCGTGGGCGAAGAACATTTCGATCGAAACTTTATCGACGACGCCAAGGCCGTGCGGCTGAACAACAGCAGTACGCAGGTTTATATGGCGCTCAAGCCGGGCGAGCAGATCGATGAATCGTGCGGCGACTTGCTCTTCAGCTCGACGGCGCCGTTGTTCCGCACCGAAGCGCTCTTGAGCCGCAACGTCACCAGCCGCACCTACTCGTTCTACTACCCACGCACTCGACCTGGCAGCGACCGTTGCTTGGTGGTGTCGAGTACGAACGCCCATTACCGCGATTGGGCCGATTTGTCGGACGAAGACTATCAAGCCTCGAAAGCCGACTTGATCGAAACCACGCTCGCGGCGGTCGAGAAATACGTCCCCGACATTCGCGGCAAAATCGATCACATCGAAGCGTCCACTCCCAAGACTTTCGAGCGTTACACCCAGCACCTGCAAGGGGCCAGCTTTGGCACCAAGTTCGAAGGGCTCGCCGTGAGCCGGGCCATCTGCGATCAAGTCCGCGGCTTGTATCACGCCGGCAGTGTCGGCATCATCATGTCGGGCTGGTTGGGGGCCGTAAACTACGGCGTCATTGTCGCCAATGACGTCGATTCGCTGCTGCTCAAGTCGAGTCAGTCCCCGTCGACCGAGGTCGCCGCGTCATGAGTCGTGAACAGATCGAGCAGGCCATTCCGCATCGACCGCCGTTCCTCTTGCTCGACGAAATCGTGCAGTGGGAGCCCGAGCGAATTATCTGCCGCAAACGGTTTGCCCCCGACGAACCATTCTACGCGGGACATTACCCGCAGTTCCCCATCACACCGGGCGTGCTGTTGTGCGAAGCGGCCATGCAGGCCGGGGCGGTCTTGCTCTCGAAAATCGTCACGGTCGACAATGGCGGCGTTCCGGTCGCTACGCGACTCAATGACGTCAAGTTCAAACGCATGGTGCGCCCTGGCGAGACGATCGAGATCGAAGTCTCGCTCACCGAACGCTTGGCCGATGCGTTTTTCTTGCGTGCGAAGGTTACCTGCGGTGGACAAGTCGCCGTGAGGTTCGACTTTGCCGTGACTCAAGCCCCGCTGCCGAAATAATCTTCCGGCTCAGCAGCACACTGCATCGGAATTTACTTGGCAAAGCAGTACAGGTGACCGGACGTGCGTAAATAGATCCGGCCGTCGATAATCGCTGGCGTGGCATAAGAGGCTTCGCCGAACTTGACGCTCGACAGCACTTCCCAACTCCCTTCGGCACTAACGATCGTGGCCTCGCCTTCGTCGTTGAGCAGATACACTTTGCCATCCCCGCCGACGGGCGAAGCGTAGTACTCGTTCGTCGCCGGCACGCGCCCCTGCTTGAACGGTTTGCCCGAGCCGATATTCAAACTGCTCAGAATACCGCCGTCCTTGACCGTAAACATCGTGTTACGATACACGAGCGGCGAAGAGCAGAACGGCAATTGCTTGCTATGCGTCCAAAGAACATGGGTCGCGGTTACATCGCCACTTCCGCCGGGCTTGATCGCCACGACATTGTTCTTGCTCTGATCAAACAGCATGCGAAAGTAATTGTACTCAGCCTCGGTGAGCGTGCCCGACTTATCGCGATCGATCTGACTGAATCGCGGCCGGACGGGGAGCTCGGTCGCCTCGCTTTCTTCGATGATCCTGTTACCGTTCTTATCGAAGCTGGCGAGATATTTTTCGTATGGATCGAGTCGAATCAGTTCACCGGCATCGCCGCCAGCGGCCCAGCTCGAAACATAGAGCGTGTTGTCCTCGCCGATCACGGGGGTCATACAAACCGCTCGAGCAATGCCCCGCACGGTCCACAACTCTTTGCCCGAGAGCAGATCGTACCCGACGACACGCAGCGTCGCGGCGACCACGACCTGTTTTTTCCCGTTCACCTCCCAAATCACCGGCGTGCAGTAATTCCGCGGAAACTCGCTGCGGTCCGTCCGCCACACGGTCTCGCCGGTCTGCTTATCGACCGCCATCAAAAACGAATCGGTATCGTGATCTTGCGAGAGGATGACAAATCGATCGACGATGATCGGCGAGCTACCTGCGCCGAACCCGTTGTTGAACGGACCCATCGGCCGCTTCCAGAGCAGCTTGCCGTCGAGGTCGTAGCAGAATAGGCCACACGAGCCGAAGAAACTTACGACCCGTTCGCCATCGCTGCACGGCGTGCTTTGGGCGTGACTGCCGATCGAGTGGATCTCTTCGAGCTTCTCGTGGGGCGCCTCGGCTTGCCAAAGAATTTTGCCGGTCTTCTTATCCAGACCGATCGTCACAAGCTGCTTCTCGTCGCGCACGGCGGTCAAAAATATCCGCTCCCCGACGACGATCGGCGACGAGTGACCCGGCGGCAAAGCGGTTTTCCAGACAACGTTTTTGTCGGGACCAATCTCACTGGGCAACGGCAGATCGCGCGCCGGCCGGCCCGACGCATTCACGCCCCGAAACTGTGGCCAATCCTCGGCTTGAATGACCGACAGGCTCAACGCACAGCATAAAAAACACAAACAGCTCGGGAGTTTCATCGCTTTCGGTCTCGTCAAGGAGGGGCACTTACGTGACAGAACGGCAGGATCGTGACCGCAACAACCTAACACGATCACGTAACGTCGGCAACTTGGCGTGACACGGCACTCGGCTCGGCCTAGAATCAACCGATCAGGGCACTTTTCCACCGGAGTATGCGATGCGCCATCTACGCACGCTGATCGCACTCACACTCTTCGCTCAACTCGTTCCCGTCAAGGCACAAGAACTTCCCGGCCCACTCTCCCCTACCGACGCGCTCACCACGTTCGCGCTCAAAGCGGGTTTCGAGATCGAGCTCGTAGCGGCCGAGCCGCTCGTGATGGACCCCATCGCGATCGCCTGGGGAGCCGACGGACGCTTGTGGGTCGTCGAGATGGGAGATTATCCGCTCGGAGTCGACGGCAAAGGTGCGTCGGGTGGCCGAGTCAAGGTCCTCGCCGACACCGACGACGACGGTCATTATGACACCGCCACGCTCTTTCTCGACGGACTTCACTACCCGACCGGTGTGCTGCCCTGGGGCAAGGGGGCGCTCATCTCCGGAGCGCCCGATATCTTCTATGCCGAGGACCGCGACGGCGATGGCCGTGCCGAGTTTCGCGAGATCTGGTTCACCGGCTTCGCCGAAGGCAACCAGCAACATCGGGTCAACGGCCTCCGCTGGGGACTCGACAATTGGATCCACTGTGCCAACGGCGACAGTGGCGGCACGGTCACCAGTGTCAAAACGGGCCAGAAACTCGCGCTCGGTCGTCGCGATTTTCGCTTTCATCCGTTCACGCACGCCATTGAGCCAGCCACGGGACAAACACAGTACGGACGCGAGTCCGACGACTGGGGACACTGGTTCGGGTCGAGCAACAGTCGGCCGATTGTGCAGTACGTGCTCGACGACGAGCTGCTGCGTCGCAACCCGCACGTAACGATACCCAATCTGCTGCGGGAAGTGCCCGAAGTGGCTGGTGCCGCGCCGGTCTATCCGATCAGCCGCACGCTAGAACGATTCAATGACTTGAGCCGCGCCAATCGATTTACGAGCGCCTGTGGGCTGACGATCTTTCGCGGCGAAGGGCTCGACCTCGATCACGTGGGAAATGCGTTCGTCTGTGAGCCGGTTCATAATTTGGTGCATCGCGAGGTCATGGATCGTAGCGGACTCACGTTTACCAGCCGTCGTGCCCCGGACGAGCAACAGTCCGAGTTCCTCGCCTCGACCGACAATTGGTTTCGCCCGGTGATGTGTCGGACCGGCCCCGACAGTGCGTTGTGGGTCGTCGACATGTATCGGCTCGTGATCGAACACCCTGAGTGGATTCCGAAAGATTGGCAGGCCAAGCTCGACCTGCGGGCCGGTCACAATCGCGGCCGCATCTACCGAATCTATCACGAAAATCATCCTCCGCATGCGATCTCACGTCTCGATTTGAAAAACAGTGCGGCGTTGGTCGACGAGCTGGAGGCGTCGAACAGCACGACGCGCGACATGGCTCGACAGTTGCTCATCGAGCGGCAGGCAAAAGAGGCTGTGCCTCAATTGCGCGCGATGGCTTGGCGATCGTCCTGGGCCGAGAGTCGTGTGCAAGCCTTGTCGGCGCTGATCGCCCTGGAAGACAACCTGCATGCGACGGTCAGCATCGCCATGCGAGATACCCACCCGTTCGTGCGCGCTTGGGGAGCTCGGCTCTTCAAGTCACAACTGGATCGCGAGTCAAAAGTGCTCAGCCAGCACGTGGACTTGATCGACCGGCTCGTCAAAGACCCCGACGTCGCAGTCCGGGCCCAAGCCTTCGCATTGTTTCAGCGTGACAAACTTAGCGACGTTGCCGACGCAGATCTGAACGACCCATTGATGGCCACTTTGATAGCCCAGTCAATTTCATCCGAACAGACAGCTGCCATTGCTCGAGCAGCCATATCGGGACCACGTCGCGACGTGATGTTGCGATCGTTGGTATTTCGCAGCTTGGTCGCTTCGATGGCTTCTCAGGGCGATCCGCTTCCCATCACTCGGTTGATCGGCGAGCTGGTGCAGTCGTCAACCAACCCCAACTCGACGAGTTCCGCCGCGGTGCTCCGGACGGTCTTGGACACCCTGTCGGGCAGCAAATCTTCGCTGAGTCACCTGCGTGGCTCAGCGAACACTGACGTTAAACAACAACTCCTGCCGCTCGATAAGCTCTTGCGCGCCGCAAGACAATCGGCGACCGACACCCAGCACACGCTCGACGAACGACGTGAGGCGGTGGCGCTGATCGGACTCGGCGGCCTCGCGGAAGCAGACGACTACCACGCGCTGTTCGATCTGCTCAAGCCCCAATCGCCGCCGGCGCTCAAGTCAGCCGCGGTCCAGTCGCTCGGGCTACTGCGCGACGGGCTCGACGTGCAACGCCTCTTCGCAGCCTGGCCGAGCCTCACGCCGAGCGTCCGTAGCGAGGTGATCGACCTCCTGTTGTCGAACGCGACCTTCATTGAGGCGATGTTCAACGCCCTGGAAGCGAACGCTATTCAACGCGGTGATTTCGATGCGTCCCGCCGTAGCCGGTTGGTGGAGAGCAAAGATCCGAAGATACGCGAACGCGCGGTGCAATTATTCGCCATCACGAACACAGCTCGCCGCGAAGTCGTCGAGCAATTTCAAGATGTGTTGCAGATGAAAGGCAATCCTGTTGCGGGTACAGTCGTATTCGGCAAACGCTGCGCGCAGTGTCATCGACTAGGCGAGGTTGGTCATCCGCTGGGACCCGACCTTTCGGCACTCAGCGATCGCAGCCACGGTACGCTCCTCGCCGCGATACTCGATCCCAATCGAGCGGTCGAGGCGAAGTTCTACAACTATCTCGCCACGACCACCGCGGGGCTCACGCACAATGGCCTACTCGAAGATGAGTCGGCCAGCCATGTTAATCTGCTCGCCGGTGAGATGAAACGAGTCGCACTGCCGCGTGCCGACCTTGATGAGTTCGTAAGCACGAATAAGTCGCTGATGCCCGAGGGGCTCGAAAAGGATCTCACACGACAAGAGCTCAGCGATGTCATCGCCTACGTGACCGCGCTTCGCTCGCCCCCTAAAAAGTTCGCGGGGAACCAACCTCAACTTGTGAAACCCGAGGCGCTGCGCGGCGAGTTCTATTTGCTCGCCCAGCACTCCGAGATTTATGGCCCCTCGTTGGTCTTTGAGCCGAAGTACGCGAATCTCGGCTACTGGCAGAGCAACGCCGATCACGCGGCCTGGACCGTGGCCATCGAACGCGAAGCGACCTATGAGGTTTCGCTCGAATACGCCTGTGCGCGCGAAGCGGCCGGCAATCGGGTCGAGCTGCTCGTGGACAAGCAGCGGTTGTCAGCCGAGGTGCCGTCGACCGGCAACTGGGACACGTATCAGTCGCTGACGCTGGGGCGGCTCACGCTCGCGCCCGGTGAGTTGCGAGTGGTCGTGCGACCCGAGCGGACACCGCGCGGCCCACTACTCGATCTGAAAAGCGTCCGCCTGCGCCCCGTTAAGTAGCCGGTCGAGCCCCCTTCGTGTTTCTGCTACAATGGCTCGATGCTGGCCACCCGCTCCCGACGGGAGCAGGGATTACTTTCACGCCTCACTTCACACGCCACTCATGTCGCGCTGGTTATTATTTACCTTGGCGCTGCTCACGTTCGCCCCCTTGGTCGTCCGAGCGCAAGATGACGATGACGAGCCGCAATATGTGCCGGGGCTGATCGCAACCTACACCGACGCCGCGGGTCACCGTGCAGTGCGTGTCGAGCGCGAGCTGCAACTCAACTCCGGCTCGTCGCGCCCGGACGACCGGCTCACCGAGGGCTCGCCGTTCACGGCCCAGTGGCGTGGCCGGCTCTTCACGATTGTCACCGGCAAATATCAACTCCAGGTGTACTCGGCCGGCAAGGTGCGCGTCGCGCTCGCCGGGCGCGAGTTGCTCACGGCCCACTCGAATGACGCGGCATGGCACTCGGCCGAGCCGATCGAGTTGGGCTATGGCTATCACTCGATCACGATCGATTACGAACCCGCGACAACAGCTCAGCTCCGATTGTTCTGGAGCGGGCCGCAATTCGCCCTGGAACCGATCCTCGATCGGCATCTGTTTCATGATCCCGGGCAGACACCTGATGCCGCGTTCGATACAGGCCGGTCGCTGGCCGTCTCGCATCGCTGCGGAGCGTGTCACACGGGCTTCGAGTCGGCCAAGCCACTCGCCGCGCCGGCGCTCACTCATTTGCAAGGTAATCTGCACACGTCATGGTTGCTCGAAACACTCATGGCGGGCGGAGACGATGCCGCGCCGGAGGTGGCGAACCGCGTGCGGCGCATGCCCTACTATGGCCTGTCTCGCGCCGACGCCGAAGCCATCACCGCAACACTGCTCGCCGCGAGTCAACCACCGGCCGAGCGCGTCGACTTACAGAAGATTCTCGCCGCACAAAAGCCGGTCACTGTGCCGGGCTCCAAAGCCAAATCGACAAAGCCGCGGACGACACCGAGTCGCGAACAGGGTGAGTTGCTCGCGCATTCGCTCGGCTGTCTCGGGTGTCACCGGCATGATGACGTGGGGACGAAAGGTTTGTTCGCTGCGGGAGATTTGGCGCGAGTGGGTCGCAAACGGCCGAGCGAGACGCTGTTCCGCTGGCTCGACGACCCGGCGGCGATCAACGCTCAGCACCGGATGCCCGTGTTCGCGCTCAGCGCTCTCGAACGAGCCGATCTGGCCGAGTATTTATCGCCGACCGAGCCATTGAAAACCGTTTCGCTCGACGCGCCGGTGCTTGAGCGTGGCAAGCAATTGCTCGCCGAGCATCGTTGTGGGGCGTGTCATGATCTGCCTGAGAAATTAAAACACCCGGTACTCACCACGCCATTCACCGAAACAAGCCGCTGGGACGCAGGCTGTTTGCAGCACGCGAGAGCGGCCGAACGGCGTCCCGGTTGGAGATTTCCCACGGAGACGATCCAGGCGTTAAAAACGTTTGTGTCTTTGTCGCAGGGAGCTAAGTCGTCGTCGCTTGACGGAGCGCTCGTGCTGCGCGAGCGGAACTGTGTCGGTTGTCATGTACGCGGTGCCGAACTCGGCATGACACCGACTCTCGCAGGAGTCACCGCGCGATTGCCTTCATTGTCGCCGCGGCTACCAGCCTTGCAGCCGCCTGCGCTGACCGGGGTGGGCGATAAGTTGCACGACGCAGCGCTCGCGGCGGCGATCGAGTTGAAACACCCACCACGCCGACCGTGGCTCGACATTCGCATGCCGCGTTTTAAGCTGCGGCCAGAAGAGACCGCCGCGCTCGTGCAGCATCTGGTTAACCACGATCGCATACCAGATCGCCCCGCGATGGCTAAGCCTGCCGTGGACGATGCCGCGCTGCGATTGGCAGCCCCACGGCTCGTCACTTCCGACGGTTTTGGTTGCACGAGTTGTCATAAGATCGGCACAAGTGAGCCGATCAAGGTGGCCCTGAATGCCCAAGGGACCGATTTGACGATGCTGGGCGAACGGATCCGTCCAAGTTGGTTCGATCGCTGGACACGCAATCCCGCGCGGATCGTGCCACGCATGGAAATGCCCGCCATTCAACAGCCCGTTCGGGGCACGTTGCACGACAACCTCGACGTGCAGTTGAGCGCTCTGTGGACAACCCTCAACATGCCCGGGTTCAACCCGCCGCAGCCGAATCCGGTTCGCGTCGTGCGTTCGCGCAACGAGCCCAACAATCCCGAGCCGGCTCATGTGCTGACCGACGTCATCGAGTCGGGCAAGGACGTGTACCTGCGGCCGTTTGTAGTGGGGCTGACGAATCGTCACAACGTGCTGTTCGACTTGGAGCGCGGGACACTGGCCGCTTGGTGGATTGGCGACACCGCCCGTCAACGGACCCGCGGCAAGGCTTGGTACTGGGAGATGGGCAGCGAACCGCTGCACAAGGATGTCGAGAATTGGCTATCGATCTCACTACGCGACGCGAATGGCCGGGTCTGGCTCCCGACGCCTGATGGTCAATTCGCCGCGACACTCGACGAGTGGTATCACGACGCCCAGCATCTCGTCGTGACGTATCGCATACATGTTCAGTACGAGACCCGCTCTCGATTGCTGAACATCACACAACGCTTCTCACCACATTCGCACGCTGACGGTCGATCGGGCGTGGAGATTACGACCCGCGTTGAAGGCGTTTCGACCGGGGATGAGATTGTTGTGGTCAGCAATGGCATGCGGCTGAACCTCGACGAGGCAAGTACCGATCAGCGTAGAATTTTTAAACTGTCTCTGTCGAGCGATCTCCCGGTGGATCAATTTCTGAACCCGCCGGTGATTCTTCCACAACCCCAGAGCGTGAAGCTCGCCATGTTGCCAGGATTCGAGGCAGTACAGTTACCCTTGAGTGCCGAGGAAATGCCCACCGGGCTGACTTGGCGACGCGACGGGACCCTGGTGATCGCTTCGCTCAAAGGTCGCGTTTGCCTCGTGCATGATCGCGATCACGATGGCTTAGCCGATTCCTATGAAGTGGTGAGCGACGACTTGCCGGCTCCTTATGGTCTAACGACGACCGACGATGACGAACTGGATGTCATCACCAAGTTCGGTCTCGTGCGGGTCTCGCAACTCGATCGACCTACGGTACGCGGCACGAGCACCGTCATTGCCGATGGCTGGGGCTACACGGCCGACTATCACGATTGGGCCGTGGGACTGCCGCGAGATAAACAGGGGCGGTACTACGTGGGGCTGCCGTGTCAGCAAGACAACCGCAGCGAAGCGGCCGCCAAGCTTCGCGGCACGATCCTGCGACTCGTTCCCCAGAAACCAACGCGCGACGAGCCCCGGCTCTTTCGGCTCGAAACGTTCGCCGCCGGGCAGCGGTTCCCGATGGGCTTAGCGCTCGACGGGCTGGGACAACTGTTCGCGACCGACAATCAAGGGAACTACAATCCCTTCAACGAACTCAATCACATCATGCCCGGCGAGCGGTACGGGTTCATTAACAAGCGCGAGGTCAAGCCGGGGTTCGCGCCGCCGTTTCAATCGCCGGCCATCGAACTGCCGCACCCTTGGACCCGCAGCGTGAATGGCCTGTGCTTCTTGAACACTCCCTGGGAGTTGAACAAGAAGTTGAAACGCAATGTGTTTGGGCCATTCGAAGGGCATCTGGTCGGGTGCGAATACAACAATTTGACGCTGATCCGGATGAGCTTGCAGCAGATCGGCGACACGTTTCAGGGGGCCGCCTATTCGCTGGGACGCGCTCCCGAGGTGGATGAGCCGACGTTCGAGGGACCGGTCTGTTGTGCGGTCTCGCCCGACGGAGATTTGTACGTCGGCAACATGCGTGACAGCGGCTGGGGGGGCGGGCAGAACACCGGCTCGATCGTGCGGTTGCGCCCCACGGGGGATTGGCCACTGGGGATCGCTGAGATGCGCGCGAAACACGACGGCTTCGAGCTTGCGTTCACCGGGCCGATTGATCGTGCCAAGGCCAGCGATCCGAAGCACTATCATATTCGTTCGTACCGGCGCATCAGCACGCCCGCCTATGGAGGCAACGACGTCGACGAGCGGAGCGAGCGCGTGACGCAGGTCGAGGTCGACTCGACGGGCCAAATCGTTCGCCTGAAGCTCAACGCCTTGCGTGAGGGATTTGTTTACGAATTGCGTCTCGACGCGCTGGGAAAGGACGATAAGCTGCTGTTCCCCGCCGAGGCGCATTACACGTTGCGGAAAATTCCGCCGACACGAGACTGACGGAATTTCAGCATGAATAGCCCGTTTCTGATGACGACCTGCCAGGTCGGCGCCGAGAGCGCGTTGAAAAACGAGCTGGCGCAGGAATTGCCCGCCGCGCGACTTGCCTTTTCGCGGCCAGGCTTCGTGACGTTCAAGTTGCCCGCGGGAGTGGCCTGGCCCGAGCATTTCCCTTGGGACTCGATATTCGCTCGCTGGTACGGTTGGTCGCTTGGCAAGGTCAAGGCCACGGGGGTCGAGGCACTGGCTGACGCCGTGGCGGAGCAACTCGCGGGGCAGCAGACCTTCGAGCAGTTGCACGTATTTCCTCGCGATCGTTACGAGCCGGGCGATCACCGATTCGAGCCGGGGCTCACGAGCGACAGCGCCGCGGCTGCGGAGGTCTTGCGAGCTAGACTCGGCAGCGTGCTGAGCGGCGATCATAACGCGCCGCCTGCACGGCTGGGACAAAGTGTCCTCGATGTGGTCATGGTGGAAGACGACGAGTGGTGGCTCGGCACGCATCGAGCCAGTCGGCATAGCTCCCCGTGGGCCGGCGGCTTGCGGGTGCTCACGTTGCCACCGCATGCCGTGTCGCGCGCATACCTCAAGGCGGTCGAAGGACTCGAGTGGTCGCGACTGCCGATCGCCGCGGGACAAACGGCCGCCGAGATCGGATGTGCGCCCGGCGGCGCGAGTCAGGTGCTGCTCGAGCGGGGCTTGAAAGTCATCGGCATCGACCCGGCTTTGATCGAACCGGTGGTCGCCGAGCATCCGAACTTTGTGCATCTACGCAAGCGGGGGCATGAAGTTCGGCGACAAGAATTTCGCGGCGTGCATTGGTTGCTGGCCGACTTGAATGTCGCGCCCAACTACACGCTCGATACGATCGAAGGGATCGTTACGCATCCAAGCGTTCATATTCGGGGCATGCTGCTGACGCTCAAAATGTTGCAATGGTCATTGGCGGATGAGATCCCCGCGTATCTGGAGCGGATTCGCTCCTGGGGGTTCGCCTCGGTTCGGGCCAAACAATTGCAGACGAATCGCTCCGAGGTGTGCGTGGCTGCCGAGCGTGCGGGATAGACAAGGTATATTGGCGAAGCGCCTTGCGAGGCATGATCGTGGTGCTCGGTGTTAAAATCTTCATCCGCGAGGCCATCGTGCGATCATTTGTGTTCGCGTTGGGCTTAATGAGCTTGGTCGGCTCCGCTTGTGCTGCCGAGTTGACTCGCTTGGCGTACAACCATCCGGGATTGGTCGTTGATCTGGGCGTGGGGTTGTGGGCTTGGCCCGTGCCGTGTGACGCCGACGGCGATGGTGATTACGATCTGATTGTCTCGTGCCCCGACAAGCCATCGAACGGCATTTGGCTGTTTGAGAACACGAGCGGCGACACGGCGCGGAACAAGCTGCCGGTTTTTAAGGCGGCTCGTCGACTGAGCGCGGCGGTTCATTATGTCATGCCCAGCTATATCGACGGCAAGCTGCGTGTCTTGACCCCCGGCTTCGAGTACCGCGACTTCGAGCATCAAGGGCTTGCTGAGCGTGAGACGCTCAGCGTGAACGCAAATTTTTATGTGTGGCAGGGCAAGCAATCGAAGGGCCCGAAGGTGCGGCACCGACAGTGGCGCTACGTGGATTATGACGGCGATGGCCGACTCGATCTGATCACGGGCATCGAGGATTGGAGCGACTACGGCTGGGACGATGCCTGGAATGCGCGGGGCGAGTGGACCAACGGCCCGCTGCATGGCTTCGTGCTGCTGCATCGCAATCGCGGCTCGAACGAGTCGCCCGAGTACTCGGAGCCGATCAAGCTCACTGCGGGTGGTCAGCCGATCGATGTCTACGGTTGCCCCTCGCCGAACTTCGCCGATTGGGACCGTGACGGCGATCTGGACTTGCTCTGCGGCGAGTTTCTCGACGGCTTTACGTATTTCGAGAATATCGGCACACGTACCGCGCCAAGCTATGCGACTGCTCGAAGATTAAAGCTGCGCGACGGGCAGCTGCTGGCGATGGACTTGGAGATGATTGTCCCCATCGCCTTCGATTGGGACCGTGATGGCGATGACGATTTGATCGTCGGCGATGAAGATGGTCGGGTCGCATTCATCGAGAACACTGGACGACTGTCGGCGGAACGGAATCCAGAGTTCCTCG
>CAYLYE010000035.1:0-9978 GCA_964387325.1 uncultured Planctomycetaceae bacterium
CTCGCCGCAACCGCCTGCAGATCGAAGACGAATTGCCCATCCCGCATCACACGGGCTACGTCGATGTGGAAGAGAAGCAGCCGGTGTTTAGCCACCAACAACTAACGGGTTAACCGATGATTCAGAGTGTGGAGCCCATGACCGAAACGTTGAAGATTGTCGACCTGCATGTGAGTGTCGAGGGGAAGCCTATTCTCCGCGGCGTGAACCTGGAGATTCGCCGAGGCGAAGTGCATGCCCTGATGGGGCCCAACGGCTCGGGCAAGAGCACGCTGGGCTTTGCCATCATGGGGCACCCCAACTACGAGATCACCGGCGGGCAGGTGTTGCTCAACGGTGAGAATATTCTCGACTGGGAAGCCGATCAGCGCGCTCGCGCCGGCGTGTTCCTGGCCTTTCAGCGCCCGATGTCGATCCCCGGCGTCAAGCTGGCCGACTTCTTGCGCCACGCCACGACAAACGTCCGCAACCCCGAGCGCAAAGAGGGAGAAGAGTTGATCCCGATGCGCGAGTTCCGCAAGGAACTCAAAGCCAAGATGGAACAACTGCGGATGGATACCGAGTTCGCGCGGCGCTACGTCAACGATGGTTTCTCCGGCGGCGAGATGAAGCGGGCCGAGATTTTGCAGCTCGCCATGTTGCGCCCCAAGTTTGCCATCCTCGACGAAACCGACAGCGGTTTGGATGTCGATGCGGTGCGGCTAGCCAGTCAGAGCATCGCCGAGATTGGCGGCGCCGACATGGGCATCCTGATCATCACGCATCACGACAAATTGCTCGAGCACAACGTGCCGCAGTTCACGCATGTCATGCTCGGCGGCCGGATCGTCGAGACCGGCGGCAATGAGTTGGCCAAGGAATTGCACGAACGCGGTTATGATCGCATTCGCGCCGCCCACCCCGAAGCCGCCGCCGTTGAGGTCGAAATGCAAAGTGCATAGTGCACTTTGCAGAATGTAATGAATGGATTGACCTGAGTTAATTTAGCACTTCGCACTTAGCATTTAGCACTTTTCCTATGGCTACCGACATCAACGCCTCGTTCAACGTTGCCGATACGGAAATCAACAAATACGATTTCCGCAACGAGGAAAAATACATCTTCAAGGCCCGCAGAGGGGTCGATCCGGAAATCGTCTCGCAGATTTCCGAAATGAAGAACGAGCCGGCTTGGATGCGCGAGTTTCGGCTCAAGTCGCTCGAAATTTTCAACAGCAAGCCCATGCCCCATTGGGGCGGTGATATCGGCGTCAACTTTCAAGATATCTACTACTACATCAAGCCGTCGGATCACCAAGGGCGCACCTGGGACGATGTGCCGCAGGACATCAAGACCACCTTCGATCGGCTGGGCATTCCCGAGGCCGAGAAGAAATTTCTCGCCGGCGTCAAAGCCCAGTACGAGAGCGAGGTCGTCTACGGCTCGCTGCGTGAAGAACTGAGCAAGCAAGGGGTGATCTTCACCGACACCGACTCCGCTTTACGCGAGCACCCTGACTTGCTCCGCGAATATTTCGGCAAGATCATCCCGTCGACCGATAATAAGTTCGCCGCGCTCAACTCGGCCGTCTGGAGCGGTGGCTCGTTCATCTACATTCCTAAAGGAGTGAAGATCGACTTCCCTTTGCAAGCTTATTTCCGCATCAATGCCGAGAACATGGGCCAATTCGAGCGGACGCTGATCATCGTCGACGAAGGGGCTCAGGTGCACTATGTCGAAGGCTGCACAGCCCCGATGTACACGACCGAAAGCCTGCACTCGGCCGTCGTCGAGATTGTCGTCAAGCGCGGCGCGCGTTGCCGCTACACGACGATCCAGAATTGGGCCAACAATATTTACAACCTGGTGACCAAGCGGGCGATGGCCTATGGCGACAGCGTCATGGAGTGGATCGACGGCAACTTGGGTAGCCGCCTCACGATGAAGTACCCGGCCGTCTACATGATGGAGCCCGGCGCGCGGGGCGAAATCCTCTCGATCGCGTTCGCCTCCAAAGGCCAACATCAAGACGCCGGCGCAAAGGTCGTACACTGCGCTCCGCACACCAACAGCCGCATCATCAGCAAGTCGATCTCCAAAAATGGTGGCCGCGCCAGCTACCGAGGCTTGGTCAAGGTCGAGAAGGGTGCGACTAAGTGCAAGAGCAACGTCGTTTGCGATGCGCTGATCCTCGACCCGCGCAGCCGCAGCGACACGTATCCGTACATCGAGGTCGAAGAGCAGGATGTCTCGATCGGTCACGAGGCCAGTGTCTCGAAGATCGGTGAAGAGCAACTGTTCTATCTGATGAGTCGCGGTCTGACCGAGGCCGAGGCCAGCACCATGATCGTCGCCGGCTTCATCGAGCCGCTCGTCAAAGAACTGCCGATGGAATACGCCGTCGAGATGAACCGGCTCATCGAATTGCAGATGGAAGGCACGGTCGGGTAAGGCAAGTGATGAATGCGGAATGCTGAGTGATGAATGGCGCTGACGCACCGATGGTCATTCCTCTTCTGCTCTTCAAATTAAATCGTTCTCATTGAAACCACGTTCATTATCAAATGCCCCAAACGCTCACACCGACTGGCTTCACCACCGACTCGTTCGACGCTTTTCTCGCCGCGCGGCCAGAGCCCTCGTGGCTCAGCGATCGCCGTCGAGCCGCTTGGCAGCAGTTTGTCGACATGCCGCTTCCGTCTCGGCGCGAAGAAGAGTGGATGCGGACCGACATTCGACTGCTCAAGCTCGATAAGTTCGCTCCGCCCCAGTCCGGAACGGCAATCGCGCCCGCGCCAGCCGCATTGCTTAGCGCTGGTTTAACACTCGCCGGTTCGACCCAATCGCTCAACAGCCAATCATCGCCGAGCACCTTGGGCGATAAATGGCGCAAAGCCGGCGTGCTCTTCGGCTCGTTCGAGGAAGTGCTCGCCCAGCGACCCGAGCTGATCGAAAAATATCTGTTCACGGTTGTGAATCCGTCGGTCGATAAATTCGCCGCGCTGCACGCGGCCTGTTTTGCCGGCGGTGCCGTGCTGTATGTGCCCCGCGGGGTGATCGTCGACGAACCGCTGCATATGCTCTCGGGTCTCACCACGGGCGGCGTCGACACGAGCCACACGCTCGTCATTCTTGACGAGGGCGCCGAGGCCACGCTGCTTGCCGAGACCGCCGGTGACGATGGATTGGCACTGCACTGCGGCGCGACCGAGCTCATTGTCGGCAAGGGAGCGAACCTCCGCTACGTCGGGCTTCAGCACTGGGGAAACCAGACTTGGCACTTCGCTCATCAGAAAGCGACCGTCGATCAGGATGGCTCGATTCAATGGACGATCGGCGCCCTCGGCAGCCGTTTGGCCAAGGTCAATCAGCACGTCGCGCTCATCGGTGAAGGGGCGCGGGCGCAGGTCAACGGCACCATGTTCACCCAAGGCAAGCAGCATCTTTCGTACCACACGTTGCAGCACCACTGTGCGCCGTCGTGCCGCAGCGACCTGCTCTACAAAGGGGCGCTCCAGGATGAGGCCCGTATCGTCTGGCGCGGCATGATTAAGGTCGATCCCGGTGCCCAAAAGACCGACGGTTACCAACGCAACGACAATCTGATGCTCTCGACGACCGCCCGGGCCGACTCGATCCCCGGGCTCGAGATTGAAGCCGACGACGTGCGCTGCACGCACGGCAGCACGACCGGCCGGGTCGACGAGCCAACGATCTTTTATGCCCGCTGCCGAGGCCTGACTCGCAAAGAGGCCGTGCGGATGATCGTGGCCGGCTTCTTCCAGCAGATCTTCGACCGCATCACGATCGACAGCGTGCGCGACGCCCTGGGCGAAGCCATCGGGCGCCGCGTGCAAGAATGTGAATGAGAGATAAGGGACCAGAGGCTAGCGTCTAGGATAAACTCACTCACTAGTCTTTAGCCCCTCACCCCTTCCTGCTCCGCCCTCCTATGCGCATCGCCTACCTTGCTGCCGGCGCGGCCAATATGTTCTGCGGCAGTTGTCTGCATGACAACACACTCGCCGCTGCGCTCGTCGCTCAAGGGGCTGATATTCTGCTCATTCCGACCTACACGCCCATGCGGGTCGACGAACCGAGCGTCAGCGAACAGCGTGTGTTCTTCGGCGGCGTGAACGTGTACTTGCAGGACAAGCTCCCCTGGCTCCGCCACGTGCCCCGCTTCTTCGATAGTTGGCTCGACTCGTCGTGGCTGCTCAATCAACTCGCGCGCATCAACCTAAGCGTCGACGCCTCGAAACTCGGCTCGCTGACCGTCTCGATGCTCGCCGGCGAGTCGGGCCCCGTGCGTAAAGAGCTCGATAAACTCGTCGATTGGCTCGCGCATGACGTGCAACCCGACGTCGTGCATCTCTCGAATGCCTTGCTGCTGGGAATGACCCGTCAGCTCAAACAGCGACTCAAGGCCCGGGTGGTCTGCGGTCTGTCGGGCGAAGATATCTTTTTGGAGAAACTGCGGCCGCCGTATTACGAGCAGTCGCTGCGATTGATGCGCGAACGGGCCCGCGATGTCGATCACTTCGTGGCCCTGAATCGCTATTATGCCGGCGCGATGACCGAGTTGCTGCAACTCGATCCACGGCGCATCAGTGTCGTGCCCCACGGCATTAAGCTGGCCGGACACGGCACTCGCCGCGACCGCAATGACGGTACAGTGACGGTCGGCTACCTGGCTCGCATCTGTCATGACAAAGGGTTGCACCAACTGGTCGAGGCGTTTGATCAACTGCTGCGGCGCGACGACTTGCCGCCATTGCATTTGCGTGTGGCCGGCTACTTGGGTCGGGCCGATCGACCGTATCTGCGGCAGCTCGAACAGCGGATCGCCGCAGCCGGTTGGGCCGACCGTTTCGAGTACGTTGGCGAATTGTCGCGCGAACAGAAAATCGAGTTCCTGCAATCGCTCGACGTGTTCAGTGTTCCTACGGTGTATCGCGAGAGCAAGGGGCTCTCGATTCTCGAGGCGATTGCCAACGGCGTGAGCGTCGTACAGCCGCGACATGGCAGCTTCCCGGAGATCATCGAGTCGACCGGCGGTGGCGAGCTGTTCTCGCCCGACGATCCGACCGATTTGGCGCGGGTGTTGGGCGATTTGATCGTCTCGCCCGACCGTCGCAGCGAGCTTGGCGCTCGAGGTCGGCAAGCGATTCATGCTCAATTCAACGATCACACAATGGCCGAGCAAACGCTCGCCTTGTATCATCGAGTGGTCGACTTGCCCACGAATGCGACACCCAATTAACAGCCTACTGCCCTCTGTCTACTACCGACACTCATGTTTTCTTCCAACCGACGCGTCGAGTTTCGCGACACCGATACCGCCGGCATCGCGCACTTCAGTGCGTTCTTGGTCTGGATGGAAGAAGTCGAGCACGAGTTCCTGCGCAGTCGGGGGTTGAGTGTCTTCATTCAAGACGAGTCGGGGCCGATCAGCTGGCCGCGCGTCAGTGTGCAGTGCGACTACCGTTTGTCGGTCAAGTTTGAAGACGTGCTTGACATCGTGTTGTCGATCGAGCGACTTGGTCGCAGCAGCATCACTTACCTGGCTGAGTTCTCTCATCAAGGTCGCAGCGTCGCCACGGGCAAAATCACCAGCGTCTGTTGTCGTCTTCTTGACGACGCCCCGCCACAGAGCATTGCCATCCCCGAGTGGATTCGCGTGAAGCTCACGAATCCCAGCTAACATTCCCTCCCGCTTTCAGCTTACCTCGCCCCGATATTTTTTCATGTCGTACCTTGTCGATCTGACGGTCCGTTTAGCCGCCGGCCTGGGCGAACTGCCCGAGGCGCTGCGTCAGCGGCACGTGCAGTTCATCCTGCGAGCACAAAACGCCGACGGCGGTTTCTCGGGACGCGAAGGAAGTGGCGACCTGTATTACACCGGTTTCGCGTGTCGCTCGCTGGCCATGCTAGGCGAGTTGCAGGGGAGCGTTGCCGAGCGCGTGGCCGCGTTTCTGCAGCGACAATTCACCACGCGCGTCGCCATCATCGACTTCCTGTCGTTGGTCTACAGCGCGATGTTGCTGGAGAATGCAGCCGGGATCGATATTTTTTCCGCCACACCCGAGTGGCGCGTCGCCGTCGCCTCGGAACTGGAACGCTTTCGCCGCGACGACGGTGGCTACGCCAAGACCGATGAAGGGCAGTCGAGCAGCACCTACTACACGTTCCTGATGGTGTTGTGCGATCAACTCATTGGCCGCGAGGCGGTGGCACCCGACCAGATCGTGCGTTTCATTCAATCGCGTCGACGCAGTGACGGCGGCTTTGTCGAGATGGGCCCCATGCAACGCAGCGGCACAAATCCCACCGCCGCGGCGCTGGGCACGCTGCGGATTTTCAACGCCATCGACACGCTCACCCGCGAGTCGGCGATCGACTACCTGCTCGACAATCAGACCGACGAAGGAGGCCTGCGGGCCAACACTCGCATTCCGATCGCCGACGTGCTGAGCACCTTCACCGGCGTGCTCTCGCTCGACGACCTCGCGTCGTTGGAGCATCTCGACTTCGTGGCGGCTCGCGATTTCGTGTTGAGCATGCAACTCGCCGACGGTGGCTTTCGTGGCGGTGAGTGGGACGACGGCAGCGATGTCGAGTACACATTTTATGGCCTGGGCGGACTCGCCCTGCTGGCCAAAATGCTCTAAGCAAGCGACAATGCGTTTCTCTCGTAGGTCAGGCACCCCCGTGCCTGACATGCTCGTAATCGGTGACACGGTCAGGCACGGGGGTGCCTGACCTACGGAAAGACGTTATCTCATGTCTTCGCTGGTTGTTCGCGATGTGACCAAAGCCTATCCCACACGCGGCGAGCCGCTCGTCGTGTTGCGCGGCTGCTCTTTGGAATTGTCAAAGGGCCAAAATCTGGCCGTGCTTGGTCCGAGCGGGTCGGGCAAGAGCACGCTGCTGCACATCATCGGTACGCTCGATCGTCCCACGGCAGGAGACGTGCAACTTGACGGCGCTGATCCGTTCGCGCTCGACGAGCCAGCGCTGGCCGCGTTTCGCAATCACCGCATCGGGTTCGTGTTTCAAGATCACCATCTGTTGCCACAATGTACGGTGCTCGAGAACGTGCTGATCCCCACGCTGGCCCGGGGTACGACGGCCGAGCAGCTCGACCGCGCCCGGCAATTGCTCGACAAGGTCGGCCTGAGCGCGCGACTTGATCATCGCCCGGCTGAGTTGTCCGGAGGCGAGCGTCAACGGGTTGCCATTGCGCGGGCGCTCATTTTGCAGCCGCCGCTCTTGTTGGCGGACGAGCCCACGGGCAATCTCGATCGCACGAACGCCGCGCTGATCGGTGATCTGTTGCTGAAATTGCAGCGTGAGCAAGGCATGATGCTGATTGTCGTCACGCACAGTGCTGAGTTCGCCGCGCGGTTCGACCGTCGTGCCGAGATGGACGACGGCCGCTTGGTCGAGAGGGATTAATCCATGTCGACACCGCAATTCTCGACCGCCCGAGTCATGCTCCGCGGTCTCGCGTTTCATGCCCGCTCGCATTTGGCGGTGCTCTTGGGCGTCGCGGTCGGCACGGCCGTGTTGACCGGCGCTCTGATCGTGGGCGACTCGGTCCGCGGCTCATTGCAACACCTCGTGCTCGATGGTCTAGGGGAGATTCGCGAGCTATTGATTGTTGATCGTTTCTTCGACCAAGACTTGGCCGAGAAAGCGTCTGTCGAGGTTGAGCCGATCGTGTATTTGCAAGGGGCGATCACGCATCCCGACAGCGGTCGTCGAGCCAATCAAGTCGCACTCATTGGTTGCGACAAGGATTTCCCGAGCCTTTGGCCCCACCGCGAAGCTAATCCTCCGCTCGAATTCACCCCCTTTACTGGTAACGATATCGTCCTCAACGAGCCGCTCGCGTCGGCCCTGGGTGCCCAGGTGGGTGACGATGTCCTCGTGCGACTGCCGGTTCCCAGTGACGTGCCGCGCGACAGTCCATTGGGGCGAAAAACCGAAACGACCTCGTCGCGCCGCGTGACCGTGCGTCGAATTGTAAGTGCCGAGGGGATGGGCCGATTCAGTCTGCATCCCAACCAACAACAGCCACTCAACGCTTGGTTGCCGCGAGAGACGTTGCAGACGGCTCTCAAACAGGACGGCAAGATCAACGCCCTGCTTTCGCGTGACGATCACACGAAGCTCACGCCGCGACTGGCTGACTACGGCGTGAAATTGCGTCAGACCGATCAAGGCTACGCGCTGCTCGAGAGCGAGCGGATGCTGCTTGATGCGCCGGTAGAAGAAGCCGCTCAGAAACATCTCGTGGGCAAACGGACTCAGAGCGTGCTCACCTATCTGGCCAACTACATCACCTGCGGCGATAACGATCGAGGCAAGCTCGCCTACTCGACCGTGACCGCCTTGGACGTGAGCGCCGAGCCCCCCTTGGGCCCCTTCAAAACGATCGATGGTCATCTGCTCGACAAGATTGCCGACGATTCAATCGTGCTGCATCGCTGGGCCTACGACGACCTAGCCGCGCAAGGGGTGCAACTCAAGCCGGGTGACGAAATCCGGCTCACCTATTTCGAGCCCGAGAGCACCCACGGGCAAGTCGTCGAGAAGACCATGAGCTTCAAGTTGCAGGCGATCATCGAACTCGACGGAGCCGCGAACGATCGGAATTTTACGCCCGAGCTCAAAGGGGTGACCGATGAAGCGTCGGTCGCCGATTGGAACCCGCCGTTCCCTTATGATCCCAAACGGGTCCGCAGCACGAAGCCCAACGATCAGGACGAACAATACTGGGACAAATACCGCGCGACTCCCAAGGCGTTCATCTCGTTGGCCGCGGGACGCAAGCTCTGGTCGAGCCGGTTCGGGCAAACGACCGGTATTCGCATCGCGCTCGCCCCTGGCGAGTCACTCGACGCGCTCGCAACTTCGTTGAACGCGGCGATCGACCCGGCCACGTTGGGATTTACCTTCCGAGCGATCCGCGCTCAAACGCTCGTCGCCGCCTCCGGCACAACACCGTTCAATCTGCTGTTCTTGGGCTTCAGCATGTTCCTGATCGCCGCGGCGATCATGCTCGTGGCGCTGCTCTTTAAGTTGGGGATCGAACGCCGCGCCGAGGAGATCGGTATCCTCCGCTCGGTCGGCTGGTCATTCGGGCAAGTGCGTTCGCTACTGCTCAGCGAGGGGGCCGTGGTCGCGATCGCCGGCGGATTCGTCGGTGTCGCGCTGGGTGTGGGCTACGCCTGGCTCATGCTCGCAGGACTGCGTACTTGGTGGCTCTCGGCGATCACCACGCCCTTTTTGCAGTTGCACGTCACGTCGCTCAGCCTGATCTTGGGACTGCTGTGCGGTGTTGGTGCGTCGCTCGGAGCGATCGTCGTGGCGTTGCGTCCGATGCGGCTAATTGCCTTGCGAAGGCTGCTCAGCGGCGAGGCTAGTGAGCCGCCGACCGCTGCGAGCGGCATGAGCCAGCGAGCCGTGCGCATCAGTTGGGCCCTGCTCGCCCTGGCCGTGATCGCGTCTCTTTCGGCCTTTCAACTCTCGGGCGAGGCGCAGGCCGGCGCGTTCTTTGCCTCCGGGGCATTGGTCCTCGCCGCTCTGTTGGGATTTGTGCGTGAACGTTTGCGGCAAGGTAAGACCGGCTCGCTCGTCTCGCTCGGCCGAGGGGCGATTGCCCGACTGGCTCTTCGCAATGCGGCTCGACACAGTGGCCGGAGCACGCTCACCGTCGGGCTCATGGCGTCGGCCTGTTTTCTGATCGTGGCCATCAGTGCGTTTCATCTTGAGCCTCCCAAGTCGCCTGAGCGCCGCGACACGGGGACCGGCGGATTCAGCTTACTTGCCGAGTGTACCGCACCGCTGTTTCTCGATCTGACTGGCGAAGAGGGACGGCTCGATCTCGGGTTCTCCGATCGAGATGACATGTTGCTCGCGAATTGCCAGATATTTCCGCTCCGCTCGCAGCGTGGCGACGACGCCAGTTGCTTGAACTTGTATCAACCGCA
>CAYLYE010000035.1:9988-36518 GCA_964387325.1 uncultured Planctomycetaceae bacterium
AACCGCAACAACCGCGCGTGCTGGGCGCGAGCGAACGGCTTATTGAGCGCGGCGGGTTCGAGTGGGCGGGCCATGCTCCGCTCTCCTTCGACGATCAGCAGAATCCCTGGAGATTGCTCGACCGTTCGCTCGGTCTCGACGAGCAGGGGAGGGGAGTCGTCCCGGTCGTCATCGATGCCGCCACGGCCATGTTCAGCCTGCATCTCTCGGGCGTGGGGGCACGCTATCCGCTGGCCGATGATCGTGGCGAGACCATCACGCTCGAAGTGGTCGGCCTGCTCAAGAACAGCGTGCTGCAAGGGCGGTTGGTCATGAGCGAGACCCAATTCAAACGGCATTTTCCGCTCGCCGAAGGGTATTCGTTTTTTCTGATCGAGGCTCCTCCGGCGCTCGTTGATCGGGTCGAGCAAACGCTCGAAAAGGCGCTCGATACGTACGGCTACGACGTAACGCCGACGGTCGATCGGCTCGCGGCGTTCTTGGCCGTGCAGAACACGTATCTGTCGACCTTCCAAAGCCTCGGTGGGCTCGGTTTGCTGCTGGGGACTTTGGGCCTGGCGGTGGTGCAGTTGCGTAACGTACTCGAACGACGCGGTGAGCTTGCTCTGCTGCAAGCGACTGGCTTCCGTCGTGCTCTGCTCGCGCGGCTCATCCTGTGCGAGAACGCGGCTCTGCTCGGGGGTGGACTAGGCGTCGGTGGCGCCTCGGCTTTGATCGCGATTCTGCCTCATCTGTTGGCGGGGGGCGCGACGATTCCCTTTGCCGACCTGACGATCACGCTGGTCTTGGTGGTCGGCGTGGGGACGCTCGCCGGCATGAGCGCCGTGCGGGCCGTGCTCAAGGCGCCGATCCTCGCCGCGTTGCGTGGAGAGTAGCCCGATGGCCGAAGCGGTCTACATTCACGGCACCGCAGCAAGTGAGCAAGACCGCCTGCGCCGGCTCAACGATTTGACCAATGGACCGTTCGTGGCGTACCTGTCGCCTCGACAGGATGAGTGTGTTCTGGAAGTTGGCAGCGGCTTGGGATACTTGGCGTCCGAGGTCGCCGAGCACATCGGCTCGGGCGAGCTGGTGGGGATCGAGTACTCGGCCGCACAACTGTCGCATGCTCAATCGCTTGGCACGAAGGTGCGATTTGTGCAAGGGGATGCTCATCACTTGCCGTTCGTCGACGAGTCGTTTGATCTAGTTTACTGCCGGTATGTTTTGGAGCACGTGGCCGACCCGTTGGCCGTGCTACGCGAGATGCGGCGGGTTCTCAAGCCCGGCGGGCGAGTGCGAGTGCAAGAGAACGACATCTCGGTGAACGTGTTCGAGCCCAGTTGTCCGACGTTCGATCGCCTCTGGTCGCAATTTGTCGTCTTGCAGTCGCGTTTGGGAGGCGACGCGCTCGTGGGGCGTCGGCTGTTTCAACTTTTTCAATCCGCGGGGTTCAGCAAGATCGAACTGAGTATTCAGAGCGAGGTCCACTGGTCGGGCTCGGCAGGGTTTGTCCCCTGGGTGCAGAACCTGTTGGAGAACGTGACCGGCGCCGCCGACGCGCTTGTGGGCCAATCGCTTGCCACGCGCGACGAGATTGCCGCCGTGGAGCGTGAGTTGCGGAGTTTTATGAGTCGCCCCGACGCGAGCGCCCACTTCTACTGGAACCGCGCCGCCGGAGTGAAGTAAGTGCAACACTGCGCCTGACTACATCTCGCCGAGTTCGGCTTGCACGCTGCACCAGCGTTCTTCGACCTCAGTCAGTTCGGCTGTGACGGCGGTGAGCTCGTTGTGCAACCGCAAGGCCTCGGCCGGGTCGGTGGCTTGCATCAATTGATCGTTGGTCTGGCGCTTCTTGTCGTCGAGCCGGGCGATCGTGCGTTCGATGTTGCTGAGTTCCTTGCGGAGTTCGCGCTCGCTGCGTCGCGGGGTCTGAGAGGCTGATTTCGCGGCTTTCTGTGCCGACGGCGGAGCTTTGGACATTTGCGAGGCGAGTTCTCGTTCCCCTTCTTCGATCTCTTGATTGACCGCATAGAGATACGACTCGTAGTCGCCACGGTAATTGACCACGCGGCCGTCGCGGACCTCGACAATGCAGGTCGCGATGCGCTTCATAAAGTGGCGATCGTGGCTCGTAAAGATGACCGTCCCTTGGTAAGCCAGCAGTGCCTCGGCCAGCGCTTCGACCGTATCGACGTCGAGATGGTTTCCCGGCTCGTCGAGGATCAGGATGTTATTCTTGCTCAGCAGTAGGCTGGCCATACAGAGCCGCGCGCGCTCGCCCCCGGAAAGGACCGAGATCTTTTTCTGCACCGCGTCACCGCGAAACAACAGCGCCCCGGCCATGTCGAGGATTTCCTGATTCTTGGTCCCGGGCGGAGCGTGGTACTCCAGGTAGTCGAGCACCGTTTGCTTTTCGGGCAGGCTCGTGTACACGTGCTGGGCATAGATGCCCAATTGGCAACCGTGTCCCCAGCGGACTTCACCGGCGAGCGGATCGAGTGAGTCGACGATCGTGCGCAGGAACGTGGTCTTGCCTTGCCCGTTGTCGCCGACGATGGCGGCGCGCGAGCCATGCTCGATCTCCAAATCGATACCGCCGGCGACTTGTCGTTCAGCGTAACCGATGGCCAGATCGCGACAGCGGAGCGCGGGTCCTTTGCGAGGCTCGACGATCGGCGCGCGGATGCGGGCCGTCGGCTCATCACCGGCAACGTCGATCAGCTCCAGCTTTTCGAGCTGCTTGCTTTTGGATCGGGCGCGCGTTGCCGTACTGGCGCGGGCTTTGTTCTTGGCGATGAACTCTTCGAGCTGCCGGCGTTTGGCGCTCACCGCGGCGTTGGAGCGTACTTCATGCTCGCGCTGCGCACGTTGAAATTCCAGAAACGCATCGACCTTGCCGGGAAACATCGTGAGCTTGCCGCGTGACAGGTCGAGCGTATGGTCGCAGACGGCGTTCAGAAAGGCGCGATCGTGCGAGACGACTAGGCAGGCCTCTTTGTAGTGCCGCAGAAAATGCTCCAGGAGGATTTGCGTGCGCAGGTCGAGGAAGTTCGTCGGCTCGTCGAGCAGCAGCAGATTGGGTTCGTGCAGCAACAGGGCCGCCAGTTTGACACGCGTCTGCCAGCCGCCCGACAGCTTGGCGACGGGGCCTTCGAGATAGGTCCCTTTGAGTTCAAATTCGCCGGCCACCTCGCCACACTTCCAGTCGGGTTGCCCGCTGTCGCGCATGAGGAACTGCAAGGCGGTTTCGTCGGGCAAGAACGGGTCATGCTGACGCAGATAACCGACCCGGAGTTTGGAGCTGCGCGCGACTTCGCCGCGATCGAGTTGTTCTTCGTCGAGGAGAATGCGCAGCAGGGTGCTCTTGCCCGCCCCGTTTCGGCCGATGAACCCGACCTTAACGTCGTCGGTTAGCGTGGCCTCGGCGCCGTCGAGGAGGATCTGCTCGCCATAGCTCTTGTGGGCGTTTTTAATTTGGAGGAGCACGCTCATGGATACGAACCTTCTTCAGCGGAGAGCAAAACAGCAGCGGGGGGCGGCAGCCAAGGGGCGGCTGGCTTGATTTTTGGACCGGCCAATTATGACGAAACTCGCGTTCGAGCGTGAGGGGGGGGATTTCTCTGCGAATTCTCCGATGATGCGAGCTTATCGGGAGACTTTCGTCTCCTGCTCTTTTAACCATCTGCGCTCGACGTTCGACTATCGAGCGGGGGGCGTGAGGCCACCGATTTTCGAGCCCTGTCGTGCTGCTCGCCCCTCGTGGTCGCATACTCTCCCCCCCGCGAGAATTGGCAAGTGGGTATTCCCCCGCAAAGTTTACCTGATCGTTAAAGGTTCACACGATACTTGGTCGATGAGGCTGCCAACATTCAAACACGTGTTGATGCTTTAACCCCCCCGCTGGCAATGCTGCCGATGCCTGCCGATCAACCAGATCGAGCTTTCGACCGACGCGCACGAAGCGTGCGCGCTGTGCCGTGCTGGCGCGTTGTATTCTTGGTGTTGCTGTTGCTATCGGGTTGCACGCGGGCCCGGTACATCATGCAGGCCGATGCACAGTCGTATGATGCGATCGCGGAGAAGGCCGTGGGTCCTAAATGGAATCTGCCGCCGCAGGGGGTCTTTCGTCCGGAGTCGTCGCGGCTGAGTGACGTGACACGACCGGACCGCCCGGCGATGCCGCCAGACGACCCGGCCGCGCATCGACTCATGCATGTTGTTGATGGCAAGCGAGGCTATCCGTATTGGCACCGTAATGGCAACGTACCGTTTGTCGACAGTCAATTATGGCGACGCTATTTGCCGTGCGACGACCAAGGACGCGTCGTGCTCAGCAAAGAGGCCGCCGTACAGTTGGCGCTGCATCACTCGCGCGATTATCAATTGGAAGTCGAGGATTTATACCTGTCGGCGCTCGATGTGACGTTCCAGCGCTTTCAATTTGATACGCAGTTCTTGGCCAACACGACTCCACTGCTCACGGCCGACGCGAAGGATCGCCCTGGCACAGGGGGCGTTGCCCAGAGCGTGTTTCGCAACGACTCGACGGTGATGCAGCTCAAAAAGACGACGGCACTTGGCACCAGTGCCGTCGTCGGATTGGCGAACACGATCGTCTGGCAGTTCTCGGGTGCGCAGAACGAGTCGGCCTTCACGCTGCTCAATTTTAGTCTCGTACAGCCGCTGCTTCGCTTCGGCACGCGCGTGCGGATACTCGAATCGCTCACGCAGCAAGAGCGGACGCTGCTGGCCAACGTGCGGCAGCTGGACCAGTATCGCCAGGGCTTTTATACGTCGATCCTCACCGGTCGCGCCCCCGGCGAAGGAGTGAGCCGCGGAGCAGGACTCGGCGGTGTCGGCGCGAGCGGACTCGGCGTGACAGGCAGTAGCGGAACGGGTACGGTCGGCGGCTACTATGGGCTGCTGCAAACCTTACAGCAAATCCGCAACCAAAAGTTCAACATCACCGGCCTCAAAGATAGCCTGGCTCAACTGCAAGAGCTTTATAATGCCGGGCGTATCCCCAATCCGTTGCAAGTCGAGCAGGCCCGGCAGGCGCTCTACTCCGGCCAGACGACGCTGATGACGAATCTTGCATCCTACGAGACACGGCTGGATGCATACAAAATACAGCTTGGTTTGCCACCCGATCTGAGCGTCATCGTGCAAGACGACTTGCTCGCGCCCTTCCGGTTGATCGACGACTCGATCAACGAGTTACAAGACCAGTTGGGAGACAACCTCGACGCGGTTCGGGCACAGCGGATGGACCCCGACGTGGAAGCCTTGCTCCCGATCATCGATCAGGCGCTCGAGTATCGGGAGAAGGCTGAGCAGGAGTTGGCGATTACGCAGCGTGACCTGCAAAAGTCGCTTTCCACGCTCGACCGGCGGCGTGAACAACTCGCGGCACTGCTCAAGCGGCCCGAGATCGCGGCGGGGTACGTCGATACCCACCCTTACAAGATCGAAGAACTCGACCGACGCGTCGAGCGGTTAACGCTCAATGTGGCCCGATTGGAAGCGGGATTGAGCGAGAGTTGGCAGCAGTTGCGGCAACTCCGCGAACGGTTTGAAACTTTGCCGGCCGAGAAAGCGTGCGAACAGGCCATCGACCTGATGACGATGCTTTCGAGTCAGTTGCTCGAGCTGTCGCTGGCACAGGCGGGCGCGCGACTCGAGTCGGTCACGCTCACTCCGGTCGAGCTGACCGATCAGCAGGCGCTGGAAATTGCCCGACGTAACCGTCGCGACTGGATGAACGCTCGCTCGACCTTAGTCGACAATTGGCGGCAGATCGAATACACGGCCAATGCTTTGCGGAGCGGTCTGAATGTCACGATCAACGGCGACCTGCGAACGATCGACAACACGCCATTCAAATTCAGCGACACGACCGGCCGGCTCCAGGTGGGAGCCACGTTCGATGCGCCGCTGACCCGACTCGCCGAACGCAACGCCTATCGCGAGTCGCTGATCAACTACCAACGCGCGCGACGCAGTTACATTCTGTTCGAGGATCGGGTCAATCAAGGCCTACGGGCCACGTTGCGTATCATGCGACTCAATCAGCTTAACTTTGAGATGCGCCGCGCCGCGGTCGTGGTGGCGGTCAAGCAAGTCGATTTGGCCCGTGAACGTCTGCGCGAGCCTCCGCGCGCCGCGGCAGCTGCCGGTGTCTCGTCTATCTCACCCACCACGGCGCGCGACTTGGTGTCTGCGTTGAGCGACCTGCTCAACGCTCAGAACGACTTCTTGGGTCAGTGGGTGAACTATGAGGCGCTGCGGATGAGCCTCGACTTTGAGTTGGGGACGATGCAACTCGACGATTACGGCATGTGGATCGACCCGGGCAAGATCGATGCCTCGCGCGGCGGCGGGGACGACGCGTTCGACGACTTCCCGGCAGGCATGACCGAGTGGCCCGACTTACCGATCGAAGATCTGCCCCCCGGTGTGCGCGGGCCGAATGACGAACCGGGCGAACGTGCTGTGCCGCCTGGAGCGATGGAGCAAGACTTACCACCCCCAGAACGTAAGCAATCTGTCCGCTAATCGCCCTGGAATTGGTCATACAGGGGGGTGTGGTATCAATTGTTGTTTATCATTAGACTCTCTGCGGCTATAATGCCCGGTGAAGAAGCTCACGTCCTCGGGCGTGAGCGGGTCGATACCAAGTAAGCAGACCCGCCCTACACTCTTCCCCTTAGCCTCTTGACTCCCCGCCTCGAATCGCACCGCTTTAGTATCCACGCTTGTCGCTGATTGAGCCGTTTCAGTGGAACGATCGATCATCGTGAGCCCCCCGACCAGAGTTCGATAATCCCTGTTCATCCGACCAACTCATCTGCAGAGATGATGTTCGTCGTAAGTCCGATTATCGACGGAGGAAAGCTAGCACCGTGACGCCCACCGAAACACCACCGTCTTTCGCCCGGTCACCGCGTCGTCGTCGACTGATCTCGTTCGTGCTGGTCAGTTGTGTTTTGATCGCGTCGAGCGCGACGGCTTGGTACGGGTTTCAGGGGGTGGACGAGGGGCAGGTCGACTCGGCTCCGTTGGTTGTTGAAGTGATGGCCGGCCCGTTTCTGCACGAGGTCGTCGAACGCGGTGAGATTGGCTCATCGAGCAATGTTGAAGTGCGCAGCGAGGTTCGTTCGCGGTCGACGTTGGGGACCACGATATTAGAGATTGTGCCGGAAGGCACCCGCGTGCAGCCGGGCGATTTTCTGGTTCGCCTCGACGATTCCAATTTGCAAACCGAGCTGATCCAGCAGCAGATCATTGTCAAGAACAGTGAGGCGCTGGTGATCCAGGCCGAGGCCTTGGTCGAAACGGCGATCCTCACGCTACAGGAGTTCGAGTCGGGCACCTATAAGCAAAGTGTCGAGGAATTGCAGGCCGCGAAGTTGGTGACGGAGGAGAATTTGCGCCGCGCCGAGGAATATCTTCGTTACAGCGAGCGGTTGGCCGCCAAGGGGTATGTGACGAGCATTCAACTCGACGCCGATCGTTTCGCAGTGCAAAAGGCTCAGAAGGATCTCGCCGTTGCCATGACGAAACTCGATGTGGTGATGAATTTTACCAAGGAAAAGACCGTCAGGCGTTTCGAGGCCGACATTCAGGCCGCGCAAGCCAAGCTCCGAGCGGCCAAAGACAGCCATCAGATCGAAGTGAGCGCTTTGTCCAAAATCGAAAGCCAGATCACCAAATGCGAGATCCGCGCTCCGGTTGCCGGACAGGTGGTCTACGCCAACGAGTCGGGCCGATACAGCGAGCCGCTGATCGAGGAGGGGCGCACAGTCCGTGAGCGGCAGACGCTCGTTCGCCTACCTAACCCGGAGAAGATGCAGGTCATTGCCAAAGTGAACGAGTCACGCATCGATCTGGTCGAGTTGGATCAAACCGTCACGGTGCGGGTCGACGCCTTGCCGGGTGTCGTGCTCAGTGGCAAGGTTCGCCGCGTGGCCGAGTATCCGCTGCCCACCAGTTCATATATGGGGAACGTGAAGAACTATCAGACCGACGTCGAGATCATCGATCCCCCGTCGGATTTACGTCCCGGCATGACGGCCGAGGTCGCCATTCTGGTCGAACAACGCGAAGATGCGCTGCAGGTGCCCGTTCAAGCGATCATGGAGCGCAACGGTCGATTTTTCTGCTTGCTGGAAAACGACGAACACAAGCTATCGGCGCGCGAGGTCGAAATCGGCTCGACGAACGACAAACATCTCGTGATCGAGGATGGTTTGGCCGTCGGCGAGCGCGTCGTCATCTCGCCCAAGCAGTACTTGGATCGGGTCGAGTTGCCCGAGCTTGACGACAAGCAGGATGCGCGGATTGCCGAGCATCGCAAGGCCCAGCGTGATTCGCAACAAGCGCAGAGCGGCGCGAAATCCCGGCGGCACATCGTTAAGAAGCCGACGGTCGAGGTGGCGGTCGGCAGTCCTTGAGCGGAGGACAGCGACATGCATCTGTTTTTTCGCCCGCGCACTTGGTTGATGAGCCTCAAGCATCTGGTGCTGCACCCGCTCAGGTCGCTGCTCACCGTGTTGGGTATCTTTATTGGCGTAGCCAGCGTCATCTGGTTGCTGGCCATCGGCGAAGGGATTAGCGCCAAGGCTCAAGAGCAGATTGCCGGGCTGGGGGCCGATAACATCATCGTGCGTTCGTTGCAGCCCACGGCTGAAAAGACCGGCACCAGCATCGGGATCGTCCCCTACGGTATCACGCGGCGCGATTTCGAGCGGCTTGTCGAAACGATCCCCAGCATCAAGCAAGGCGTCCCGATTCGCGAACTCCGCCGCCAGTTCCGTTATAGTGGACACGATGTCGACGGCCGCTTGGTCGGCTGCTCACCCGAGTACAAAGAGCTGAATCACATCACGCTCTCCAGCGGTCGTTTTCTTAGCGACGCCGACTTAACCCAACGCAACAACGTATGCGTTCTCTCGGCCGAGACGGCCGAGCGGCTGTTCCGCCACGAAGAACCACTCGGTCGTACGATCCATGTCGATCAAGACTATTACACCGTGGTCGGCGTTCTGGCTCATCGTAACGCCACGGCCGGTATCGGCGGCTCGCTCGACTCGCAGGACTTTTCGTCCGATGTGTACATTCCCATCTCGACGCTCTGGCTTCGCATTGGCGACTTGGTCACTACCTATCGAGCCGGCTCGCGCGTATCGGAAATCCTCGAGCTGAGCCAGGTTACTTTGCGCATCCGCACGGTCGATGAGGTGCTCGCCACGGCCGAGGCGGTGCGCGACCTGCTGTCGCGTCATCATCGTTTCGCCGATTACGCGATTGTCGTGCCGCTCGAATTACTCGAACAAGCCGAACGCACCCGCATTATGTTCATGGTGCTCATGAGCATGATCGCGGCGATATCGTTGCTCGTCGGCGGTATCGGGATTATGAACATTATGCTGGCGACCGTCACCGAACGGACTCGCGAAATTGGTATCCGCCGCGCTCTCGGCGCCAAGCGTCGCGATATCACCGGACAGTTTCTGGCCGAAACCGTGTTGCTCTCCAGCGCGGGGGGCCTGACCGGCATCCTCGCGGGTCTGAGCTGCGGACCGGTACTCAACGGTCTGCGTAGTGCGGCATTGGTTTTGTTTCCGCGGATGCTCAACAGCGCGCCGGATCTGGTTCGCACGATCGAGCCGAGCGTGGTCCCGTGGTCGATTCCGTTGGCCTTTGGTATCGCGGTGCTGATCGGTGTTTTGTTTGGGATCTACCCCGCCCGCCGGGCTGCTTCGATGGACCCGATCGTTGCCTTGCGGCATGTCGCGTAGCCAAGAATACGCTTCTCCGGGGCGAAACGCTGGTTGCTGGAATCCATCGAGGTTAGAGTAGAACGGCTCCACGGCCCGATTTTCCCTCCTTCGGATCCATAGGTCCGCATGGTCATGAATCCCACGGTTGGCCCTGCTCTCGTCGCGCTCGCAGCCGTGCTGCTGACGGTCTGGGCCGAGCTGCGCCATGAGAGGCGTTGCTCGGCGATCGGACGCTTGGCATTTGGCCCGACGGGTCGACCTCGCCGTTGGACTCGCGTTGTGCCGACGCTGCGCGTCGTGGCGATGGGGCTCACGGCGTGGGGATTGACCACGCTCGCACTCATGGAACCGCAACTGCTCAACGAGTCGCTCACGGCCGACTCCACCGAGTCACAGTCTGAGCGGGCTGAGTTGCAGCGTGTGTTGCTCCTCTTGGATGTCTCGCCTAGCATGAACATCAGCGACTCGGGGCTCAACAAGCAACAGCGCCGCCGCGACCGCGTGCTTGATGTCATTGAAGGGGTGATCTCGCGCATCGCCTTGAGCCGCACGCGCTTCAGCGTTGTCGTGTTCTTCACGTCGGCCCGACCGATCGTGGTCGACGCCTCCGACGTGAACGTGATTCGCAACGTGCTCGACAATCTGCCGCTGGTGTGGTCGTTTCAGCCAGGCGAAACGCGGCTGCTCGAAGGGATTCGCGTGGCCAACGAGTTGGCTGAGTCGTGGCCCGCCAAGAGCGCCACGATGATGATCTGTACCGACGGCGACACGGTCGACTTTAGCCAGATCCCGAAGTTGCCGCGCTCAATTCGCAATGTCGAGATATTAGCCGTTGGCGATCCACTCGTGGGTACCTTGATTGGCAATCACGACTCACGACAGCAGGCAGGCGTGCTACGACGCTTGGCCGCCGAGTTGCATGGTTCATATCACAATGTCAACACGCAGCACCTTCCCTCGGCGGCGCTGACCGAGTTGGCCTACATGCCTCCGCCACCGCCACAAGTCGGTTGGCAACTGAAAGACCTCGCCCGCTGCGCTGTTGCGCTCGGGGTTGCCTTGCTCGCGCTCATCCCGGTCGCTCTGCATTGCCTGGGAAGCGTTTGGAATCCGGAACGCGAAGCCCCCGTCGCCGACAACCCGGCCTTGGGAGCGACCGTATGAGGAAATGGCTTATCTTGCTGTGGATGCTCGTGCCGGTGGCGTTGCTCACCTATCACTTTGGGCCAGGCCAGGCGGCACTCGCCTTTCGCTCGGCACAATTGCATTGGCACCAGGCGCGTCAACTCGAAGACGAGTCGAATTGGAACGATGCCATCGCCGCCTATGACTTGGCGCTGCATAAGCTGCCAGAGAACACCGAGACCGCAGCCGCGAGTGCGCTGGCCCGCGATCAGTTGCGATTGGCACAAATCCGCGCCCGCTTTCAACTCGGTCGACTGGCCGAGACCATCGACAACCTCAACACGCTGATCGAGGATGTCGAGGGTGTACACGGCAGCGAGTCGCCACTGGCTTTAGACGTTCGCGATTTTCTAGGCCGAGTCCACTTTCAGGCCATGATCGCCCTGCGCTTGGAACAGGCCGAGGATGCTGTGTGGCGTCGGCACTGGGAGTTGTCGCGACAGAACTTTCGTTTTCTGGCCGAGCACTCCCGTGGAACACGCAATGCATTCGACCGACAGAACCTCGAAGCGGTGATCAAGTCGGCCGAGCTCCCGCCAGATGCCTTTGCCGCGCCGGCCGGTGGAGCCGCGACGACTGCCGGTTTGGCGACGACCAAGACACCGCCCCCTCCCAATGCCGCGGCGAGTAACGGCGGTCCCCCCACGCTCGACGCCCGGCCTCGACCTCCGGTGCCGGGTGTGCCCCCGCCGCCTGTGCCCGAAGAGTTTGATCTGGGCTCCTAAATCACATGCTCCGTTAGATAGGTATTGAATATGCGTTGGATATGGTTGGCAACGATCCTTTTGTTGAGCTTGTCGGTATTGCCGCTTTCGGCCCAGGTGTCGAAAAAGGCCCGCACATTGGCCAAAAAGGCCACGGCTAAAGAGGTCGATGCCTTTACCACGAAGCGTTTTACGCGGCAGAGCGACGAGGCGTTTCGAGCTCTGTCGAGCAAACTGAGCGACGATGCCAGCGATCCGGATCGCCTGCATCATTTTGTGCAGGCGGGCAACTGGAGCGGCGTCGCAAACATCTTGTCCGAACTCGACGAAGATGCCGCGAGAAAAATTCATTTCAAGCTCATGTCCGACTTGGTGGGCGCCTTTCCCAAATCGATGATCCTCCCTAGCGACGTGATCCGCATCGCCGATGCGGCACCCGACGAACTCGACGACAAGCAAGTGCTCCAACTGGGGCGACTGCTGCAGATCGGCATGAAAGATGTCGACACGCGCGCCGAACTCGTCACGCTGCTGCAAAAGGGCACCGCGCGCCTCGGCGGCACCGATCCGCAACGAAGACAAGCCGCGGCCCGGGTATTGGCCGGTGCCGAATTATGGAACGAAGCCAAACTTTTCGGCCTCACCGATCGCGATGTCCAAGCCAACCAACAAGCGGCGACAACGACCGAATCTGCTCCCGCGACCAAACGCTCATGGGAACAAATTCTATCGACACTCAAGTTATCCGAAATTGATGCCGAGACGCGCACTCGAACGCTTGACGAACTTTATGAGGCGCTGCAGCAAGCCACGGCCGACGAGAACGAGCAGCGGCTCCGAAATGTGTTTCGCGATCAGCAACAGCGCGACCGCTCGGAAGCGATCGGCGCGCTCATCGGTCAGAAAACGGCTGCTGGCTACGCAGGGGTCGACTACGTGGCGCGTGGTGTGAACTTGGAAATTCAAGCCAGCGCCATGCGTGCCCTGGCCGCGAGCGTCAAGCTGGTCGACGAACCCTGGCAGACGCTGGCCAATCTCTACGCTCATGCGTGGCATCAGGAAGCGCAGAACAGCATCAAGGTCTATCCCACGTGGCAAAAGTCGACCGCCCGTGACAAGTATCCGCACGTCGGCCTGGAATTGCTCATTCGTACCGTACCACAAGATGACTGGCGCGACGCGCTGTTGCCCCAGTTGGCCGCGATGATCAAGGTTGCCCAGGCCCGACTCGTGTTGCTCAGTGACCATGTCGACCGGATTATTCCCTGCTTGCGCGAGCTGATTCGCACCGATGCACTAACAGCCGCCAAGCTCGCGAATCAGTATTTGGAAATCTGGGCTCGACGACACGACCCGAACCTCTCGCCTGAGTTGCTGAGGCAATATAAGAGCGACAGCCAAACGGTTGTCCTGACCCGAAGCGAGCAAGAAACGAGTCTCAAGCAACTGGGACACTTGCTCAGCCAGCTCGACGCCCCGACGCGGGCGTTGCTCGACGAGACGCAATTGGTCCGCGCGTTCGATTTTTGTCATAGTCGGGCCGAGACCTACACCGTGCCCCAGGTGGTCCAGGTCTTTGGTCCTCTCGAAGGTATCGCTCCGACGTTGATGTTTGCCTTGTTCGATCGCATGCGGACGAAGCTCGCCTCGCAGTGGCGTGAGTTGAGCGTGCAACGCGATGCCGCCACGCGACGGACCGCCGCCGATGTTTTTCAACTGGTCGACCGTGGCTATGGCGAGGCCTCTCGCATGGCCGAGCAGTGGCTCAAGGCGCACCCGGACGATTGGCGGATGGGCTGCACCGTGGGCTCGCTGCTCAGCGATTGGTCCGAGTTCGCATACTTTCAACGGGTCGCGGCGACGACCGATGACGACGATCGATTTGCCACGTATCTCAAGCACTCCGATGAAGCGGTGAAGCAATTCCGCTCCGCGGCGCAGGCCTACGCCACCCGCGTGCCCAAGCTCAAGCGAGGCGAGTTCGAGTTGCTCCCTTATCGTGCCTGGTTCTATGGTCTGCTCGGAATCACGCACGATGGTGGCGTGAATCTGCGCAAAGGCGTGCCGCGCGAAGGGCTCGAAGAGTTGCGCAAAGCCATGCTCTCGTTGAGCGGTGGGGCCGCCGAGGCCCACCTCGAATTGTTCTCGTCGATGGTGGCCGACAATGTCTCGGCCAATCGCATCGCTCCGGAAATGAAATATCGTTATTTGTCTAGCGCCGTGCAGGTCACTGGCCGTCGGCCGACCGTGTACCCCGCCGAGGAAAAAATTCAGTACTACGATTCGCTGTTGCAGGAGATCCGCTTACAAGCCCGGATCGATGGCAGTCCGCGGATTCACGCTCCCGGCGAGTTCGGCGTGTTTGTCAGTCTTGTTCACACGGCCGACGTGGCCCGCGAAAGTGGTGGCTTCGGCAAGTATGTGATGAACGAAGTGCAGCGGACCGTGTCGGGACGTACGATCACCGAGAAGCCCTTGTATCGCGATCGATTTGAAGAGTCGTTGCGGGTCGCACTGGGTGACTTCTTCACGATCCGCACGATTCGGTTCGCTGATCCGAATGCCGGCGCGCGGGTCATCGCGTCGCCGCTTCAGGCCGACGCAGCCGACTCGACCGCCTTGCGGAAGATCGCCTCGGCTGCGTGGCAAGAGACGCCGCTGGCTTACTTGCTGCTGGCCACCAAGGACACGACCGTCGATCGGGTACCGGAACTGGAGTTGGAGCTCGACTTTTTCGATCGCGAGGGCAAAGTGGTTATTCCGGTCGCGTCGCATCCGTTGCTCATTGAACTGAGCCCCGACGCGAGCCGCGAACGTCCCGCGAGCGAGATCGCCTTGACCCAAATCGTCGACAGCCGCGAGTTGGCCGAGGGGCGATTGAAAATCGACGTGGTGGCCACCGCTCATGGATTGGTACCCGAGTTGCAGCAACTCATCGATCTGCCTGGCTACAAATTGCACGTTCAAGACGTGGCCGAGAAAGAAGGACTCCTTCTGCGTGAACTACGCAGTAACCCCGAGGGGATGTTCCCCGTGAGTGAGCGTAGCTGGACGGTGCATGTTGACCCCGAGCGTTTGCTGCGTGGGGGACACAAGCGGGTCGAGTTTGAATTTCCGCGGGTGAAACAGGATTCGATCGCGACCACGTATCGTCGCTATCAAGATCTCGATCCGGTTGACGCCGCGGCGACGATCACGCTGTTCGAAGGGGCCGACGCGGCCAAGGTCGCTCGTCCCGACTTCGTTACGCCCGTGCTGATCGGCTTGGCCGTGCTCGCGTCATGTGGCTTGGGTTGGTTCATCACACGCAAAAAGTCCGTTGCGGTCGATGAGGCGGCCAGTCCCTTTACGATGCCCAGCGACGTCACGGCGTTCGCGGTATTAACCCTGTTGCATCGCATCGATCAGAGCCGACGCGAGTCTCTGACGGCGGAACAGAAGCGACATTTGCATCGCGACATCCGCTCGATTGAGTCGAGCGCATTCTCACGTGCTGGGCAAGAAGACGAGGCGCGGCAAGACCTGGAGTCGGTGGCCAAACGCTGGTTGCGCGTGGTCGTGCCCTCGGCGGCGCGTGCTTAGAGGCAACACCTTTGATTTATTGCTTTGATTATTTTCTCTGGCGATGAGTGTTATGACTGAACTAAAAACATCGATGGTGCGGGAAATACGTGAACGGGTCGCTCGCGTTGTCGTGGGACAAGACGTCGTCGTGGAACGCATTCTGATCGCGCTCATGACCGGCGGGCATTTGCTGCTCGAAGGTGTGCCCGGCCTGGCTAAAACGCTGCTGGTGAACACCGTCGCGCGGACGATCGGCATGGGGTTCGGACGTGTGCAGTTCACGATCGACATGCTGCCGAGCGACGTGCTCGGGTCGGAAATTCTCGATCAGTCGACGCATCAGTTTCGTATTCACAAGGGCCCGGTGTTCACCAATCTGCTGTTGGCCGACGAGATCAATCGGGCGGCTCCCAAGGTGCAAGGGTGTCTGCTCGAGGCCATGCAGGAACGGAAAGTGACGTTGGGAAACAAGACCTTTCCGCTCCCTGCGCCGTTTCTCGTGATCGCCACGCAGAACCCGATCGAGCAGGCGGGCACGTTCGAGTTGCCCGAGGCGCAATTGGATCGATTCATGCTTTGTCATCGGCTGCACTACCCGACGGCCGCCGAGGAGAAGGACATTTATCGACGGCAGCTCAACATGGGTTTGCGACGTCAGGAAGGGGGCGGTGCCGTGCCCAAGTCGGCCTTCGATATGATCGAAGATCAGGCTGTGTGCGGTATCGATGAGTTGGTCGACATGATGGAGCAAGTGCAGACGATCCACGTCAGCGACGCCTTCACGGAACACGTGGTGCGGATGGTGCGACGAACCCGCGAGCACTCGGCCTTGGAAGTCGGTTGCAGTCCACGGGCGGGTTTGGCCTTGGTGCAGGCCGCGCGCGCCCGGGCCTTTTTGCACGACCGCGACTACGTGGTCCCCGAGGATCTGTTTGCCCTGGCCGAAGATATTGTCCTGCACCGTATCCGGCTCAATTACGAGTCGATAGCCCGGGGCGTCAGCGTGCGTGCGGTGCTCGACGACATCATGCGCGAGGTTTAGCCCCCGGTCGAGGCTTCGGAGCACGTTATGAGTTATGAACTTCCGCTGGCCACCACGGCGCGGCGACAATTCGAGTGGGAAGTAAAGCGTCTGGCCGACAGTCTGAACTTCGGCGGTGATGCGTCACGCTTCTTGGGCTCGGGTCTTGAGTACGCACAGTCTCGCCCGTACGAGCCGGGCGATTCGGTACGGTCGATCGATTGGCGCGTGACGGCCCGAACCGGCAAGCCCTACGTCAAAGAGTATGAGGCTACGCGGCAGGTGCCGATCTATCTGGTAGTCGACACGTCGGCCTCGATGTGCGTCAGTTCATTGCCGCAGAGTAAGTATTACTGGGCGGTGCGACTCGCGGCCGCGCTGGCTCGAGCCGCGCAAGAGCGTATGAGTCCCGTGGGGATCATGTCGGCCGGCGAGCGTGATCTGCGAATCACTCCCACGCTGTCGACGACCACGGCGTTGCAGTGGACCCATGCCTTGCGGCTGTATGATTTTCGCGAGCGGACCTGCTTGGCAACGAGGCTCCGGTCGTTGGCGGCCACGTTGAAGACCCGGACGGTCGTCGTAGTTCTGAGCGACTTGCACGACCCGCAGGCGTATGATTCGTTGGAGCGATTGTCGGCCGCGCATGAGTTGATCGTGCTGTGGCTGCAAGACCCGTTCGAGGCCGCGCCGCCGCCGAGCGGCATTTATCGCGCCCGAGAAGCCGAGACCGGCAAGCGATTTGTGCTCACCCGCCGTACCCGACTGCGAACGAGTGACGAGACCCGCGAGTCATTAGTGCAAAGCGGCATCGAGTTCTTGCATCTGCCGATCGACGAGCCTGTGTTGCCGCGCGTGCGACATTACCTGAAGTTTCGCAAATCTCTGGGGCACGCCTAGGCACGGTCCACGCTCATGATTCCGGTTCCTCGACCATCGCCGCGCCGTACACCACTCTTCGTGGGCTTGCTGCTGGTGGCGCTCATAATGCTAGCCGTGCTTATGTGGCCGCGCAGCGTGGTATTGACCGTCGGCGTCGAGGGGCGGCAAGTGGTCGATCTTCACGGCGAAGTGCTCACGGCCATTCCATTCACCCCCGGCGACCCCCTCGCCGTACGCATCGACTCGGTCGAGTCAACTTGGCGAGGCCAACGTTACGATCTGCGCACCATGGCCTATCGGCCCGGCACGTTCGATGTGAGTGACTATCTTGTCGATGCATCCGGTCGTCGCCCGGCTAATCTGCCGCAATTGTCGATCACCGTGGGAAGTGTGTTGCCGAAAGATCATCACGGCGAACTGTTCGACACGCCGTCGTTGCCCATCGACTTGCAGACTCCTTATCGCGTGTGGATGACGCTGGCCTGGAGCGCGTGGTTGCTATTGTTGATTCCTCTGGTACTCCAGCGACACCTGCGACGTAGACGCCGCGTGATCGAGAAGCCACAGCCCTCGGCCGAAGAACGATTGCGCGCGCTGCTCGAGCATGCCACGACCTGCGAGTTGAACCCGACCGAACAGGTCAATCTCGAGAAGCTGCTGTTGCAATGCTGGTCCGAACGATTGCAGGTCAAAGCCGAGCGATTGATCGACACGCTCGACGTGTTGCGGCAGCACCCGACGGCCGCGGAGCAAGTCCGCTGTGTCGAGCGTTGGTTGCACGCGCGGCAAGGGTCTCTCGATGGAGACGTGGCCCGCGAGTTGCTCAGCACGTTGGATAAAGCCCAAGTCCCGGCTGTGACGACAGGGGGCGCGGCATGATCTTCCTGCGACCGGAATTGTTGCCGTTGCTCTGCCTGCCCATCGTCTGGGGATTTTGGCAGTGGTTGGCTCGCGGGCAGAGCGTCATGTTGCCGCTCGACCATTGCCGCGCGCGGCGCGGGACCTTCATCGGCTTCGTCGTGCGAGTGGGTGGTTTATTCCCCGCGCTGCTCATGGCGCTGGCCATCATCCTCTGGGCCGGGCCGCTCATCGATGGTCCGCCGACTTTCCCGCAACAAGTGGCCAACATTCAAATCGCGCTCGATACCTCGGGGAGTATGAACGATCCGTTCGGCGACCGTGTGAAGAGCGACGGCACACGCTTCACGCGCTTCGATGCCGCGATGGAGGCCATCAGCGAGTTCACCACGTATCGCCAAGGGGATGCGTTCGGGTTCTCGATCTTCACCGGAAAGGTGATCCATTGGGTGCCGCTGACCACCGATCTGTCGGCCATCCGACTGGCAACGCCATTTGTTCGCCCGGGCGTGTTCCCAACGCGCTGGTGGGACGGCACGAAGGTGGGCAACGCGCTGCTCGCTTGTGCTGAACTGCTCGAGCAGCGGCATGAAGGAGATCGGATGGTCATCGTGTTAACCGACGGCGAGAGTCCCGACCTGGAAGGGGGTGCGGCGGCACAAATCGGCCAAACGCTTCGCTCGAAACGGATCCTCGTCTACGGCGTGAGCGTACGCAGTCAGCCGCCGTCAGAAGACTTGCGGACGGTCTGCTTGGCCACCGGCGGACAGGTGTTCGAGTCGGGCGACGCCCCGGCGTTGCGTGCCGTGTTCCGCAAGATCGATTCACTGCAACGGGCTAAGCTGGTCTCGGCCCAGCCGCAATGGCTCGAATGGTTTCGTCCGTTCGCCTGGGCCGGTCTGCTCGTCTTAGCGCTGCAGCAGTTGGCCCTACTGGGCTTGCGCTTCACACCGTGGTAGCTGTAGCGAATCGTGTTTGCGAGGGTACTTGGTCAAAATCTGATCGAAAAGTGGCTCTCAGAGGCTTTGCAGCGAACGGCGGACTGATGACAATCGACGATTATGGCCGATGATGATTTTGACCTGGACCGACTTGCCAATTTTTTGCACATTGACCGGGCTCACGTTCTGCGCCTGGCCGAGCGGGGCAAACTGCCGGCTCGTCGCGTCGGCGGCGAGTGGCGTTTTTCGCGGAGCGAAATTCACCACTGGCTCGAAGAACGGATCGGCACGAGCGACGTCGCCGAACTCGAACGCATGGAGGGGGTCTTGGAGCGTTTGGTCCAGAGCGACGACGAACAGCTGCTATCACTCGACGAGTTGTTGCCCATCGAAGCCGTGCAAGTGCCGCTCGGGGCGCGGACCCGCAACTCGGTGATCACGAACATGGTCGACGTGGCGGCCCGCACCGGTTGGCTGTGGGACCCGTCCAAGATGGTCGAGGCGGTCCGGGGTCGTGAAGAGCTTTACCCCACGGCGATGGACAACGGCGTGGCGCTAATGCACCCGCGTCGTCCGCAGCCGAGCATTTTGGGTCGACCGTTCATTGCTCTGGGGGTGAACGAGTGCGGCGTGCCGTTTGGCAGCTCGCGCGGGGCGCTCACCGACATCTTTTTTCTGATCTGTTCGACGAACGATCGCGGACACCTGCACACGCTGGCCCGTCTGAGTCGCGTGCTAGCAATTCCCGCGGTGCTCGACGAGCTGCGAGCGAGCCGCGACGCGCACACGGCCCAAGCCGTGATTGTACGAGGCGAACGGGCCTTGCTCGGTTGAGCCGCGGTCGGATACGCTCAGCAGTCATGAAGAGACCGTTTTCGATATTGTGGATCGGCGCGCACGACACGAGCGAATTTCTGCCCACCGCGCGGTGGCTCGGTGAGCGGGCTGAGGTGACGTGGTTTCACTCGGTCACAGCGGCGCAGGAATATCTTGCGCAAGGCGCTTCGCCGGGGTTGATCATTCTGGCCCAGCAACGCCCGGGCGAGATCGCTCCGGTTCAAGTCGAGGCGTTGCGTCGCATGGTGCCGCTGGTGCCCATCCTCGGATTGCTCGGCGCGTGGTGCGAAGGAGAAATGCGCAGCGGAGTATGTTGGAGCGGCGTGACACGTATTTATTGGCACCAAGCTGCGACTCGTTTGCGTAGCATTGTTGAACACGCTCGTCGAGGGCACGCCACGCGTTGGCTGGGACCAGCGACCAGCAGCGAGGAAGAACGACTGCTGGATACAGTCCGGGGGCGTCCATTACGAGCGACGGCTTTGGTGGCGGTGTGTGCCGATAGCCAGGACGGGGCACATTGGCTGCGCGACGCGTGTGTCGCGCTCGGTTATTGTGCGGCGCGTGTGGCGCCTGAATCGCCGACGACTCTCAGCGGAGTCTCGGCCTTGGTGTGGAGTTTGGAGTATCGCTATCGCGAGTCGAACGTGATATGGCCCGCGTTACGAGCAAGCTTCCCGCACGTTCCCACGCTGCTGTTGCTCGACTTTCCCCGGGCCGACGAGGTGCAACATGGGTTGGCCGCAGGGGTCGATCGCGTGGCGAGCAAGCCGCTGCTGCTCGACGAACTGGCAAGCCATTTGCAGGCGATGATCGTCACGTAGCCGAGTGTACGTGCTCAGGCGGCTTGATGGAATGTACGATCGGGTTACGAACGGCAAAGGGGTCGGTGACAGGGCCGACTTATCCGGGGAGCGTCGCCACGAACGCGACAGTCAAGAGCGATTCGCACTAGGGTGCCAGTTCGACGCCGCTGGCCTGTACGGTGATCTCGGCTGGAATGAAGCCGGGATCAACATAGTTGAGCGTCAGCGTTTGATTCTCGCGCGTCAGTGTCGCCGAGCCGACCTGCGACTCGTTTACTTGGATACTTTCCTTCCAGCCAGAGTCGACCAAGCTCTTCCGCCAAAGGTCGGTGATCGACTTGGCCTTGCCGCTGGGCACCTTGAACTCGACGCGATCTTTGTTCATTTCGACCTGCATGGCTTCGGTCGGCAATTTCAGAGCCAGCTTGGGCAGTGGCTTGTTCAACTCGTTTTTGCGCTTTTCGGCAAACGCCTTGGCGCGGCGATCCTCTTCTTCGACCTCGGCGGCCGATTGATGCCGCAAGCTGACTCGCCGATTGCCTTCGAACTCGTGCAGCTCGAGGTTGAGCAGTTCCTTGGCTGGGTTGCGAAAGATCATCACTTCCTTGAAGCCAATGGGAATCGTCTTGTCGAGTGTGGCCTGCCAAGAGTCCTTGGAGAGTGTCTGTCGATAGTAGGTGACAACATCGGCCGGCGAGGCTGCGGTGTCGAACGAGAGTTCCTTTGTGGTGTCGGCGTAGCGTAGATCCAAGGCGTCGGCAGGAGCGGGCAAATCGACCGACAATAACTCCGCCGAATAGCTAATCATGGTCTTACCCCCTTGCGCGGGAGCGGCCGAGCAGTTGACATTCAATCGTATGGAATCCTGTTTGAAGTATTGAGAATCGCCGGCCGATCCGAAGGGGATCCAACCCTTCGCGGTGAGCAACGTGCGACACGCTTCGGTCGCCTGGGCTTGTGTCAATTCGCTCACCAACATGCGGCTGATGGGGCCCGCATACAGTGGCTTGGCATCGGCCGGGACTGGTAACGGATCGAGCGACACGTTGCCGTGCTGGATCAAGCTCACGAATGACTCGTCCGCTTTGCTGCCGGGCGAAACAGACGCGGAGAGTTTGTAGGTCCCACGAGTAAAGACCGCCGACGCTGACTCGTTTGTCACATAGGCGCCAGGCTCCTCGCGCCATTTTCGTTCGGTCAATGCTTTGCGTTGAAAATTGAAAACGGCGGTGACTTGCCCCAGGGCTGAATAGGACAGCGTGGCCAGTCGTCGCGGGGTGGGCTCCAGTGAGCCGGGCACCACAGGAAAGGTGGCCAGGTCGAAGGGCTCGTTGATCTCGGCAACTACGGGTGTTGAGCCGGCCGAGGGTTGAGCGCCTCCTGACGGCTGAGTACTTGCTGACGGCTGTGCGTCACCTGACGATTGTGCGCCACCTTGAGAAGAGCAGGATGTGGCGTACGACAGCAGGCCACCGATCCCCAAGAGCAACGTCCCGGTCCATTTCCCAGCGCGCATTATCGGCTCGTCCTAGTTATTTTTGATGTTATGAATTCAGCAACTACGCATTCTTCAGCGGTGGAAGCACTTCGTGCGGCGCGTTCAAATGCTCGGCCAAATCTTCGGCTATGTTGGAGAGCTTGCCTCGGACTTTCTGAAACTCGGTACGATCGTACTCTGTCGCCAGCATCACATGCGATCGACCAGAGAGCAGCAGCTCGATGCGGCCGGTGTAATGCTTTCGGTTGGTGCTCGATGTATCGGGCTTTTTATCGGGTTGTGGGCAACGCACGACGACCTGCTGCACGTCACTCCACTCGACATCGCGGCTGAACCAGCCGAACTGCACGTGAATTCGTTGCTGAGACCAGTCGATCAACGTTTCGCTGCGTCTGTAGACGTAGGCAAAGATCAATGCCAGGGGAACGGATAGCAAGAACGAAATATTGAGGTAGACGTGTCCGATGTAGACGGGCCCCTGTCGCGAACAGAACCACAGCAACAGCGGCAAACCGACAACTGCGCCGAGAATGAATCCCAAGATCAGACCGGACCAGATCAAGTCCAACAGCCCGAGCGGATCGCGGCGCAAATGAATGAGCTTGCCCGGCTCCCAGTGAATGAAACGCTCACTGAAGACGAGACCGAAGCGACGGCGTTGCTCGCGGGTTTGCCAATGCGGATCGGTGGGATCGCGGCGAGACGAACTCCAAATAGATTTGATGATCAGCAGCGGGATGCCGCAGAGTGCCGCTGCAAAGGCGAACAAGAAGCCGGTTCCGCCCCAATCGCCCGGCTGTAAGACACACTGGCTGGGGTTGTCCGGATGATAGGAGACGGTTACGTGAGCATCGCGAGGATATTTTTCGACCGTGGCTTGGGCAAAATCCCAGCTGCCGAACTGTTCGGAGATGACCGTCAATCGCGAACCCTGATATGTCTTGCCATTGACTGTGAACTCGTATTCGACGTCCGCCGAGTACGAGACCGACTTCTGCTCGCGTTGCCCGATCGGTCGATTGCGATCGATCGTGGTGGTGGTCGACTTGTGGATTCCCGAGCGTGTGACCTGGCCATCGACCTGTGGCCAATCGAGCGAGGCCTTGGCTTCTTGCACGGCCAAAACGCCCCAGTACAACGGCACGCATCCGACGCCAACCACGATCAGCAACACCAGCGTGATGATGAGCTTGGTGAGGGTCGATACCGAGCGTTGAACTTGGGGCGGATATGATGTCATAGGCTGGGCTATTTCTTCGCTGGATCGTCCCAGTCGATCTTGCAGTTGGGCAGGGATATTTGCAGGGCGGCGACGCCGGCCGCGGTGACTTTGGTGGAGCGAACGTCCAGTTCAATCAACGGCAATTCGTGCAACGGAGTCAGATCCTCGACCAGGGTGTTATTGCACTCCAACTTCTTGAGGGGCAATCCTTGTAGAGGTGACAGATCAGCCAGCTTCCCCTGGCTTTTGTCGCCAAAGCATCTCAGCAAGCTCAATGTTCTGAGCGCGCGAATCGGCGAAATGTCGGTCATCTTGTCCGCAAAACAATGAACTTTGGTCACAACACCGTTCTCGATCGTCGGTGACCCTCTGCCATTCGCGCCCATCAGCTTTCCATCAAAGCCGGGATTCAATTCCATCAGCTTTTTCGTAACCGTTTCGATCTGCTTGTCCGCACTCATCGCTTGCACGTCCTTCATCCACTGCGGGAAGGCCGGATCGTGCATGAAAAGTTTGGAGGAAGCGGCGGGCTGAGGCGTCTTCGCCTTGGCCGGATCGTCCCATTCGATCTTGCAGTTCGGCAGGGCTTTTTGTAGGGCAGCGACTGTTTCGGGAGTGATTTTTGTCTTTAGAGCGATCAGCAATTCCAAACCGCCGCAATCTTTCAAAAGGGAGAAGTTGGTTACATCCAGGCTTGAGCAATTCAGGCGTGTTAAAGGCATGCCTTGTAACGGAGACAGATCTGTCAAAATGCTTCGTACGCCGTTCCCGCCGTTACATTCAAAGTCTTTCAATCCCTCCAACGCTCTTACCGGCGAAATGTCCGTGATCTGATGGGGCTTGAACGATAACACGGTGACCACGCCGTTTTCAATCGTAGGCGTGCCTCTTCCTTTGGATCCGGCGAGGACGCCATCAAAGCCGGGATTCAGTTCCACCAACTTCTTCGACACCGCCTTGATCTGCTCCTCGGCGGGCATCGCCTGAACTTGAGCCATCCACTGTGGGAAGGCGGGGTCGTTCATGAAAAGTTTGGAGGAGGATGCAGGCTGAGGCGTCGTCTTGGCCGGATCATCCCACTCGATCTTGCAATTCGGCAGGGCTTTTTGCAGGGCGGCGACTTGGGCGGCGGTGACTTTGGTGGATGTCAAGCCAAGGAACGTCAGGCTCTTGCAATCTGCCAATGGCGAAATATCTGATACTCGTGCACTCCCGCATCCCAGCCTTGTGAGCGGCATGCCACGCAACGGCGAAAGGTCAGAGACTTGGCTTCTGCTGATATCCAGTCTCGTCAGTCGTAACCCTTGCAGAGGCGACAAGTCGGATAAGCGACCCCGCTTTCCAAGATCACCACCGCATTCAAGAAGTTGCAAACTTGCTAAAGCCCTCAGTGGTGTCAAGTCGGTCACGTTCTGCGACGAGAACTGCAATAGGATGGGCGAGCCTTTGCCATCATATCCCATCAACTTCCCATCAAACCCAGGATTCAACTCCATCAACTTCTTCGACACCGCCTGCACCTGCTCCTCCGCACTCATCGCCTGAACTTCCTTCACCCACGTCTGGAACTCAGGAGAATTGAAATCCGTGATCGGCTCGGCGGGGACGGCGGGCTGCGGCGTGACGCTTGCTGTCGTCGATGGGGCGGAGAGTTCTCGGACGATGCGGAAGCCATTGGGGAAACTACTATATCCCGTAGTTGTCCGAGTGCGGTGTGCGCTCCGACACTGAAACGAATTACTGGTATAGTTACCGCCACGAAGTACTCGATTGTTACCGACTTCTGGGCCATGAGGGTCATTGAGCGAGTGATTCTCATAACTTTTCGTATCCCAATAATCCCCGCACCACTCCTGTAAATAGCCGTGCATGTCGTACAACCCAAACGGATTGGGTCTGAGCATTCCCACTGGATGCGATTTGCCCGCAGCGGACTGCTTGAACCAACTGAAATTCACCAACTCGGCATAGTCGTCGCCAAACGAATACTGCGTCGTCGTCCCCGCCCGGCAGGCGTATTCCCATTCCGCTTCGGTTGGTAGGCGATAGCCGTTCTTGTTTGGAATCGTGGCCCAAGTCTTACCGACTAGCTGATAACAGGGCTCTAAATTCTCTTTCACAGATAGCCAATTGCAGCAGGCAACGGCATCGTTCCAACCAATGAACACCGCGGGCGAATCGTCGGTTACAGAATAGCCGGGGTTAAGGTAGTAAATGCCTTTGGTGTTCGTTGGTGCCTTTTCCGCTTCGGTTTGGAAGTTGGTGCTAAGGGCAAACTGCTTGAACTGCCCGACCGTAACTTCCGTAGCACCCATTAAGACTGACTTCGTTATTACGACTCGATGCTGCGGACGTTCCGTTCGAATGCAATCTTTGGTCGATTGGTCAACGTTGTTTTCCTCAGCCACCTTCAACGCCGCCTCCACCTGCTCATCCGTACTGCCCATCAGGAACTCGCCGGGCGGGATCAAAACCATCTTCATGCTGATGCTGTTGGTCGTCTCGACCTCGGTGCCGAGATGCTTGGCCCAGGCCGCTTGATGGGCCTTGGCCTGTGCGGCGTCGAACGGGGCAACGGCCAGCGGCGGGGGCGCTGAGATGAGCGGCGTCAGCGTCAGCTTATGGACGGTAAGGGACCCACAGTTGACGAAGAACGAATTCGGGGCGTTGTTCGTGAAATAGGAATTGGCGGAAAGTTGTGCCGCCGTGCCGTGCCAGTCGATGATCGGCTTGTCGCCGAGCAGGACGCGCACCCCGTCGCGTCGCACGCTCAACTTAATGCGTACGCGCTCGCCCACAGGCCACGGAGTGTTCTCGACGCGCGTGGGATTATTCGGTCTCGAGTTGGACAGGCCATCGACATCCGAGATCACCCATACCGAATCGATGTCCATCACTAAAGTGGGCTGCTGACCGTTGGTCAAAAAACCCAACCCGATTCCTTTTTGGTGCCGCTTCAACAACTCCAGTTCCGCGTCGAGGTCGTACTCCTCGGGAACCGTTTGCGGGGTGAATAACTTGAGCACTCCACCGCCGACTATCGAGGTTCCGGCTTTAGTCCAGGTACCTTTGACAGCATCGCGATCCGGATCGAACTTGGCAATCAGATCGATCGGTGATCCCGACGCACTCGGTGGCTGGGGCGAGGTGACCGACTGCGCAGCAGGTGGCGTCATGGACGGCGCCGGAGGCGTCGACTTGACTGGCGTGATCGTCGGCGTAGACGGCGGATGAGGGAGCGTGGCGTT
>CAYLYE010000036.1:0-212 GCA_964387325.1 uncultured Planctomycetaceae bacterium
CCCATGTCCAAATGAATTGCCTGAGCGGCTACGCCATCAGCAAGCGATCGATTATATTGATGACGTTCGATCGAGTCGTAAGGGATCGAAATCTTGAACCTCGAATTCAATAGTGCTTGCACGTTATGAAGCTCGGACTCATCAACTCGGCCTGGGTACAGGCCAATGAACCGACGGTGTTCGGTCTGCGAACAACTCGCGAGATCGGCTTC
>CAYLYE010000036.1:222-36416 GCA_964387325.1 uncultured Planctomycetaceae bacterium
GAGAATGCTTTCGACAACACCGTCCGTGTTTTGCAGGACATCGTTGTTCCAGTACCGTAGAACGAGATAGCCCGTCGCCTCGAGAGCGCGGGTTCTTTCCAGATCGGCTTCGATACGATCGATATTTTTTGCGATCCGCTCGACATGAGCGTCCGCGAGCGCTGTGAGATTGTGCGCGAATGCGACCGCCTGGGGCTGCCGATCGTCTCGCTGCCGTGTGTCGCCGTGGGCTTGATTGACCTGAATCCCAGCGTGCGTCGCTTCCATGAGCAACGCACGCTGGCTTTTTTGGACTTGGCCTACGAATACCGCGCCCGCAACGTGTTGCTCGTGATCGGCGAATATATTTGGAACTGCGAAGTGATCCCGCCCGCCGAGCAATGGCGCTGGGGGGTCGAAAGCGTTCGCCGACTCGGCGAGCATGCGGCCCAACTCGACCTGGAGATTGTCTTGGAGCTGGAACCGTTCCCGCTCTCCTTGGTGAATAACATCGAGACGATGGTGCGGTTCCTCGACGATGTCGCCATGCCGAGCGTCAAGGCGAACATCGACATTTCCCATCTGCTGCTCTCGAAGGTCGCCCCGGAAGAGTTGCGCCGCCTGCGGGGTCGAGCCAGCCACGTGCATATCTCCGACTGCGATGGCCAGCGGCACGGCGATTTGCCACCCGGCCGGGGTGTCGTGCCGTTCGAGCCCTACTTGCGCGAGATCAAAGCGCTCGGCATCGACGGCGCCATTAGCATCGAGTTGGAATACAGTCCCGAGCCAGCGCGGATTGTCGAGTGGGTCACCGAAGCCTACCACGCCACGGACAAATTGATGCGCGATTTGAATCTCCGCGACTGAGTTACTCTCCGCACAAACATGTGTCCACTATTCGTGGCGTTATGCGGGCAGATATTTTTGCCAGGATGGTGGTGGTGGCGCGACCAGGGCTACGACCTCGCCGCGCGTCGGGTGCTCGAAGCTAATTTCGCGTGCGTGCAACGCGATGCCGTCCGGAAACGCTGACCGGCTGCCATATTTGCGGTCGCCAAGGATATGTAGGCTGCGCTCGGCAAGCTGTACGCGAATCTGATGTTTGCGGCCGGTCTCGAGTGTCACTTCGAGCAGCGAGGCGGTGCGCGACGCGAACAGCCGGCGATAACTCAACCGCGCCTCTTGCGCCCTGCTTCGATCGGCGCGCGACACGACCACCTGCTGCCGCGACTCGTCGTGCAGCAGCCAGTCGACACACTCGCCCGACGTGCTCGCCGAGCCTTCGACGAGTGCCCAGTAGATTTTATTCACCGCACGTGAGCGAAACTGCTCGGTTAATCGCGAGGCCGCTTTGCTCGTTCGGGCGAGCACCACGGCGCCGCTGACAAGCGCATCGAGCCGGCTCATCACTCCGACATACACATTGCCGGGCTTGTTGTACTTGCGTTTGAGATAATCTTTGGCTAACTCGATGAGGCCGACTTGGTCGCGCTGCGCGCCTTGCGTGACGACCCCCGCACGTTTGTTGATCACGAGCAGGTGGTTGTCTTCGTACAGCACACTAAGCGGTTCGGGGGGCATGGTTCACATTAGTGTAACGAGCGGCCGCGACGAGGAAAACCGCCGCCGCTGTGCGGTTCCCCATTCGCAGGCTCTGCGGTACATTCAAAGCGGGTGAGAATGTCCTCTTTGTGAAAGGGCTTAGCATGCGAATCGGTGTCTTCTGCAGCGGCGGCGACGCTCCGGGGATGAACGCTTGCCTACGCGCGGTCGTCCGCTCGGCGATAGTCCAGGGTCACGAGGTGGTCGGCATCCGCCGCGGGTACCAAGGCCTGCTCGAAGAAGATTTTCATGTCGGGCCCTGTGGCCAACCGCTCATGACGCTCCGTTGCGTCTCGAATATCGTCAATCGTGGCGGTACGATGATCCGCACGAGTCGTTCGAGCGAGTTTCAAACCACGACCGGTCAGCAAAAGGCCGCCGCGATTTTGAAGCACCATCAGATCGATGCCCTGGTCGCGATCGGTGGCGACGGCACGTATCGCGGCTGCCTCGCTCTTGCACAGCACTGGGATGGCCAACTCATCGGCTGCCCAGGTACGATCGATAATGACTTGCTCCGCACCGACCACACGATCGGCTTTCATACCGCTGTTCACACCGCGGTCGAGTGCATCGACAAACTACGCGACACGGCCGAGAGCCACGAACGGATGTTCATTGTCGAGGTGATGGGTCGACACAGCGGCTACATTGCTCTGTACTCGGCGCTGGCTGCAGGGGCCGAGATTGTTTGCCTCCCTGAGTCGCCAACCAAACCCAGCGAGATTGTTGAGCGTCTGTGTGAATTGAAATCCCGAGGCAAAAAGTCCATCATTGTCGTGGTTGCCGAAGGAGACGAATTGGGCGGAGCCACCGGACTGGCTGAACATTTGCTCAAGCTGCCGTGTCCGTTCTCAAGTCGGGTCGTGACCCTCGGACATGTGCAACGTGGCGGCTCGCCGTTGCCCGCCGACCGCATCATGGCCAGTCGGATGGGCGCCTTTGCCGTGGATAGCATTCTGGCCGGGAAAAATCTGCAAGCGGTGGGTGAAGTCGCTGGCGCGATGGTGCTTGCGCCGCTGACCGAGGCCGTCGGCGGACACCATCCGGTACCGGCCGACTATCTTGCGCTGCTCGAACAACTCGCCCACTGATAGCACGATAGTCGTCGCGACACGAGGCGAGTATACTGCTCCGTTTCCGAATAGCTGACCTTTAACCACTCACCATACGATTTCTGCCATGTCTGCCAAGATACGCGTAGCAGTCCTCGGCGCGACCGGTTACTCGGCCCTGGAGTTGCTCAAAATCCTCTTGCGTCACCCGGGTGTCGAGGTTGTCGCGGCGACGAGCCGTCAGGAAGGGACGCCCCCGCTCGCGACCGTACACCAATCACTCGCCGGACAGACCGACTTGCGCTGCGAAGATCTCTCTCCTGCCGAGGTTGCCCGGCGCGCCGAGTGTGTGTTTGCCTGCTTGCCTCACGGCGTGACCACCAGTGTGGTGCCACAATTTCTCGATGCGGGTTGCAAGGTGATCGACCTAAGCGCCGATTATCGGCTCCGCCATCCCGAGGTGTATCGCGAATGGTACGGCGAAGCTCATGGCGATCCGGGCCGACTTCACGAGGCGGTGTATGGACTCCCCGAGCTGTTCCGCGATCAGATCGGCAAGGCGCGGCTGATCGCCAACCCGGGCTGCTATCCGACGGCGTCGATCCTGGCGTTGGCCCCGCTCATCAAGGCCGAATTGGTCGAACCCACCGGCATTATTATCGACGCCAAGAGTGGCGTGAGCGGCGCGGGACGCGCGGCCAAACAGAATTTCCTGTACTGCGAAGTGAACGAATCGATCTCCGCCTACGGCGTGGGCAAGCATCGCCACACGCCCGAGATCGAACAGGTCCTCTCCACCGCCGGCGGCTACACGGTGAGCCTGATCTTTACGCCGCATCTGACCCCAATGGACCGCGGCATCTTGGCCACGTCGTACTCGATACCGCGCCATCCGCTTAAAGACTCTGAGGTGCTGAGCACGCTGCGTAATTTTTATCAGCACGAGCCGTTTGTAACGGTGGTCGATCATTTACCAGCCACGAAGGATGTGAGCCACACGAACAACGTACACATCACGGCCCGCGTGGTTCGCGATCGGGTCATCACGCTGAGCGTGATCGACAATTTGATCAAGGGCGCGTCGGGCGCGGCGGTGCAAAATTTCAACGTACTCTACGGTTTTGACGAGTCCACGGCGCTCGTCTGAGCTTATTTCCCTTACTCCTGGCAGCAACCCTTCAGGCACCCATGAGCATTCCTCAAGGTTACCGTTTCGGCGGACTCTACTGCGGCATCAAACAAGACACGTCGAAGCTCGACCTGTCGTTGGTCGTAAGTGATCGAGCGGCTACGGCCGCGGGGGTCTACACGACCAACTTGGTCTTTGCGGCCCCGGTGGGATATGATCGCGCGCGGACTCCCAGTAGCACGGTGCGCGGCGTGGTCGTGAACAGCGGCAATGCCAACGCCTGTACCGGTGATCGCGGCGATCGAGACGCGGCGCAGATGGCGGCCCTGGCCGCGAAAACCTGTGGTGCGCAAGGCGATCAATTCCTGGTCATGTCGACCGGCGTGATCGGCCGCTTTCTCCCCCTCGACATGATCGCGCAGGGCATCGAACGGCTCGGCGGCGAGCTGGGGCAAGACGAAGCGGCCTTCGATCGCGCCTCGCGCGGCATCCTCACGACCGACACACGACCCAAGCACGCGAGCCGCACTCTGCAGCTGGGGGGTAAGACCGTGCAGCTCGCCGGCTTCTGCAAGGGAGCCGCCATGATCGGTCCCAAAATGGCCACGATGCTCGGTTTGTTACTCACCGACGCGGCTCTTACGCCGGTCGACGCTCAACGGCTGCTTACCCACGCCGTTGAGGACAGCTTCAACTGCATCAGTGTCGATGGCCACATGAGCACCAACGACACGGTCCTATTGTTGGCCAACGGAGCCGCTGGCGGAGCGTCCCTCACGGGCAGTGACCTCGCTACGTTCCAGCAGGCGCTCTACGACGTGTGTCAGGAATTGGCACGGCAGATTCCCGAGGACGGTGAAGGTGCCACGCACCTGATCACGCTGGACATCCGTGGCTGTGCCTCGCGTGAAGATGCCCGACAAATCGCCAAGACGATCGCCGAGAGCGCGCTGGTTAAAACCGCCATCGCGGGCGCTGATCCCAACTGGGGACGCATTGTCTCCGCGGCCGGTTACTCGGGCGTGAAATTCAACCCGCAGGGTGTGTCGTTGTGGGTCAATCAGATTCTGCTCTACGAGCAGGGTGCGCCGGTTGCTTTCGATGCGAAAGCGGTGAGCCAATCGATCCGGAGCAATCGCGACACGCATGTCGATTTACGATTGAGCGAGGGGGCCGACTCGATCCGCTTCTGGACCACCGACCTGACCGCCGAATATGTCCGGCTCAATGCCGATTACACGACATAGCAGGGGTGCGCTACGAGCTAATTATGGGGGCCCGAGAGCAATTGTCGCCACAGACGCGGTTGCGTGGCCAGATTGATCTGCAAGCGTGTGCCGAGCGCCGCGTAGCAGCCCACGACATCGAATTCATGAGCCCGCTCGAGCACATACCCCTCGATCGACCCGCTCGGCTCGATGCACCAATTGGGATTGAGATACCCACGGGCGACGGTTTGCGGCTCGCGTAGCCAGCTCGACTGTCGCAGCGTCACCTCGACGGCCTGCAAGGGCTGCCAATCGCGGCGAAGTCGGGCGACCGCCGGCAACGCGCCGACCATGGATACCCAGCGACCGGCAAGCGTCTCGATGTGCTGGCACAGATACGCAAGCCCGCCACCGTCGGCGAAGATGCGTCGTCCCGCACACACGTGGTTGCGGAGTGCCGTCATCAGACAATGATTTTCCGAGAGGGGGATCGCGAACCGGTCGACGTTGCCGCAGCCTAAGTACACGACATCGGTCTCGATCGGCAATTGCTCGTCGTGCAATGGCGAGAAGTCCACGACCGACACGCCCGCTTCTTCAAGTCGTTCGAGCATGTCCGGAAAGTAACAGTGGAACGCTTCGTCATACGCGACCGCCATCGTCAGCGGACGGCGTCGCGCGCTGATCAGTTCTTCTTCGACGGCGCTGTCGCCATTTTTAAGCGCGCGTTTGTTGCCCAGGCGGCGAATCGCGGCCAGATCGGCGCGTCGGGCAAAGTCGCGACTGAGTGCCGAGCGAATTTCGTCGGGCATAACCGCCCCCAAGGGCAAATCGGTAATCGCCTGCCGAACCTGCGCCAGCTCGTCGAGCCCGCCGAGCACGCTGAGCCCCCAACGGAGTTGAATCTGTTCAGCCCAGTCTCGGTAGTCGGCGTCATCCTGGCAGTGGTCGAGCAGCACGCCGTCAACGGCGGGACGCGGTGGTAACCCTTCGCTCCGGACACGTTTTAGATCGAGCACTGCCAGACGGGGCATATCGAGCCACTGGCAAAGCTCCGACAACCGACCACCACAACCATGGTGAGCCGTGACGAAGGTGTCATCAAAGCAGCCGTCGAGCACGGCCAATTCACTGCTGCCCAAACCGCGGACGAGCGCGTCGCGCGTCTGCGAGGGGGTCATTAACCAACTGTCCAAGTGCCGCGAGTTTTGCCCGGTCGCCGCTTCCGCGCCACGGCGGAGTTCATGACAACAGCGCGAGGCGAAGTGCTGGATGTGACACCCCTCGTCGGTGAGCGCCCCCATCAGAGCCCAGCTCACGGCCTGGGGCTTCGACGACGCTTGAATGCTTCCTACGGCGACTCGGGGCAACCGGCTCATGAATCTTCCCGGCGTTCGAGTTCGGCCCGTTGTCGGGGCCACACGCAGGCCATGCACCTTCGTTAAGACCAGATGCTGGGATATTCTTCGATAACCGCTCGCCACCGTCAAGGGAGAGCCGGGCGTGAACCGAACTCGTTTATCGCTCCGTGCCCCTTGAGAGCCGCCGGGCATTTGATAGCATGGCCCCCCATGTCTGTCAGTCCTATGATGCAACAGTACCTCGATGCCAAAGCGGCCTGTCCAGGTACCCTGCTGTTCTTTCGCATGGGCGACTTTTACGAGTTGTTCCATGACGACGCCAAAACGGCCGCGTCGGTGCTCGGACTTGCGCTCACCAGTCGCGACAAAGGCGAGAATCCGGTCCCGATGGCCGGCTTTCCTTATCATCAGCTCGATAGCTACTTAGCCAAGCTGCTTGCTGTCGGAATTCGAGTCGCCATTTGCGAGCAGGTCGAAGATCCACGGCAGGCCAAGGGGATCGTCAAACGCGAGGTGACGCGGATTGTCACCCCCGGCACCGTCACGGACGACGCGCTGCTCGACCCCCGCGCGAGCAATTATCTGCTGGCGATCGCTCCGGCCGCGGATGGCTCGGCGCTCGGGCTCGCCTGGGTCGAGTTGTCGACAGGCCGATTCTGCGCTGCGCAGACGCCTGTCGAGCGGCTGGCTGATGAGCTCGCGCGGATCGCTCCGGTCGAAGTGCTGTTGCCCGAAGACACACCGCTCCCGCCGGCGCTCGCGCAGTCATCGGTGGTCGTGACACGTCGACCACCGTGGTCGTTCGGCCAACGCACCGCCGCGACGATCCTTGAGAAGCATTTTGGAACCAACACGCTCGAAGGCTTTGGCTTCGGCGAGCGTGACACGCAGGCCATCCGCGCTGCCGGCGCCGTGATCGACTATCTGACCGAGACGCAAAAAACCTCATTGGCCCATCTCGATCGACTGGTTTCGTATCGCGTTGGGACGACGCTCGAAATCGACGAGTCGAGCCGCCGCTCGTTGGAGATCAGCCGCACATTGCGTGAGGGGCGACGCGAGGGAACGCTGCTCGCCGTGCTCGACCGCACGTTGACCGCAATGGGTTCGCGGACGCTGGCCGATTGGGTGGCGAACCCGCTCACTGATCGCCAACAAATCGATCTGCGGCTCGACGCCGTCGGCGAATTGATCGCGGCTCCGGCGTTGCTCGTCGACCTGCGCGAACAATTGCGCAAAGTGTATGACATCGAACGCTTGTTGGCTCGTGTGACAACTCAACGGGCCACGCCGCGCGACCTGAGCTTTCTCGGTCGCACGATCCGCATGTTGCCGACGATCAAAGCCAAGTTGACGGCTCGATCGAGTCCGCTGCTCAATCAGATCGAAGGGGAGTTGGACCTGTGCCCCGATTTGCGAACGCGACTCGATGCAACGCTGGTCGACGACTGCCCGCTCGTGAGTCGCGAAGGGGGGTTCATCCGCGATGGTTATCATCCGCCGCTCGACGAGTTGCGTGCGCTCGCCAAGGGGGGCAAACAATGGATCGCCGAGTATCAGGCCGCCGAGACCGAGCGGACCGGCATATCGAGTCTCAAGGTCGGCTTCAATAGCGTGTTCGGCTATTACCTCGAAGTGACCAACACGCATCGCGACAAGGTCCCGGCGCATTACATTCGCAAGCAGACGGTCAAGAACGCCGAGCGGTATATCACCCCCGAGCTCAAAGAGTACGAAGAGAAAGTTCTCACGGCCGACGAAAAAGCGAAAGATCTTGAGCACGAGCTGTTTTTAGAACTGCGCGAGTTCGTGTCGGCGCATGCGCGACGGTTGCGTCTGACGGCCGAGTTGCTCGCGCGGCTCGACGTGTTGGGGTCGCTCGCCGATTTGGCGCGCGACCGCGGCTACTGCCGCCCTACGATCGTCGACGACAGCGTACTGCTGATCGAGTCGGGCCGACATCCGGTGATTGATGCCCTGCGAAACGATGGCTCGTTCGTCCCCAACGATCTGACGGCGACCGCGGACGAGGGCTTGGTATTGCTCATCACGGGTCCCAATATGGCGGGCAAGAGCACGTACATCCGGCAGGTCGCGCTCATCACGCTGCTCGCGCAGATCGGCAGCTTTGTGAGTGCCGCCAAGGCGACGATCGGCATCGCGGACCGTATCTTTGCGCGGGTCGGCGCCAGCGACGAACTGTCGCGCGGGCAAAGTACGTTCATGGTCGAGATGACCGAGACGGCCCGAATCCTTAACACCGCCTCGTCCCGGAGTCTGGTTATCCTCGATGAGATCGGTCGCGGCACGAGCACCTACGACGGCGTTTCGCTCGCCTGGGCCATCGTCGAACAACTGCACGATCGCATCGGCTGCCGCACTCTATTCGCGACCCATTATCACGAGTTGACTGAGTTGGAACGCTCGTTGCCGCGGGTACGAAATTTGAACGTCGCCGTGCAAGAGTGGCAAGACGATGTCGTGTTTTTGCACAAGATTGTGCCGGGCGGGGCCGACAAGAGCTACGGCATTCATGTGGCCCGGTTGGCCGGTGTGCCGCGCGAGGTGCTCGAACGCTCGAAACAAATTCTCTCGCGGCTGGAGCAAGATCATCTCGACCACCAGGGGCGCCCCAAGCTGGCTAAGAAAAAGACGCTCAAGGCCGGTGATCTGCAACTCACACTCTTCGCGGCGGATGAGCACCCCTTGATCGAGCGGATTCGTTCACTCGACGTGAATGCACTCACGCCGCTCGAAGCGCTGCGACTACTCAGCGAGTGGCGCGAGTCGCTGGCGGTCGAGCCGCCCGTGAAACCCCGCTAGCACGAGCGACGCGACTATGCCCTCTGCGATCAAGCGGTGTCAGTCGTGGATGAACCAAGCGGTCGAACATGCCACCGATTTACTCTGGCCGCCGCGTTGCGTGTTGTGTCAGGCAGACTTGGCCGAGGGGGGCTCGCGCGTGCAGTTGTGCGACCTCTGTCGAGAACAGCTCGCACCGCGTGATGAGCCTCGTTGTATGCGCTGCGGCGCGGCGACTCCGACGACGAGCTTGACTGATGAGCCATGCTTTTTGTGTCGCGATGTGAAATTGCACTTCGATCGCGTGCATGTATTGGGGCGCTACACCGGAACGTTGCAGCGCGCGATCTTGCGCAGCAAGCACACCTTTTTCGATTCGCTCGGGGTCGCGCTCGGCAAGGTGCTCAGTGATTTTATTGCTCCGTTGCTCAAGGCGAACGATTGGGACGCGATCGTGCCGGTTCCCATGCACTGGACGCGGCGCTGGTCGCGGGGAACGAATGTGACCGAATTGCTTGGCGATGCACTGTCGCAAGCGACGCAAATTCCGCTGGAGCGCCGCGCGTTGCTCAGGACACGGCGCACCGCACTGCAGAGTTTATTGACACCGCATCAGCGCTGGGACAATGTCCGCGGGGCGTTTCGTGCCAGCCGAGGAATTGACCTGGGTAAGGCGAAGATCATTTTGGTCGATGACATTTTGACGACGGGTGCAACGTGCAGCGAAGCGGCTGCGACGCTCAAGCGAGCGGGCGCGGCCACGGTACGTGTCGTGGCGTTGGCTCGCGCGCAAGGAAGCCTGTAAAACGAATCCTTGACGCTTTGGCAGACGTACCCCATGATGGAGTATCTGTCCTTCAAATCTTGGCCAATTCCGGTGATTCATGTCGTCTGACCCGAACGATCCCGCCGCGGGGGGCGAGCAGCCTCCAGGCACGATTAACCAGCAAATTCAGCACAATCCGATCGCCGCTCGGTTGCCAGGCAACGTTGGGCGCGGTGTGTTCAGCACCGGGGCTATCGTGTTCGAGAGTCCGACCGAGGCCGTGATCGATTTCGTACTGCGACTGAGCCAGCCGCACTTGGTGGCCGCCCGGATCATTATGCCCCACGTCGTGTTTGGTCAGTTCATTGCGGCGCTGAAAGAAAACATTCGCATGTTCCAGGACCGCTTTGGTCCTCCGCCCGCGATGCCGACTCCGCCGGCTCAGGTGACCCAAGCGGCGCAGCAAAATCAACACACGATCACCGACATTTACGACCAGTTGAAGTTGCCCGACGAGATGCTCTCGGGCGTGTATGCGAACGCCGTGATGATCGGCCACTCGCCGGCCGAGTTCTGGTTTGATTTCATCGCCAACTTTTATCCCCGCTCGGCTGTCTCGGCGCGGGTATTTATGTCGGCGCATCACGTGCCGGGCTTGCTCGATACCCTGACAACCTCGCATCAGGCGCACCAGAAGAAGCTCGGCGGCGGTGGCCCGCCCCCTTCGGAGAACTAAACAAGCGAAGGGCGAAGCACGAATCGAGTGTCGTAAGGCCGAGTTCAAGCCTTATCGCCCCTCGTTGTGCTTTCGACATTCAGATTTAGGCCTTCGACATTCACGCATGTTCGATCGTGATTGCTCGCAGGGCCAAGCTCTTGCCCTTCCGGCTAGTACAAGGAAATTGCCGGCTCCCATGCGTCCGGTGGCGACGACGGGCGGCGTATCATCGCGCCACTGAGCGGTCGGCCGACTTTAGCTGAAAAAATTCTCGCCGCAGGCGTTGAACTCCGGACAGGTCTCGACGTCCATATCGCCCTGGACTTTCGTCAAGCAGGCTAACCGCAACGTCGCTTCGTTGCCGATAAAATGCAAGGCGTTGATCGTTGATAGCATCGGGTCGGGAGTCGGCAGGCCGCGGAACTTGAGCTGTTCCCAAACCCCCATCGGGCTGGCGTTCTCCTGCCCCTTGAGGATGCGTACGGCGCACGTGCCGCACATACCCAATCCGTGGCAGTTGAGCACCGAGTTGACCCCCGCGCCATAGCCGTTGATACCGTTATACAATTGAATGCCCGCCTTGAGCGCTTCTTCGCGGAGATTGGCTCCGTCGGGAACCTGAACTTGCTTCTTCTCACTGACAAAATTGATAATAGGCATGGCACGTCCCGAATGACTAATCGCACGATTCGCTCGACACGCACGCCCCAGCCGCGTAGGCTCGGACGGTAGGTCGACAAGTATAAGCCCATGAACGGATTTTGAAAACGGCAACGCAGGGCGAACTTGTCGAAAAAAGAGCCCTCGATCCCTTCGGTTCTCCGAACAAAACTTTTTGTAGCCAGGAACAGCTTGTCATGGTCGAACGGACCCGCCATCAAGAAAAGATCATCCGCAACTATTACCAGAATATCGACAGCATTTCGTTGCAGAAATTGGGCGAGTCGGTGAGTGAACTGTATCTTTCCGAGGGAAAAAAGCGGCAGACGGTCTGGAAGCGAATTCGCAGCCACCTGGAAAAGCTCAAAGTGCCGGTCAGTCGCATCGACCACATCGAGGGGTGCGACAATCCGCTGCTTGCGGCCAAATTGCTCGAAGAATTGCTGGCTAAAAAATGAGCCCTTAGGCACGGTTCAAAACGCGATGACTTTTGAGCCGGGGACATGAGCCCCCGGTTTACGTTACGGGGGCCATGGGCAAATTCAGCCGGGGAGTGATCGCCCGGCTCGGATGATCGAATCATCCTTTCATTTCTTTTGGGCCCCTTGAAAGCCTACGGCATTTGGTGTTAAGTTCGAGGGATTTTACACCCTACATCGAGTCTGACGGCGTTCGCGCCACGCGCTCTCGGCTCGTGTTTTGCACCGCCCGGTAAAAGGATTCACCCGAAGTGCCTCGTCGCCACGATTTGCACAAGATTCTGTTGATAGGTTCTGGTCCGATCATCATTGGCCAAGCCTGCGAATTTGATTACAGCGGCACCCAAGCCTGCAAAGCTCTGCGCGAAGAGGGCTACGAGGTGGTGCTGATCAATTCGAATCCGGCCACGATCATGACCGATCCGTCGACGGCCGACCGCACCTACATCGAACCGCTCACTTGGCAGACGATCGAGAAGATCATCGCCATCGAGAGGCCCGACGCCATATTGCCCACCCTGGGTGGCCAAACCGGCCTCAACCTGGGCATGGAACTTTGGCGCCACGGCGTGCTGGAAAAGTATGGCGTCGAGATGATCGGCGCGCTGCCCGACGTCATCAACAAGGCCGAAGACCGCAGCTTGTTCAAAAAGGCGATGGAGAAAATCGGGCTCGAGGTCTGTTACGGCCGGACCGTCAACAGCATGGCCGAGGCCCGTGCTGCGATGCAAGACATCGGCTTGCCGATCGTTATTCGCCCCAGCTTTACGCTCGGTGGCAGCGGCTCGGGCGTGGCGTTCAATCGCGACGAGTTCGAGCGGATGGTCAGCCGTGGGCTGGAGTTCTCGCCCATCCACGAAGTCTTGCTCGAAGAATCGATCCTCGGTTGGAAAGAATACGAGATGGAGGTGATGCGCGACGTCGACGATAACGTCGTCATCATCTGCTCGATCGAGAATTTCGACCCGATGGGCGTTCACACCGGCGACTCGATCACGGTGGCGCCGGCGCAAACGCTCACCGACAAAGAATATCAGCGGATGCGTGACGCCTCGCTGGCGGTTATTCGCGAAATTGGTGTCGAGACCGGCGGGTCGAATATCCAATTCGCCATCCATCCGCAAACCGGCCGGATGATTGTCATCGAAATGAATCCGCGCGTGAGCCGCTCGTCGGCATTGGCCAGCAAGGCCACCGGATTTCCGATCGCCAAGATCGCCGCCAAGTTGGCGGTCGGTTATCGACTCCACGAGCTGGCCAACGATATCACGCGCGAGACGAAGGCCTGTTTCGAGCCGACGATCGATTATGTCGTGACGAAGATCCCGCGCTTCGCGTTCGAGAAATTCCCCGAGGCGGATCCCAAGCTGACCACGCAGATGAAAAGCGTCGGCGAGACGATGGCCATCGGCCGCACGTTCAAGGAGTCGTTCCAAAAGGCGCTACGCGGTCTTGAAGTTGGCAGTTTTGGTTTCGGTTGCGACTCGAAAGACCTCTGGGGCACGCCCCGGCAACCATCGATCGACGACATTCGCGCCAAGATCGCGATCCCTAGCAGCGAACGAGTTTGGTACTTGCGCTATGCCTTCAAGGCGGGAATGACCATCGAGGAAGTCCACGAGATCACGGCCATTGATCCGTGGTTTCTCGATAACCTGCTCGAAATTGTTGAGATGGAAAACGAGATGCGTGCCGCGGGGACGCTCGACTCGCTTGGGTCAGTCGCTCTGCGCCGTGCCAAGCAGGCCGGGTTCGCTGATCGACAATTGGCAAGCATCTTCGATGTCGGCGAGATGGAAGTCCGGCAGCATCGTAAGTCACTCGGTATCGTTGCCACCTTCAAGTGTGTCGACACCTGCGCGGCCGAGTTCAAGGCCTACACTCCCTACTACTACTCGACCTACGAGGACGAAGACGAAGTCCCCGCCAAGGCTGCGGGGGGGAAACGGGTGATGATCCTCGGCGGCGGACCGAACCGCATCGGCCAGGGAATCGAGTTCGACTATTGTTGCTGCCACGCCAGTTTCGCGCTCCGCGAGATGGGCATTGAAAGCGTGATGGTCAACAGCAACCCCGAGACCGTCAGTACCGACTACGACACGAGCGACCTGTTGTTCTTCGAACCGCTCACGACCGAAGACGTGCTCAACATCGTCGACCGTGTCCAGCCCGACGGTGTCATCGTGCAGTTCGGCGGTCAGACACCGCTCAATTTGAGCCGCGCTCTTTGGAATGCCGGTGTCCCCATCATTGGCACGAGCGTCGACACGATCGAAGACGCCGAAGACCGTGAAAAATTCCAGCGGCTGATCGTGCGACTTGGGCTCAAACAGCCCGAAAACGCCATCGCCCGCAATATGGACGAAGCGCGGCAACTCGTCGAGCGGGTCGGGTATCCGTGTCTGGTGCGCCCCAGCTATGTGCTCGGCGGCCGCGCGATGGAAATTTGTTATGATGGTGTGCAGTTCGAGCGATTCGTCACCGAAGCCTTCATCGTTGCACAAGGCCAGCCGGTGCTCATCGATCGCTTTTTGGAAGACGCTACCGAGGTCGACGTCGACGCGATTTGCGACGGTCAGCGTGTGGTGGTTGCTGGTGTCATGGAACACATCGAAGAGGCGGGTGTCCACTCGGGCGACTCGGCCTGTGCGATTCCACCGTACAGCCTGCAAGAACCGGTCATCGCCGAGATCAAAGACGCCACGCGCCGGTTGGCCCGCGCGCTCAATGTGCGTGGCTTGATGAACATTCAGTTTGCGATCAAGCGTGAAGACGGCCATGACAACGTGTACGTGCTCGAAGTCAATCCGCGCGCCAGCCGCACCGTCCCGTTTGTGGCCAAGGCCACGGGTGTGCCGCTGGCTAAATTGGCCGCCAAGGTCATGACCGGCGTCACGCTCGAGGAGTTGGGCCTGACGGAAGACCCGATCCCCTCGCATGTGTCGGTCAAGGAAAGCGTGTTCCCGTTCGTCAAGTTCCAAGGGGTCGACATCGTGTTGGGCCCCGAGATGCGGTCGACCGGCGAGGTGATGGGGATCAGCGATCGCTTCAGTATCGCGTTCGCCAAGAGCCAGCTTGCCGCAGGGATCATCTTGCCCCCCAAAGGCACCGTTTTTATCAGCCTCTCCGAGCGGTCGAAGCATCATGCTGTGCGGCTCTGCCAGCCACTGCACGATGCCGGCTATCAATTAATCGCTACGGCCGGTACAGGCAAGCGACTCACCGAAGCCGGTATTCCGGTCAAGATCGTCAAGAAGGTACAAGAAGGGCATCCCAACTTGATCGACCACTTGATCAACGGTGACGTGCAACTGATCTTTAACACCCCCAGCGGCAAGGGGGCCCGCACCGACGAGGGGCGCATCCGCGCTGCCTCGGTCGCTCACGGTGTCCCGTGCATCACGACGATCCCCGCGGCCGATGCTGCCGTACGCGCCATGCAGGCGATGAAGGAAGAAGAGATGGGCGTGCAAGCGCTACAGGACCGCTTTCCGGTCGAAACCGTCTGACCTTCATCTTACTTGTCGGTCGCCGGAGATCCGAATCGTGCCCGGCCCACTGATTACGCTGACGACCGATTTTGGCGAAGGGAGCCCGTACGTCGCGGCGATGAAGGGGGTCATTTTGTCACTCAACCCGGCGGCACGTCTCGTTGACATCTCGCATCGCATCGCGCCGCAAAATGTGCTCGAAGCGTCCTGGGTGCTCGACGACGTGATCGATTTCTTTCCCTGTGAAACGATTCATGTGGTCGTGGTCGACCCCGGCGTGGGAACCGAACGGCGGCTCGTATACGCGCGCTGGAACAACGCTCATTTTTTAGCCCCCGACAACGGGCTGCTGGGGCGCTTGGCGGAGCGCAGCCCGCCTCGTACAATACGCTCGCTCACGCAATCCCAGTGGTGGCTGACGAATGTGTCGCGAACCTTTCACGGGCGCGATATTCTAGCACCCGTGGGGGCCCACCTCAGCTTGGGAGTCGATCCCCGGTTGTTCGGCCCGCCGTTGGATTCGCTCGTATCGCTCCCTTGGCCAGAGGTACTCGTCGTGCCGGGAAAAATTCAAGGTACCGTCCGCTCGATTGACTCGTTCGGCAATCTGATCACGGACATTGCCGCCGACAAGCTACACGATGTGCCGCGCACCGAGAGCACGCGCGTCGGCTGCGATGAACACGAAACACTCGGTATTCAGCAGACCTACGGCGATCAACCGCCGATGACCCTGATTGCCCTGGTCGGATCGAGTGGCTATCTCGAACTGTCGATCGTTAACGACAACGCAGCCGAAATGCTCGGCATTCGGCCCGGAGCGCCGGTCCTTGTGCAATGGTAACACCCGACCGCGATGCGCTTTGCCGTTGGGATCGTGAGCACGTCTGGCACGCGTTCACCCAAATGGCCGAGTACGAGGAACTCATCTTGCAGCGCGGCGAGGGCTGCGTGCTTTATGATCTGGACGACCGTGCGTACCTCGACGGCGTCAGCAGTCTGTGGTGCAACGTTCACGGCCACCGACATCCGCGCCTCGACGCCGCGCTTCGCGCGCAACTCGACAAGGTGGCTCATGTCACACTGCTCGGCTCGGCGCATCCGGCAACGATCCAACTTGCCCGGCGGCTCGTTGAGGTGACCCCCGCCGGGTTGAACCATGTCTTCTTTGCCAGCGACGGCTCATCGGCTGTCGAAGTGGCCTTGAAGATGGCATTCCAGTACTGGCGACAGTGTATCGAGCCACGGCCGAACAAAACATGCTTCGTGGCTTTCGGCGACGCCTATCATGGCGATACGATCGGCAGCGTCAGCGTCGGCGGAGTCGAGCGCTTTCATCGTCTGTTTGAGCCATTGCTCTTCGAGACGCTGCGACTCCCTTCGCCCACGGGAGACTTGACCACGCACGTTGCTGCCCTGGAGTCGCTGCTTGAGCGCGAGCACGAGCGGATTGCCGCGGTGGTCATCGAGCCGCTCATGCAATGTGCCGCGGGGATCGTGCGTCACACAAGCGGCTATTTACGCGCGCTGCGCGAGTTGACCCGGCGGTACGACCTGCTGCTGATTGCCGACGAAGTTGCGGTGGGCTTTGGCCGGACTGGCACACTGTTCGCCTGCGAACACGAGCAGGTGTCGCCAGACTTTCTCTGCCTGGGCAAAGGCCTGACGGGCGGCTACCTGCCGATGGCCGCCACGCTGGCGACCGATGAGGTGTGGCAGTCATTCTTGGGTCCCTACGAGTCGCAGCGGCAGCTATTTCACGGCCACACATATGGTGGCAATCCGCTCGCCGCGGCGGTCGCACTCGCCTCGTTGGATGTATTCGCCGAGGAGCGAGTGATCGAGCAACTACCAGAGAAAATCGCTCACCTAGAGGCACGTCTACGCCCCCTTGCCGCTCACCCGCACGTCGGCCGAGTCACACAACTCGGCTTGATCGCCGGGATCGAGTTGGTTTGCCATCGCGAGCCGCGCGAGTCTTACCCTTGGCAAGCACGCCACGGCCAACGAGTCTGTCGGGCCGCTCGCGAGCACGGCGTGCTCCTGCGCCCGCTGGGCGACGTGCTCGTGCTCATGCCCCCGTTGGCCATCACCTTGTCACAGATCGACCAGTTGGTCGACGCCATTGAGTACGGTATCGATCTGGTGACTGGGCAACCATAAAACTCCGCGATAGCAACGTGCTTACGGCCGCGTTCACAGCTTGCCTGTCATGCGTTAAACTAGCTCCGCAGCCCCCTCAACTCACACCCTTGCCAGCAGTCACCCATGAATCGCTCTCGCAGCCAAGCCGCGTTCGCTCGTGCCAAACAACTCATTCCCGGCGGGGTCAACAGTCCGGCCCGGGCGTTTGGAGCGGTCGGCGGCGAGCCACTCTTCTTCTCACGCGGCGAGGGAGCGTACCTGTTCGACATCGATGGTCAGCGGCTGATCGACTACATCGGCTCGTGGGGCCCGATGATCCTGGGGCACGCTCACCCGAAGGTCACCGCCGCGCTGCTTGAAGCGGTCGCGCGGGGCACCAGCTTCGGCGCGCCCACCGAGGCCGAAAGCGAATTGGCCCAACTGATCACCGAGGCCGTGCCGAGCATCGAGAAGGTCCGGCTCGTCAACTCAGGGACCGAAGCCACGATGAGCGCGATCCGTTTGGCTCGCGGCTTCACCCAGCGGGATGTGATCGTTAAGTTCGCCGGTAATTATCACGGTCACGTCGACAGCCTGCTGGTCGCCGCCGGCAGCGCGGCCGCCACACTGGCCGTGCCCAACTCGCCCGGCGTGACCCCCGGGACGGCCCAAGACACGCTCGTACTCCAGTACAACGATGTGGCCGGTTTGCAACGCGCATTCGAGCAGCATGGCGCACGCATCGCAGGGGTCATTATCGAGCCCGTGGTCGGCAACATGGGTTGCGTCGTGCCGACGAAAGCGTTCCTCACCGCGCTCCGCGAGCTGACGCAGCATCACGGCGCGCTGTTGATCTTCGACGAAGTAATGACCGGCTTCCGTGTGGCGTATGCGGGCGCGCAGAGTTTGTTCGGCGTTCAGCCTGACCTGACGACGCTTGGCAAGATCGTCGGAGGCGGCCTGCCGGTGGGCGCGTACGGTGGCCGTCGAGACATCATGGATCATATTTTACCGGTCGGGAGCGTATTTCAGGCCGGAACCCTGTCGGGCAATCCACTCGCCACCGCGGCCGGCATCGCCACACTGAAAACGCTACGTGACGATAATCCGTATCCCAAGCTCGAACAACTCAGCGATCGTCTCGAGCGTGGCTTAAAGAGTGCTGCGACCAAGGCAGGAGTGCCTCACACAACCTGTCGCGTGGGGAGCATGATGACGTTGTTCTTCAGCGGCGAAGGTGTCGTCGATTGGCCCACGGCCAGCCGTTGCGATACGAAGCGGTTCGCGCAATTCTTTTGGGGACTCATCGAGCGCGGCGTTTATTTTCCGTGCAGCCAGTTCGAGGCCCTGTTCGTCTCAGCCGCTCACTCCGAGGCCGACATCGACGCGACGATTGTCGCTGCGAGAGAGTCGCTCGCGGCGCTGGCCAAGTAAGGAGCGCTCATGAAGTTTCGATCGCTTGGTCGCACGGGGCTCGACTTGTCGTGGGTCAGTTTCGGCGCGGCGTCGCTGGGACAAGAGTATCGCCCGATCGACGTGAATGAAGCCCTCCGCGCCGTACACGTGGCACTTGACTTGGGGATGAACTTCATCGACACGTCACCGTACTACGGCCGAGGCATGAGCGAAGTGCTGCTTGGCGTCGCGTTGCGTAGTGTGCCGCGCGAGCGTTATTACCTTGGCACGAAGCTAGGGCGTTACGACCGCGCCCATTTCGACTTCTCCGCCCGCCGCGTCGTCGAGAGCGTCGACGTCAGCCTGCACCGACTCGCTACGGACCACCTCGATGTGATCTTGTGTCATGACATCGAGTTCGTCGAGCTGCCGCAGATCGTGAACGAAACGCTCCCGGCTCTGCAAAAACTTCGCGAGCAGGGGAAGGTCCGCTTCATTGGCGTGAGCGGTTACCCGATGCATATTTTTCGCTGGGTGCTCGAGCGGGCCGACCTCGACGTGATCCTGTCGTACAATCACTACACGCTACAAAACACGATGCTGGCCGACTTGGCGCCCGAACTCAAGTCGCGTGGCGTGGGCATTATGAACGCTTCTCCTTTCTCGGCACGGCTGCTCACAAATACGACGTTGCCACCTTGGCACCGTGCGCCGGATAATGTCCGGCAGATTTGCCGCCAAGCGGCTGAACATTGCTCGCGGCGCGGCATCGACATCGCGCAGCTTGCGTTGCAGTTCTCACTCGACCACGAAGACCTCGCCACGTGCATCGTCGGCTCGGCCGACCCGAAAAACGTGCGTAAACTGGTCGAGTGGTCCGAAACGCCACTCGATGCGCACCTCGTCGCTGAAGTTCAAGCCATCTTGCGACCGATACACAATTGGTTTTATGTCGAAGGTCGCGGCGAGAACAACGATCCATCACCCCTGTAGCCGGACTCGATGGGCTACCGTTCGATCGTTGAGCGCAGCTTGACAGAAGCCTTTGCGAGCCTTCAAATTGCCGCTAGCCAATGAACCATTCGCCCGCCGTTATCCTTTAAGAGAGTTTGCACCTTGAAAGCCTTTGATTACGCCGCGGCCATGACGATCGATGAAGCGGTGAGTCTGCTCGCCGCTCAAGGCGAGCGGGCCAAAATCCTCGCCGGAGGAACCGACGTGCTCGTGCAGTTGCGCGAAGGGCAGCGTGACGCCGATCTGGTTGTCGATATTAAGAAGATCCCCGAGCTCACTCGCATCGAGCTGCCCGCCGGACGCGGCCTGCTGCTGGGCGCGGCGGCGCCGGCTTGCTGCGTGTACGAGAACACGGTGATCGCGAAAAACTATGCGGCCCTGGTCGACGCGGCCCGAATCATCGGCGGATGGCAGATTCAAAGTCGGGCCAGCATTGGTGGCAATCTCTGCAACTCGTCCCCCGCGGCTGACTCCGTCCCGGCCTTGATTTGTCTCGGTGCGACCATTCACATTGCAGGTCCGCAAGGGCGTCGCGCGGTGAGCGCCGCCGAGTTTTGCACCGGCCCGAGCAAAAACGTCCTACAACGAGGCGAGTTGGTCGTCTCAATCGAGCTTCCCGCTGCTGCCAAACACACCGGCTCGCAGTATCAACGCTTCATCCCACGCAACGAGATGGACATTGCCGTCGTGGGCGTTGGTTCTTGGGTGCGGCTGAGCGCGAGCGGTGACATGATCGAAGAGGCTCGCATTGCACTGGGGGCCGTGGCTCCGAAGGCTCTGCTCGCCACCGCGGCTGCCGCCTCGCTCGTGGGCAAAGCCCCCACGGTCGAGAATTTAGCCACCGCGGGAGACCTTGCCCGGCAGATCGCGCAGCCCATCAGCGACATGCGTGGCGACGCCGACTATCGTCGGCATCTCGTCGGCGTACTTGTGCAACGCACGCTCGCCACGGCCGTCGAACGGGCCAAGGCCAACCGCTAACGCTTACTCGCTTCATCCTCTTCACTCATCAACTTACTCTGGCTAATACGTCACCATGTCGACTGCCGCACCTGTGAAGAAACTCCACATTACGACAACCATCAACGGCGAGACGGCCGAGTTCCTTTGTGAACCCCGTCAGAGCCTGCTCGAAGTGCTCCGCGAAAATCTGCGGCTGACGGGCGCCAAGGAAGGGTGCAACAACGGCAACTGCGGCGCGTGTACGGTAATTCTCAACGGACGGCCGGTGCTCGCTTGCCTCGTGCTGGCGGCTGAGGTCGAAGGGGCGACGCTCACCACGGTCGAAGGGCTCGGCGACGTGCAGCATCTGCATCCGTTGCAAAAATGCTTCCTGGAGAACGCGGCCTTGCAGTGCGGCATTTGTACGCCGGGCTTTATGGTCACAGCCAAGGCATTGCTCGACAAGAATCCAAATCCATCGGAGCACGATATTCGCTTCGAGCTGGCGAACAATCTGTGCCGTTGCACGGGCTACGACAAAATCATTCGCGCGGTTCAAGACGCCGCCCAGTTGTTGCGGGAGAAAAAGTAACTATGTCCACGCACTCGAAAAAATCCGCCGCCTCACAAGGCAATAGTAAATATAAAGTCATCGGTACGCGCCCCATCCGGCACGATGGCACCGACAAGGTCACCGGCCGAGCGCTGTATAGCAATGACTTGCAGATCAACGGCCTGATTCATGGTCGTATTTTGCGCAGCCCACATGCCCATGCGTTGGTCAAGTCGATCGACACCTCGGCCGCCGAGAAGCTCGATGGCGTGTTCGCGGTCGCCACGTATCACGATTTTCCTGACCTGATCGACAAGATTGCCGACCTCGGCGAAGGGTCGGTCAACCTCGCCCATCTCGGCGCGAACTGCCTGGCACACGATCGCGTGCTGTATAAGGGGCACGCGGTCGCCGCCGTTGCCGCGGTCAATGTGCATGTCGCCGAAGAGGCCCTCAAGCTCATCAAGGTCGAGTACGAAGTGCTGCCGAGCGTAACCTGGGTGCTCGATGCGATGAAGAGCGACGCGCCCATTCTGCATGCCAACTTACAGACCGATGAGATGGGCAAGAAGCTCGCCGGTCGTACTAACGTCGCCACGCATCTGCACTTTGAAAAAGGGAACGTCGACGAGGCGTTCAAGCAGTGTGACGTGATCGTCGAGCGTGAATTCCGCACCGCCACCGTGCATCAAGGTTATATCGAGCCTCATGTGTGTACGGTGCTTTGGAACCAGGATGGGCACGTCACCGTATGGACCGCCACGCAAGGCTCGTTCACGTGCCGGCATCAGACAGCCGAGCTGCTGCAGATACCGATCTCGCGTGTGACCTGCGTGCCGATGGAGATTGGCGGCGGTTTCGGAGGTAAGATTCGCGTATACCTTGAGCCTGTCGCGGCGCTGTTGAGCCGCAAGAGTGGCCGACCGGTGCGAATGCAGATGACGCGCAGCGAGGTGTTCGAGGCCACCGGCCCCACGCCTGGCTCGTTCGTGCGGGTCAAGCTTGGCGCGAAAAAGGACGGCAAGCTCGTTGCCGGCGAAGCGTGGTTAGCCTACGACAGCGGCGCGTTTCCAGGCGGAGTCATTGGCCCCGGCTGCATGTGTGTCTTCAGTTGCTACGATCTCGAACATGGCCGCGTCGACGGCTACGATGTCTGTTTGAACAAGCCGCACACATCGGCCTACCGTGCTCCGGGCGCGACGCAAGCCGCGTTCGCTTGCGAGCAGGTGATCGACGAGTTGGCCGAAAAATTGAAGATGGACCCCATCGAACTGCGTTTGAAAAACGCCTCGAAGGAAGGGACTCGCCGCATCGATGGTCCCGTCTATCCGCGTGTCGGGTTGGTCGAGGTGCTCGAAGCGGTCAAGAATCATCCGCACTACAAGACTCCGCTGACGGGTAAAAATCGTGGACGAGGCATTGCCTGCGGTTTCTGGTTCAATATCGGCCTCAAGAGTTCCGCGACCGCCAGCGTTAATCTCGATGGCTCGGTGAATCTCATCGAAGGTTCGACCGACATCGGCGGCTCGAGAACCAGCATCGCCATGCAACTCGCCGAGACACTCGGCATTCGCGCCGAGGACGTCGTGCCGCGCGTCGTCGACACCGACTCGATCGGCTATACCGACGTGACCGGCGGCAGTCGCGTGACATTCGCCACCGGGCTGGCCGCCTATGAGTGTGCCCTCGATATTCGCCGTCAGATGATCGCTCGAGCGGCTGAGTTGTGGGAGTGCAAGGCTGACGAGGTCACTTTTGCCGACGGAGTTTTCAAGGGGCCGAAGCAGTCGGCCACTTTCAAGGAGCTGGCCGCCAAAGTAGCGAGTACCGGCGAGCCTGTGATCGGCCGCGCGGCGGTTGACCCGGCGGGGTTCACGAATGGCTTCGGAGCCAATATCGTCGACGTGGAAGTCGACCCCGACACGGGTAAGACGACCATCTTGCGATATACGGTCATTCAAGACGCGGGCACGGCCATTCACCCCAGCTATGTCGAAGGTCAATTGCAAGGGGGCACGGTGCAGGGGATTGGCTGGGCGCTCAACGAAGAGTACTTCTACGACACGAATGGCCGGATGCGCAACGCCAGCTTCCTCGACTACCGGATGCCGACCGCCTTGGATCTACCGATGATCGAAGCGGTGATCATCGAGGTGCCGAACCCGTCGCATCCGTATGGCGTGCGTGGGGTGGGTGAGACGCCGATCGTCAGCCCACCCGCCGCGGTGGCCAACGCCATCTACCATGCCATCGGCAAACGCATGACCGATCTGCCGATGTCGCCCCCCAAGGTCTGGCACGCCTTGCAAGATAAATAGCCAGTACGGGCCGACGCGCGTCGACTACAGGGGCTTTCTGAACGAAGCTTGGGCCGTGACCTGCGGGTCGGTTGCATCGACGAATACGTCCAACTGTTGACCGACGTACAACCGTCGTGCGCCGGGCTCGATGACGTAAATCACCTGCAGCACGCGGGTGTCGACCCGTTCGGTGTTGTCACCGGTCAGCGATTTTTTCGGGATCACGAAGGGCTCGACCCGAACAAATCGCAGGTTGTACTTTTCCTGCGAAAAGCCTTTGACCATGGCAACGGCTTTGGCCCCGGTATGGAAACGTGGGATGTCGTGCTCATCAATGTCGACGCGGGCATGTAACTCCTGCACGTCGCCGAGAATGATCAGGCCTTGATTGGCGGGCGCAGCAACAAACTCGCCGGGACGAACGTTCACCTTCAGCACCTCGCCTTTGACCAAGGCGCGGACCACGAGTCGATCGAGTTCCGTTTTCACCTGTCCCACTTGAGCCGAGGCCTGTTCGACCGCTGCTTTGGCGACCGCCTTGTCTTGATCCCAGGCACCGGCCTGGAGCAGATCAAATTCAGCTTTGGACTTATTGAACTGGGCCTGGGCCATGCGAAACTGCTGCTCGCGTGTGACCACCTCTTGCTCGGCCACGACATTACGCTTGGCCAACTCGCGGGTTCGTTTCATCTGGTCTTCCATGTCGGTCATGTGCGCTGCCGACTCGTTGACCACCGCCATCGCGACAGGCAACTGTTCGGGGCGTGGCTGTCGTTCGAGCCGCTCCAGATCGGCTCGCGCGGCGGCCAACGCCGACTCGCGGAATCGCAATTCGGCCTGCAATTGCCGGTCATCGAGACGAAAGAGCGGCGCTCCGACCTCGACCACCGTACCGACTTGCACATGAACCTCGACGACCACGCCCGGCAACGGTGAGCCAACGGCGATACTTTCGGTGCGCGGCTCGACAACGCCCGAGCCGGCGACCGTCGCAGCGAACGGGTTCTTCGGCGGAGCGGCCACCGGCGCCACGCGTGCCTCTTTCTGCTGCGCGCCCGTCACATGCACAATCGCGAACAAGATACACACTGCGGCAAAGGCCGGTAATCCATACTTGATAAACATGCTGTGCGACTCCTGCACTTCAACGGACCTTGATCTCGGTGGGTATAATCTTTAACGATGTGGGTGCGCGATCGGTTCGTGTGGCTCGGCCATCTCGACTCGACCGGTCAATTCGGTAATGCGGCCGTCCTCCATTCTTGCGATTCGATCGCCGAATTCGAACACGCGTGAATCGTGCGTCACGACAATGACGGCGCGGTCTTGTTGCATCGCCACGTCGCGCAACAACTCCATGATCGTATGTCCCGTTTTGGCGTCGAGTGCCGACGTCGGCTCATCGCAGACCAAGACGCGAGGCTCATGGATCAGTGCGCGAGCGATGGCCACGCGCTGCTGTTGTCCGCCCGATAGCTTGCTGGGAAGGTTTTGCAGTCGCTCACCCATGCCCATTGCGGTGAGCAACTCATTCGCCTTGCGCAAGGCGTCGGCTTTGCGCCATCCCTGAATGACGAGCGGGACCGTGACATTCTCGGCCGCGGTCAGTGCCGGCAGCAAATTGAACTGCTGGAACACGAAACCCACGTTGCGGCAGCGGAACTGTGTTTTCTGTCGGGCCGACATGGAGGTAATTTTCCGATCCAAGATATCGACCTCGCCGCTGGTTGCTTCCAGAATGCCGGCAATGACACTGAGCAACGTCGTTTTTCCGCAACCGCTGGGGCCAACGAGCAAGCTCAACTCACCGGGATAGAGATCGAGATCGACGCCGCGCAAGGCCCACACCTGACTGTTGCCGGTACCGAAGGCGCGTCGCACGTCGCGACAGGCGATCGCCGCTGAGCCGGTTCTTACCGGAGGGGGAGTGGTCACGGCATTCACCTTATCCTTGGAAGACCACGGCTGGTTCAAGCACCAAAACGCGCCACAACGAGAGCACACTGGAGAGCATGACAATCAGCACAACGGCAGCACCGGTACCGACCAACACGTGCCAGGGCATGAAGAACGCCAGATGCGTCGACCCTTTGGCAAGTGTGCCAAACAAGGCGGCCATCCCCATGCCCAGGCCATAGCCGACAAAGCCAACGAGCGCCGCTTGAAACAAGATCATGCCCATCAAACGAAGATTTCCGAGCCCCATCGCCTTGAGCGCGCCAAACTGCTTGATATTTTCGACGGTAAAGAGATAGAACGTCATGCCCGAGACGGCCGTACCGACCAAAAAGCCAAGAATGACCGTCATGCCAAAGTTGATCGGGATACCCGTCTTGGTCATGTAATGCGTGATTGTCTTCCAAAAAAACTGATCGCGCGTAAGCGCTTGCAAGCCCGTGCCGTCTTCAATGCGGCGGCACAAATCCTCGACCGGGAGATGATCTTCGCTGTTGGCAAGCACGAACGACAAGACCTTGCGTTCCTGGGGCACGAACAAGGTCGCCTGACTGTAACGAGTATAAACGATCGGAAAGGTCGTGAAGGTGCGGCGCGACACGCAGACCCCCACGAGTACCGCGCGGCGATCATTCATTTCAAAGGTTTTGCCCAGCTGATAGTCTTTGTCGTCGGGCCAAAGGAGCTTGTAGCCGGCATCGTCCATGATGACCGCGTCGGGCATGCGGAGATCGGTCAAATTGCCGTGCAGCAAGATATGCGGCGCGCCGACGAGCGTGGCGTCGTCGAGGCCGATCATGATGATTTGCTGGTAGTTGCCGTCTGCTAAGCGAGCGCGCGTGATACCGCGATAGAGACGCACAGCCCAATCGACCCCGGGCACTCCCCGTACGCGAAATAGCTCGCTGTCGCTCATGGGCTTGAGGTCGTCGATGTATTGCACATTGCGATCCATGACCCAGACGTCCGCGCCATTGATATCGAGGATCTGGCTCGTGGTCATCAGCATCAAACCGCAAAAGATCGAGGCTTGCTGCGCGATCAAGAAGGCCGAGAAGGTGATCCCCATCACAATCGCCAGGTACTTGAACGTATTGCCCGTGAGCATTTTGAGCGCGATCCAGATCATGGTGTCACCTCGGGCCGCGCGGCCATGCCGTCGAGCGTCAACTGCGTGATATGATCGGCGAGGGTCTCGATGCTCAGCCGCGCGAACTCGTCGGGAGAAAACAAGAACTGAATCACCGGCCGCGTGATGCGATGGTGTAGACACTGGCCCACGATGCTCAGTGCAATCAACTTACGGCGTGCAAGCGAGGTCTCAGCCGGTACAATTTCATCGAGCAATTTCAACAGCAGCTCGAAGTGGGGGCGAATAAAATCGCGCACCAACTCAGCGCACGCGGCCGTGGGGTGCAGCATCTCACGCATCATGAGCTGCATGTGGCAGGCGTCGTCCGAGTCGTCGAGCATACGCTGGAGCAAATTGCCGACAAACGAGCGGAGCTTATCGCGCGGCGGGGTCTGAGGGTCCCAATGCGGTAGCGGAAACCGTTCGCCCCGCTGTCGGTGCGCCTGCTTGATGGACTCGATATACAGTCGCTCTTTGTCGCCGAAGTAATAGTTGATCGCGGCCAGATTAACACCGGCCAGGTCGCAGATAGCACGTACGGTTGAATCCTTAAAGCCTTTAGTGGCAAAGACTTCGCTGGCAGATGCCAGAATCCGGTCGCGCGGGTCGAGACGAGTGTCGTTGATCATACAATTGATTAAATCGAATAATTAAAACACATGTTTTAATCAATTGTACGAAAATTCCCCTGTGGGGGCAAGATTCGATTTTCTTCAATCAGGCGGGGGTGCCGAGCGACGATCCTTCATCAGGATTCCATCCGCTACGAAAGACTAGATTCATCAACTCTTGGCGAGTTTTGATCCCCAGCTTCTGCTTCACTTCGGTTCTGCGGAACTGGACTGTTCGCATACTCATGTCGAGCATCTCAGCTAATTGGCGATTGCTTTGGCCGCGAACGATTCCTTTGAGCACGATCAATTCTGTCGGGGTTAACGACTTAATTTTCTGCTCGAACTCTGGGCACGACGAAGCTACGGTTGGTTTGGTTGTGCGTTCGAGGGCGTCTTTCACGGCCGAGAGCAAGCGGACAGGGTGAAATGGCTTTTCGATAAAGTCAACGGCCCCGAGCTTCATGGCCGCCACGCACATATCGACATTGCCGTGCCCGGTGATGACGATCACGGGCAAGGGGGAGTGGCGCGCATGAAGAAGTTCCTGCAACTCCAAACCGCCGATTTGCGGCATTCTAACGTCGAGCAGCAAGCAACCAGGAGTGCTGCAAATATCTTCGGCCAAGAAACTCTCGGCCGAAGAATAGGTATGTACATGATAGCCCGCTTCGGTGAGCATCGCGCCGAGAGTTTCGAGCACAGCCAGGTCATCATCGATCACATAAACCGTCGCTGGATCAGCCATTCAAACCGCCTCGATAACTATTGATAGGGTATTGTGAAATGAAACAGCGCCCCCGACTGACGATGGTCCAGCCACATCGTGCCCCCATGCGATTGAACAATGGAACGGCTGATAGCAAGCCCCATTCCCATTCCCGTTGGTTTGGTGGTGTAAAACGCCTCGAAGATCCGATCTCGATTGGCCGCGGTAATGCCGGGCCCATTATCGTCGACAGAAACACGAATCCAGCCATTGCTCGTTGTGGCAGCCGTAAGGCGGATACGTCGGGCCGTGTTGTCGAAGAGCGTCACCGAGTCGAGGGCGTTTTGCAGCATATTTAGCACCACTTGCTGAATCTGGACGACATCGATGAGCACGGTCGGCAACGCTGACTCCAGTTCGGCGACGACCTGTACGTCTTGCAGCCGAGCCTCGTGCAGAATCATGGGCAACACGCCGGCCACGACCTGTGAGATATCGGCTTTCGTGCGTTGCGAGGGGGTCTTGCCGACAAACTCGCGAAGCCGGCGGATAATCTCGCCGGCGCGTAGGGCTTGATCGATAATTTGCTTTAAGATGGCTTGAGTTCGTGGAGACTCGGTCTCGGTACCCCGGATCATCATCGAGAGTGTATGTGCCGATGCCGCCATGGCGGTGAGCGGCTGATTGAGTTCGTGCGCGATCCCCGTCGCCAACTCGCCCAACGACGCGGCGCGAAGCACGCGCGCCATTTCTTCTTGTTGCAAACGCAGCGCCGCTTGTTGCGAAATCCGCTCGGAGATATCGATTCCAGATCCCACAATTTGCGTCACATGCCCTTCGGGATCGAGCAGCGGACTGAATTGGGCATCGATCGTGACGGTTGCCGCATTAGGCGAGCGCGACTCCAATTCGCAACGGACGGCTTCACCTTGAGCCACGCGCGCAAAGATGCTTTGCAGTTGTCGCCGCGCCTCGGGTGATTCCGCCCACCAAGCCGTGTCCCAGAACACTTGACCGATCACATTACTTCGTTCCATGCTGGCATTCGACAGCAGGGCGCGATTGACATCGAGCACCCGGCCATCGGTCGAGAACAAACCGGCGAAAATATGCATACTATCGAGAATTTGCCGCAGTCGCTGTTCACCGGCGCGAAGCTCGTTTTCGGCCTGCCGTTGCTCGGTGATGTCATGGACAATGCCGCGGATGCATCGTGGCGCGCCGGCCGCATTCATAATCACCGTCGAGTCGCTACGAACGTAACGAATTTCGCCGTCATCGAGGCGAAAGCGAAATTGCAACGGCGGCGCTTTCCCGGTCTCAAATGACAAGGCAGCGGCCTTCTGAACGCTCTCCAAATCATCTGGATGAATATAGTTCCAAACGACGTCAAACGTCGGCTGGGCCAAGCCATCCTGATGGATGCGGAGTTGTCGAAATAATTCCGGCGAGGCCTCGATCAATCCGGTCTCGAAATCCCATTCCCAGGAACCGATACGTGCGAGCCGCTCGGCTTGCAGCATCATTTGTTGCAGGCGTTGAGTCTGCTCATCTGCTCGCTTTCGATCACTGATATCGAGAGCGGCGCCGATGCATCCGATCGACCGTCCGGCGGGATCACACAAGGCCGACAAACGCAAGTCGATCCAAAACGCCTCGCCGTTCTTTCGTAGGCAGCGTATTTCGATCACATGCGCGCCCCCTTTTCCCAGCAATGGCGCGACGCGTGAGCGGATCTCGTCCATTTCTTCTGGCGGAGCAAGCATGGCCACGGGCTGGCCAATCGCCTCCGTGGCCGTATAGCCCGTCATCACTTCCGCAGCGTGATTCCAGGTGACAATTCGCCCCTCGAGATCGGTCGAAATAATGGCATCGTGCGTTTGATTGAGGATATCCGAGTGTCTCCGCAACTCGGCTTCAGTTTGCTTCCGCTCGGTGACATCGCGCACCATGATCAGCACGGAGTCCGGTTCACAACGACTGATCCGCGCTTCAAAAAACTTAGCGGTCGGTCCCAGGGTCAATTCATATTCGAAACTTGAAGCCTCACCGGTGCGAATCGTTTGCTCCACTCCGGCATTCGCCTGCGAGGAGATGTAGGCGGGTAAAACCTCTTCAATTCGACGACCGATGAGCTCGTCCGGCTGTGCCACCATTTCAATCGAACCCGTGGGGAAGCACTCGACGAAGCGGCCGTCGGACGAGACCTTAAAGATCAGGTCCGGAATCGCCTCTAATAGCAAGCGATTGGTGGCAACGCTTTCACTCAACGCCCGTTGGGTATGAACATGCTGCGCCAATTCGGCGTTGAGCCGCTCGTTGGCTTGCATTAACTCTTGAGTTCGCAGGGCGATGCGTGATTCCAACTCGTCACGCACCTCGCGTAATTCGACTTCCACCTGCTTGCGTTCGGTGATGTCGGCCGAGATTCCCGCGACATGGATAACTTGTCCTGCTTCGTTGCGAACCGGTGAGTAGCGTGTCATGACCCAACGTAGCGATCCGTCGGGACGGACAATGCGAAACTCCTGTCGATACTCATCACGAAATAGGCCGTGCTGCTGTTCCTCGAAGACGGACAATAACAGAGCACGATCGTCCGGATAAATCGAATCGTAGAACAACTCCGGATGTTGAAACAGTTCTTCTCGCGAGCGCCCCCAGATTTGCTCATAGGCGGCGCTGAGATACAACAACTGCCGACGGTCGACCGAGTAGATCCAAAACAACTCACTCACCGTACTCGCCATGCGCTGTAACAGCGATTCGATTTCCTTGATCTTCTCGCGATCTTTTCGCTCGGCGGTAACGTCGGTCTGCATGCAAATATAAAACGGCTCGCCTGGACCAAGCAGACGAACGACGCGCGACTCCGTGAAGAACGTCGTGCCATCGCGGCGGCGATTGACCAACTCGCCTTGCCACTCGCCGCGCGTGTCGATCGAAGCGACCATTTCGCGCAACAAATCACCAGCCTCTTGCTTGGTGCAAACGTGCAGCTCAGAAAACTGCTTGCCGATTAGTTCGCCGCTCGGGTAGTCGTACAGCGCATGCGATGCGAGATTGGCATAAATAATTCGCCCCTGAGCGTCTTCTAAATTGATACCGACATGCAGCGAATCGAGCGCACGGCCCTTCAATAGGGCGACCAGCGAGGAAAGATCGGGCTGGGGCGGTTCGGATGACTCACGCTCGGTTTCGGACGCCATCGTCGACACTCATCCATCGTAAGCTGCGCGAGCGAATCTTGTTGCATCGCCCCCCTCAGCTTAATGCCGCAGCAGGGAGGGGTGAAGTGCCCCTGCTCGATGGCCAGAAAATTACCCTGCTGGCGCAAATATGACGCGATCGTCACCCGATCGCAACCGACTCGCAGACGGAAGTTAATTTGTCGCGATGTCGGGCTTGTTGAGTTGTTGACGCAAGAATCGAGCGCGCTCGATATTTCGATCGGCCGAGTCGAGCTCCGCCCCGCTGATCTTCTGCAAATGCGCCGGTTGCGTGTAGATGAACAGACGATTCACATCCGGGATATTCAGTTCCGAAATCAGTCCGAGATTAATCCCCATGCGCACACTGCTTAATAGGTGCATCGTCTCTTCGGAGCTAATGGTTTGCGCATTTTGCAAAATGCCGAACGCCCGGCGAACCCGATCGTGAAGAGTTTCGCGACTTTCGTCGAGCAAAAACTTGCGTGCCTTGCGCTCGTATTCGATGATGGTCGGCACGACGTCGCCCACTTGCTTGACCAAGTCTTGCTCACTGCGCCCGAGCGTAATTTGGTTGCTGATCTGGTAAAAATCCCCCATGGCTTGCGAGCCTTCGCCGTATAAGCCACGCACAGCCAAACTGATTTTCTGCAACGAGCGAAATAACTTGTCGATTTGCCGCGTGATAACGAGCGCGGGCAGATGCAGCATCACGCTCACGCGCATACCGGTGCCAACGTTGGTCGGACAGGCGGTCAAATAGCCAAGCTGCGGATGAAAGGCATACGTCACATGCGATTCGATCAAGTCATCGACCCGATTGATCTGTTCCCAGGCGTTGACGAGGTCGAGCCCGCTATGCACAACCTGAATGCGCAAATGGTCTTCCTCGTTGATCATCAGGCTGATTTGTTCTTGCTGGTCGATCACGACACCACGCGCGCCCTGGCTCTCGGCGTGTTCGCGGCTGATCAAGTGTCGCTCGACGAGTAGTTGTCGGTCGAGCTCCTCGAGTCGGCTGACATCAAAATACTCCAGCCGCCAAGTGTCGGGCCAAACCACCTTAGCGGTCCGCTCACGCAACACCCGCTCGATCTCGTTACGGTCTTGGGGCGAAGCCTTGGAAATGAACGGATAGTCGGCCAGATTTCGGGCCAGTCGGATCCGGCTGCTCATGACGATGTCGCTCTCTGGGCCTTCGCCTCGGAGCCACTCGCCACTGGTTGTCACCAAGTCGTTAATATTCACGCGATCGTCTTATTCGTGGGGGGCGTACCGAAACGTTGACTCGGCAACGTTCGGAGTGCCGCTTGATTAAGTAATAGGGGGCGCGTTGCCAGTCGCCTCAAGACGACGTATTTCGTCACGGAGCTTGCCCGCACGCTCGTAAGCCTCGGCCGCGATAGCCTCTTTCAATTCACGTCGCAATCGGATCAGGTCGGTCTGCGAGTCCGTCCCTTGCTGACCGTGCTGCGGCCGTTTACCGACATGGGTCGTCTCGCCATGCACGTTGAGCAGCAGCGGCTCGAGTTCCTTCTGAAACGCGACATAGTCGTGGGGGCACCCCAGCCGACCCTGATTGCGAAACTCGTAGAAGGTAATGCCGCAAACTGGGCAAGCCTGCTGATCCAGTCGGGCGAGTTCCTCGGCCGTTTGTCCTACGGCCAATTGCTGCCCAAGTTCGCTTCCAGCCATGGTTTCGGCTGCTTCGGTCGAGTCATTGTCGCTGCCAGCGAGATACTCGCGAGCGTGATCCTCGCACAGGTGCACCTCTTGCGCCTTGGCTCCTTTGACCAGTTCGGTGATATGAAACGTCGCCGTTTTATCGCACTTCTGACACTTCATGAGCCACTCGATCCGGTTTGCTCGGGCAACTTCAAGCCCTGAGAGCTTCGCGAAGAGACTTTCATTCGTAAAGACAGGGGAATTCTAGCAATCGGTCCGGGGGTGTCAATCTGACCAGCGCGAGGCGCAAAGTGCCTTAAGTCAAAAGCTCACTTCTGGATAGGCGCACCGCAAGGGTCTGTTGCTCTCGCCGGGCACCCTGGGGGGCCGTAGGGCAGGCGACTTGTTGGCCTGTGCTGCCGCTAGTAAGCTGACTCATTCGCCGAACATGACCCCCGCTGGGTGTGTCTCACGGGTTCAGTACGCGTACCTTCGCCACTCTAATTATCCGCCGGTCGATATGCCCCACTATCCCGACTTTGCCAGCTTTCAGACTTTGGCCTGCGGGGTTCATCTGGTGCCGGTCTACCGTCGCTTGGCGGGGGACCTGCTCACGCCGGTCACCGCCTTTCACAAGCTCGACCAGGGTTCGTGTGCAGGTCTGTTCGAGAGTGTCGTCGGCGGCGAGAACGTGGGGCGGTACAGCTTTTTGACCTCGCAACCGTTCTTACACCTCGAAGCCCGCGGTTCCGAGGTGCGCGTCACCACCCTTCAGGGAACCAAGTCGTTTACGTCGACCGACCCGATCGAGGAATTGAAGCGGCGCGTCGACGGTCTGCGGGCGGCACGGATCGCGACGTTGCCACCATTCGTGGGCGGAGCCGTGGGCTACGCAGGCTACGACACGGTTCGTTACGTCGAGCATCTGCCGCAAGCGCCGACCGACGACCGACAACTCCCGGACCTGTCGTTTGGCTTTTTCGACACCATGGTCGTGTTCGATCATGTGAACAAAACGATCACGGTCGTAGCGCTGGCTCGCCTGGACGATGCCGAATCGCACCCGGGCGAGATCAAGGCACTCGACGAGTACCCGGTCGAACGGCTGCGTGAAGCGTACGACGAGGCGCGAGCACGCGTCGATCAGGTGGTCGCGCAACTCGAAGCTCCTGGTTGCGATTTGCAATCGACCGACATTGATGTTGCCGGAGATGGCACACTGGTCACGCAATCGAACTTTACGCGTGAAAAATTCTGCTCAGCGGTCGAGCAATGCTTGGAATATATCCGCGCAGGCGACATCTTTCAGGTGGTCATCAGCCAGCGGATGCAAACCCAGATTCGCTCGTCGCCGTTCGAGATCTATCGTACCCTGCGGGTCGTTAATCCCAGCCCGTTCATGTTCTACCTGCGGCTGCCCGGGGTGACGCTCGTCGGCAGTTCGCCGGAGATTATGGTTCGGGTCGTCGATGGTAAGGTGACCGTACGCCCGTTGGCTGGGACCCGCAAGCGCGGCGCGACGGCCGAGGAGGATCGTCGATTGGCGGAAGAGCTGCTCGCCGACCCCAAGGAACGTGCTGAGCACGTGATGCTCGTCGACCTCGGGCGCAACGACGTTGGTCGCGTGGCTCGTTACGGCTCGGTCGAATTGAGCGACGTCATGGTCATCGAGCGTTACAGCCACGTGATGCACATCACCTCGAATGTCACCGGCCAACTAGCGCCGGGCCGCGACGCGTTTGACGCGCTGCGTGCTTGCCTTCCAGCCGGGACGGTCTCCGGCGCGCCTAAAGTCCGTGCGATGCAAGTCATCGACGAGCTGGAACCTCAGCGGCGCGGACCGTACGCAGGCGCGGTCGGGTATGTCGACTTCACCGGCAACATGGACACGTGCATCGCCTTACGCACGATCGTCGTGCAAGGCAACACGGCCTACGTCCAGGCCGGCGCGGGGGTCGTGGCCGACAGTATCCCCGAGCAAGAGTATCAAGAAACACTGAACAAAGCCCGCGGGATGCTCAAGGCGATCGAGATCACCGAACAGCGCACCGGCAGCCCACGTCGGTAGAGTTACGACCGTCAACGGTCCAGGTGTCGCCGCAGAGAAGTGGAATTTGCCCCTGGATTCGCAGCCTGCTTCATGGCAAATTGTTCACTTCTGATGAGTCGCACGGCTCGGGCTGTCCGTCGTAGTCGCTAAGTCGTTACCCTAAGGATACTTCCGACGATGTCTCGAAAATTGGCCATCGTGCTCGCCGCTGGTAAAGGGACCCGCATGAAGTCGGACCTTCCCAAGGTGCTGATCCCGGTCGCCGGTCGCCCCATGATCGATTACGTACTCGATGTCCTGGACCGTGCAGGGATTAGCGAGACGATCGTGGTCGTGGGGTATCGCGCTGACCTCGTGCGAGCCCATTTGGCCGACCGGCCACGGGTCTCGTTTGTCGAACAAACCGAGCAGTTGGGGACTGGCCACGCCGTGAGGGTATGCCGCGAGCGGCTCGCCGATCACAATGGGGCCGTGCTGGTCGTCACGGGAGACTCGCCGCTGATTCAGCAAGCGTCGGTCGAAACGCTGCTGCATCAATATGAGTTACGCCAGTGCGCCTGCCTGCTGGGGACAATCCGCAAGGAGAACCCGACCGGGCTGGGGCGCATTGTGCGGGACGCTCAGGGACGCTTCACGAGTATTGTTGAAGAAAAAGACGCCACCCCCGAGCAGCGAAGTATTACCGAAGTGAACATGAGCACCTACGTGTTCGAGTGCCGTGACCTGCTGCGTGTGCTCTTGGAGATCAAGCCCACGAACGCACAGGGCGAGTATTACCTGACGGACTGTCCGGCGCTGCTCGCCCAGAGCGGCAAGGCAGTCGAGGCGCTGCCGATCCTCAAGCCGATTGAGGCGCTGAGCATCAACACGGTCGATGAACTTGCCGCCGTCGAGGCCGCGTTAACCCGTGTTCGCTAACGAATCACCCCCCTTCGCCCTGACGAAACCCAACGCACCATGAACGATCTGAAGTTGTTTAGCGGCCGCTCGAACCCGACCCTCGCGAAGAAGATTTGCGAGTACCTGGGGATTTCGCTGGGGGCCAATACCCTGAGCAACTTTCCAGACGGTGAGATCTCGTGCAAGATCGACGAGGACATTCGCGGCCGAGATGTGTTTTTGATGCAGCCGACATGTCCACCGGTGAACGACAGCCTCATGGAACTGCTCATCATGGCCGATGCGCTGAAGCGCTCGTCGGCCGCGCGAGTGACCGCGGTGATCCCGTATTTCGGCTATGCGCGCCAGGACCGCCGTCCGCGCTCGACGCGCGTGCCCATCAGC